>CALEKU010000205.1 GCA_937902745.1 uncultured Armatimonadota bacterium
TGACCGGAGCGGCGCGGGCGGGCGCGTGGTCGCCGAAAGCTGGTTCACCGGGCGCAAGCGTCCGCTGCTCGCTCCGTTTGGCGTCGGCACCATCGACCAGAGCCTCCTCGGGGTGCTCCAAACCAAGCACTGGTTTGTGCGTCTGTTCGGCCTCGCCGGCAAGGTCGTGGTCTTCGATGAGGTCCACGCCTACGATGTGTACATGAGCCGGCTGCTCATCCGGCTGATCGGGTGGCTGCGCCGGCTGGGCTGCACCGTGATCCTGCTGTCGGCGACCCTGCCGGCCAGCAAGCGGCGCGAACTGATACGCGCCTGGGCGGGCGAGGACGCCCCCGAGCCGGAGGCCGCCGCCTATCCGCGCGTGACTCTGGTCGGCACGGCGGACCCCGCCCGGCCGGGCCGCGCCTGGACCGTTGGGCAGACGAACCCGCCCCGAACCATCGACGTCTCCTACCACGCCCTGGACTTCGCCGCGCTGGCCGCCACGCTCCGGCAAGACCTCCCCGGCGGCGGCTGCGCCGCCCTGATCTGCAACACGGTCGGCCGGGCGCAGGAGGCGTACCGCGTCCTGAAAGACGCTCTGGCGGCCGACGGCTGGGAGGTGTCGCTGTTCCACGCGCGGACCCTGAACCAGTGGCGGGCCGCTACCGAGGACCAGGTTCTTTCACAGTTCGGCAAGGAGGGAAAGGGGGGCTGCCGGCCCCCGAAAGCCCTGCTGATCGCAACCCAGGTGGTGGAGCAGAGTCTCGACCTGGACTTCGATTGGATGGCGTCGGAGATCGCGCCGGTGGACCTGCTTTTGCAGCGGATGGGCCGCCTGTGGCGCCACGCGACGCGCACAAACCGGGCGCCGCAGCCCGCGAACGCGCCCCGGCGGTTCTATGTGGTGTGCGGCGACGGGGACAATGCCCGCCTGCCCGCCACGCCGCCCGCGCTGCCGCCGCACGTCGAGTTCGTCTACGAGGCGTATGTGCTGTACCGCACGCGCCTGGCGCTCGCCGCGGGGAAGATCACGCTGCCGGATGCCATCGAGCCGCTAATCCGCCAGGTCTACGAGGACGATCCCGATCTCGCCGCCCTTCCGGACGCCTGGCGGCGGGTGCTGGACGAAAGCCGGCAAACGCAGACGGCGCAGCGCACGGAGGACGCGAAGAAGGCCGATCCGGTGATGGTCGCCGACGCCGGCAGTTCGCCCCTGTCCGTCCTCTCGCCTGGCTCCGGCAGCGAAACGGAGAACCGACCGGTTTACGACGACGAAGACCCGCGGGTTCACCCGGATGTGCGCGCCGCCACGCGCCTCGGCGATCCCTCGGTATCGGTGGTCTGCTTCGGCACCGACGCCGACGGCGCCGCGCTCGCTGACCCGGCTCTGAAGGCGGTCGAGCCGACGCGCGAACAGGCCCGCGCCCTGCTGGGTTTCGCCGTGTCGATCAGCCAGAGGGGACTCTACACGGCGCTGACCGACCGGGAGCCGCCCGCTGCCTGGAAGACCAGCGCGTACCTGCGCTACCACCGCACGCTGACCTTCACCCACGGGGAGTGTGCCGAGGTGCCGGGCTACACCCTGCGCCTCTCCCGCGCCGAAGGACTCACCATCGCCCGAACGTCCCCCGCAGACGCCGGGCCGACCACCCCCCACTTTTGTGAGGATGAATGACCACATTACCTCATATACCGGTTCACCCCCAGTCCACGCGGAGCCGCGGGCTGAGGCTTACGCTGCTGAGGCTCACACTATCGTATCCGATGTTTTTCGCCCTGGCCCTAAGTCTGACACTTCCTCATCCAAGGCATTGACATCGCTTGCGACGCAGGCTACACTACCTCCGTAAGGACATAACGTCCTATACCTTAGGAATAGAACAGGAGGCCGTATGACGTTAACAGCAGCAGTTCGGAAGGCAGTCCGAGAAAACCCGGAGGTGGCACGGGGCAACACTGGCGTCCTCTATGCGGAGGTGTGTCGCATCCTGAAGGTTGCCGAACCGGCATCTGCCCCAAATCCCGGCTCCGTCTACCGCATATGGCGGCGTTATCGGCCGCAGGAGAGTCCGCGAGTATGAGCTTTGATCTGCTGGCGCAGCCATGGATACCGGTTTCGGACCGGGAGAGCGGCGAGGTGCACGAGGTAGGTATCCGCGAGGCGCTGGTGCGGGCGCACGAGTGGGGCGAGGTGCCGTGCGCTTCGCCCCTCGTGGCGGTCGCCCTGGTGCGCCTCCTCCTCGCCGTGCTGCACCGCGCCTGCCCGCCGGCCGATTTCGACGCCTGGGCGGAGATGTGGGAGGCAAAGCGGTTTCCCGAGGCGCGCATCGACGCCTATCTGAACGCCTTCCGCGACCGCTTCGACCTGTTCGACGAGGACCGCCCGTTCCTCCAGATCGGCCGGATGGAGATGGCGCAGGCCGGGCCGCTGGCGCAGCTTGCCACCGAGGTAGCGACCGGCAACAACCCGACCCTGTTCGACCACACGCGCGACGATGCCCCGCCCGCCGTCTCCCCGGCCGAGGCCGCGCGCCGTCTGGTCGCCGCGCAGGCGTTCGCGCTCGGCTTCGGCAAGGCCGCCGAAGCCCGGGTAAACGGAACCCCCTGGCCGCGCCCTTATCTGGCCGATGGCATCTGCCTGCGCGGCGTGACCATGTTCCTCTCCGGGGATTCGCTCTTTCAGACCCTGATGCTGAACCTCGTCAGCGGCCCGGTTCGGCAGGAGGATGCGCCCTGCTGGGAGGCGGACGACCCCACGGCGCTGCTGGACCAGGTGGTGAACGGCGAGCGGGTGAGCCAGCCCGCGCGCGGGCCGGTGGAGCGGTACGCCTGGATGAGCCGCATGATCCGCCTCCTGCGCGAGCCGGACGGGACGGTGCGCCGCGCCTACTTTACCCAGGGGCGCGAGGCGGACAAGAGCAGCGGCGACTTTATGAAGGTGTTCCTCCAGAGCAAGAAGGAGGGCCGGTTCGCCCTCGGTCTGAACGCCGATAAGGCCGCCTGGCGCGACCTGCATACGTTCCTGGGCGCGCTCGGGGCGCAGGCGGAAGTTGCCCCGGTCGTGCGCCACGCCGCCGAACTGATTGATGTCGGCTACCTGCCCGCTCACACCCTGTACTCGTTGAACGTCGTGGGGCTGGCGACCGATCCCGGCAAGGCCGGGAAGTTCCTGCTCTGGCGGCAGGATCGCATGAGCATCGCCGCCGCCCTGCTCGCCGATAAGCACCGGGTCGAGGAGGTCCAGACGGCCCTGGAGGATGCCACGTTCGTGGCCGAGGACCTGCGCCGCCGCATACGCGAGGTCGCCGGGCACTTCCTCCCGCCCGAGGGCAACCCGGACCCCAAAGACGTGGACAACCTCGTGGCGGCTCTCGACCCCCGCCGCCCCTATTGGGCGCGTCTGGAGGCGCACTTCGCTCACTTCCTGCTGGGCCTCGCGGCGGACGCGCCCGCGGAGCGCGCGGCGGCGCTGAAGGAGTGGCGCCGCGCGGTCGCTGCGGAGGCGCAGCGGGCGCTGCGCGCCGCGTGTGACCAGCTCGGGCACTCGACGCGGGCGATCCGCGCCACCTCCCGGGTCATGTTTGAATTCAACGCCGACAAAGCTGACGTGACGCGGCGGATCAAGGCGGCCCGGCAGCCGAACCGAAGAAGGAGGACAAACGACCGTGCATGACACCCAGAGTGACCGCCAGAGTGACCCCGTAGCGGAGAGTGCGGGGGAGGGCGCCGTGGAGGGCGCCGTGGAGGGCGCCGTGGAGGGCGCCGTGGAGGGCGCCG
>CALEKU010000206.1 GCA_937902745.1 uncultured Armatimonadota bacterium
ATGTAGCCCGCGGAGGCGGGCTTGAATCACAGAAGCCGGGACTTCAGTCCACGGCACCAAGGCCCCCATAGGGACCGTCACGCCCGGACCCGGGCGTAGTTCTTCTTACCGACCTTCAGCACCGCACCGTCCGCCACCGGGACGCGCGCCTGCGGATCGGTCACCTTCTCGCCGTCATAGGTCACGCCGCCCTGCTCGATCAGGCGGCGCGCCTCGCTCTTGGAAGCCGCGAAGTTCGCCAGCAGGATCAGGCGCAGGAGGGGTACCTGCCCTTCCGCGACCTCCTCCGCCGGGACCGTCACGTCCGGCATCTCGGTCGGTACCTGCCGCTCCGAGTGGATACGTCGCCACTCCGCCCCGGCGGCGTCCGCCGCCTCCGCGCCGTGGTAAATCGCCGCGATCTCGCGGGCCAGGCGGTGCTTGGCCTCCATCGGGTTCGCCACGCTCGCCAGCAGGGCGTCGAACTCCGGCTCGGGGACGTCCGTGCAGAGCAGGAAGTAGTCACGCATCTGGGCGTCGGCCAGGCTCATGAGCTTGCTGTACTGGTCCAGCGGCGGCTCGCTGATGCCGACGTAGTTGCCCAGCGACTTGCTCATCTTCTTCTGGCCGTCCAGCCCGACCAGCAGCGGCATGAACAGACCGATCTGTGGGTCCTGTCCCACGACGCCCTGCAGGTCGCGCCCGGCCAGGATGTTGAACGTCTGGTCCTGCCCGCCCATCTCCACATCCGCCTCGATGGCGACCGAGTCGTACGCCTGGGCGAGCGGGTAGAGCAACTCGTGCAGGCTGATCGGCTGGTTCGTCTCGTAGCGGTTGCGGAAGTCCTCGCGGGCCAGCACCTGCGCCACGGTCATCTTCGCCGCGAGCTGCACCACGTCCGCGAAGCCCAGCTTGCCCAGCCACTCGCTGTTGAAGCGCACTTCGGTGCGCTCGCGGTCCAGGATCTTCGAAAGCTGGTCCACGTACGTCGCCCCATTGGCCTTGATCTCCGCTTCGGAGAGCATGGGGCGGGTGGCGGAGCGGCCGGACGGGTCCCCGATCAGCGCCGTGTAGTCGCCGATGATGATGACCACCGTGTGCCCGAGGTCCTGGAACTGGCGCAGCTTGCGCAGTACCACGGCAAACCCGAGGTGGATGTCGGGCGCGGTGGGGTCGAGGCCGAGCTTGACGCGCAACGGCTTGCCGGTCTTGGCGGACTTCTCTAACTTGGCGCGCAGGCCGTCCTCGGGGACAATGAGCTGCGTCCCGCGCTTCAGGCGTGCCACCTGCTGTTCGATGGATTCCATTTCGCTCCGAGTGTAGCACGCGGGCGGGGGGGCGTCAACAAATGCGCCCTCTACTCCCCTGCGGCAGCGGGAGGAAGCAGGTGCGTCACGGGGACGGCCGCGCCCGGCGCGGCGAGCGGCGCGACGGATTCCTCCTCAGAGTAGGCAATCCGCTCGGCGTACCCGTCTGCCCCGGGGTTGCTAGGTATTCAACAAGACGATAGTGATCGCGTGTCGCCGATTCTGACCCGTCTCGCTCAATACCCACCCGTCGATCAGTTCGTAGCGCCCGACCAGTAGCCCGTTTTCCACCAGGAAGCGGCATTCGCGCCGCGTCCACCGCTTGCGGTTCGGCGGCGGCTCATAGGCGACGGCAGGGGAGGGTGGGGGGGAGGGGCTGGGGCATGGCTCGTCTCCGTCATGCCCGCGATCAAACAGGGATACCAGAATCGTACTGCAGGGCATCGCGCGGGTTTGCCCGGAGGACTCCCGGGTGTTATTCTGAAGCGGAAAAGCACGCTAAGGAGCGACACTTATGGAGAACGCCCCCACGCGGCGGCAGGTCCTACAGGCGGGGGCCGTGACCCTGGCCTCCGCGGCCACAGCCACCGCCGTCAGCGCCGTCAGCGCCGTCAGCGCACACGCTCAGGAGACGAAGATGACCCCCGACACGTCCGGGAAGAAGCGCGTCCTGCGCCTGGCGCACCTCACCGATATCCATGTGCAGCCCGGGGGAAAGGCGCCCGCCGGCATGGCGGCCTGTCTGGAGCACGTTCACACTCTGAAGGATCGCCCGGACCTCATCCTGAACGGTGGCGACAGTATCATGGACTCGATCGGGCGTGAGCAGAGCGCGGTCAAGGCGCAGTGGGACCAATGGGACCGGACGCTGCGCGAGAACTGCACCCTGCCGGTGTTCCACTGCATCGGCAACCACGATGTCTGGGGGCTGGACAAGGCCAAGAGCAAGACCACGGGCGACGAAGCGCTCTACGGCAAGAAGTGGGCGCAGGACCAGTTCAAACTCAAGGAGCGGTACTACAGCTTCGACCGGGCGGGCTGGCACTTTGTCGTGCTCGACAGCACCATGCCGCAGGGGAGCGGCTACACCGCGCGGCTGGATGACGCCCAGTTCGAGTGGCTGACCGCCGATCTGGCAGCGACCCCGAAGGCGACCCCGGTGCTGGTGCTGTCCCACATCCCCATCCTGTGCGGGTGCGCGTTCCTGGACGGCGACAACGAGAAGTCAGGGAACTGGACGGTGCCGGGCGCCTGGATGCACATTGATGCCCGCCGCATCAAGGACCTGTTCGTAAAGCACCCGAACGTCCGCCTGGCGCTCAGCGGGCACATCCACCTGCGCGACCGCCTCGACTATAACGGCGTGACCTACCTGTGCAACGGCGCGGTCTGCGGCGCCTGGTGGGGCGGCAACTACCAGGAGACGGAGCCCGGGTACGCCCTCGTGGACCTGTACGCCGACGGCACCTGGGACAGCCGCTACGTCGCCTATACGCGCGAGCCGGCTGCTTGAACCATACCCCAAGGAACCCTGCTCCCGTGATGCCTGTCGCTTCGCGTGCGTTTTCCCGCGCGTCCGTTTCTCTGCTGCTGGCGCTGCTCGCCCTCGTCCTTCCCGCCGCGCGGGCGCAGACCTGGGACCGGGACGTTGCTCCGGGAATCGTCTTCCGAATGGAGCGGCAGGAGAACCCCGCCCGCAACCTCTATGGGCTGCGCATCGACCCACGCCGTGTGCGGGCGGAGAGCGCGCTGGCGGGCGGCACGGTGTACGCGCCCGGCCCGACGAACGGTCGGGCCTCCGTCAGCGCCATGGTCCGGGAGCACGGTGCCCTCGGGGGCGTGAACGGCGACTTCTTCCAGTGGGGCGACGACCCCGGCGGCGACCCTCAGAACCTGATGCTGCGCGGCGGCGAGTTGCTGAGCGCGCCCGGGGCGGGCGGCGCCCGGGCGTTCGCGGCCGGGTGGACCGCGGGCACGGACGGACTCGCGCTCGGGGCCGCAACCTGGGAAGGGACGGTATCGGTCAACGGCGGGGCGCCGCGCCCCCTGAGCGGCCTCAACGGGCGCGCGGACGCCGGGGCGCTGGTCCTTTCCACGGACTCCGCCGCCTACGCCTACGCGAGCACGGACGCGGTAGCGGCGCGGGTGCGGGCGGACGCCGCCTACCGGCTCGGGCCAGAGGGGACGCCGCTCCGGGGCGTGGTGACTGAGGTCGCGCCGCTGGCAAAGGGAGTCCGGACCCGGATCGGGCCGGGCGAGTTCCTGCTGGTGGGCGCCGCGGGCGGGAAGAGGGGCGCCGCCGCGGACGCCGCGGTGCGGGCGCTGAAGCCGGGCGACCGGCTGGAGGCGAAGGTGCGGGTGAAGGGCTTCGACTGGGCGAAGGTGCGGGAGGTAATGGGCGGCGGGCCGATCCTTCTGAAGGACGGGAAGAGCGCCCTGGCCCCGGGCCCGAACAGCTTCGCGGACACCCGTCACCCGCGCACGGCGTTGGGGCGCACCCGGGACGGTCACCTCTGGTTCGTGGTGATCGACGGGCGTCAGACGATGAGCACGGGCGCGACCCTGGCGGAGACGGCGGAGGCGCTGCGCCGCTGGGGCTGCACCGACGCGATCAACCTGGACGGCGGGGGGAGCAGCGCCCTGAATCTGCTCGGTGTCACGCTCAACCGCCCCAGCGGCGGCGTGGAGCGGGCGGTGGCGAACGGTATCCTCCTGTACGGTGATCGGCCCGCCCCAGCGGAGGCCGGACAGCCGCCGCTTGCGCTCGCCCTGCCGGCAGAGCCGCTCGTGGTGGGGCAGGCCGCGAAGGTTACGGTGACGCGCGGCGGGGCGTCCGTGGACCCGGCGCGGACGCTCTTCGCGGCGCAGGGGGCGGCGTGGATCGACCAGGAGGGCACGCTGCACCCGGTCAAGGAGGGCGTCGTCGAGATCACGGTGCTGTCCGAGGGGGGCGTCGCGCGGGCGCAGGTGCGCGTGGGCGGGGCGCAGGGGGCGCCGGCGCCCGCGGTCAGCCCGGCAGCAGGGTAAGCATCAGCCAGAGCAGCAGCGTGGCGACGACGAGGGCGGGC
>CALEKU010000207.1 GCA_937902745.1 uncultured Armatimonadota bacterium
CGTCCCCCTCCCGCCGCCCCCGCCGCCCGCCGCCCCCGGTCCGCGCCCCGGCACCGAGTATGTGGTGGAACTGCGCCGCACCGACGCCGCTGTGCCGCTGCCCTCCTCCGAAGCCCGGGCCGTACTCCTCGCCCCGGCCGCGCGGGCGGCGCTGGAGTTCCCCCACGTGTGGGCCGAGGCGCCGGGCGCAAACGGCGCACTGCGCTGGGTGCCCCTGGAGGAGGTGCCGGAGAGCGCCCGGGTGTCGCGCCTCGCGCTGGCGTGGCCGCTGGCGGACCTGCTCTCTGAGGGCGAGGAGGCGGCGCGCGATCTGCGCCGCTTCGCGGTGGAGGCGGGGCGCCTTCTCGCCCCCGCAGGGTTTGCCGCCGCGCCGCGCGAGGACGCCTCCGAAGCCGCGCGCCGCGCCGCCCGTCTGCTGGACCTCAAGGGGCGCTTCGGACGCAGCGTGGAGATGCGACTGGTGCCACTGGGCCGTCCCTTCCCGGGGCGGGCGGTGTGGCGAACGCTTTACAGCCTGGGCCTGACCTGGGGGGACCTGGACCTGTTCCACTGGCACAACCCGGCCGGCAGCGGACGGCGACTCTTCACCGTGAGCGCGCTGGGGCCACCGGCCTACTTCCTGCCGGAGCGCGCGGCGGAGGGCGAGGCGGTGGGCGGGCTGGCTCTGGGATTCGAGCTGCCCTACTCGCCCGCTCCCCTGGCGGCGTACGACCGGGTGGCGGTGGCCCTGGCGCATCTGCGGCAGAAGCTGGGCGGGCGCCCGGTGACACGCGACGGGGTAGAACTGGACGCTGACCGCCTGTACGACGAGCGCGACGCGCTGGAAGAGGCCGTGTCGGCGATGGAGGCGGCGGGCGTTGCCCCCGGCTCCCCGGAAGCCGCGCGGTTCTTCTGAGGCCGCGCGGTTGTCGCGCCGCCGCCGGGCGGCATATAATAGAGGTGCGACCGCCCGCAAATCCTTTCAGGAGAACTCCCCGTGCCCTACGACGCAAGCGAAGTCGATGTCGAACTGGAAACGCTGATTCGCGCCCGCTACCCCATCATCTATATCGTCTCCTGGGAGGAGCGGCGGGTGGAGGAGACGCTGCGCGAGATCTGCCAGCGCCGCGGCAAGAAGATGCTGCTGTGGACGTTCACCACGGGTATGGCAGGGAACCTCTCCAGCAAAGACCCGCTGGCCGCGCTGGACTACGTCATCAACGCGCCGGATCAGAGCGTGTTTGTCCTCAAGGACTTCCACCCCTTCATCACCGATGTAGCGGTAACGCGCCGTCTGCGTGACCTGATCGCCATCCTCAAGACCAGCTATAAGACCCTCATCATTCTTTCGCCGCTGCTGAAGCTGCCGCCGGAGCTGGAAAAAGAGATCACCGTGATCGATTACCAGCTGCCGACCATCGCCGACCTGGACCGGCTGCTGGAGGGCATCATCCAGTCGGTGCGCTCGAACCCGCAGATCAAGACCGACCTGACCCCGCTGGAGCGCGAGCAGGTGCTCAAGGCGGCGTCCGGCCTGACCAGCAACGAGGCGGAGAACGTCTTTGCCCGCTCCCTGGTGGAGAAGCGCGGCTTCGACATCGATGTAATCCTGGGCGAGAAGGAGCAGATCATCCGCAAGTCCGGCATCCTGGAGTACTACCGGGAGACCGAGGCCTTCGCCAATGTCGGCGGGATGGACCTGCTGAAGCAGTGGATGGACCAGCGCACTACCTCGTTCACCGAGGAGGCGAAGAACTACGGCCTGCCGGAGCCCAAGGGTATGCTGCTCCTCGGGGTGCAGGGCTGCGGCAAGTCGCTCGTGGCCAAGGCCATCGCGAGCCTGTGGCGCTTGCCGCTGCTGCGCCTGGATGTCGGCAAGATCTTCTCCGGCATCGTCGGCTCGTCCGAGGAGAACATGCGCAAGGCCATCGCCACGGCCGAGTCGGTATCCCCTGCCATCCTCTGGATCGACGAACTGGAAAAGGGGTTCGCGGGGACGCAAAGCTCGCCATTCTCGGATGGTGGTACGACCAGCCGCGTGTTCGGGACGTTCATCACCTGGATGCAGGACAAGAAGGCGGCAACGTTCGTCATCGCGACCAGCAACGACGTGTCGCAACTCCCGCCGGAGCTGATGCGCAAGGGGCGCTTCGATGAGATCTTCTTCGTGGACCTGCCCGCCTTCGCGGAGCGGCGCGAGATCTTCAGCATCCACCTGAAGAAGCGCAACCGCGACCCGGAGAAGTACGACCTGGACCTCCTGGCGAAGAAGTCCGCGGGCTACTCCGGCGCGGAGATTGAGCAGGTGGTGGTGGCCGCGCTGTTCCACGCCTTCGGCGACAACCAGCGGGAGGTGACCACCGAGGACCTGGTCACGGCGCTGAAGGACTCGGTGCCGCTCTCTATCACCATGCGCGAGGGCATCGAGAAGCTGCGCGAGTGGGCCGACACCCGCGCCCGCCCGGCCTCCTCGACCGTGGTTGAGCCCATCGAGACCTGGGACGAGGTACAGGAGCAGATTGAGGCGGAGGAGAAGCGCCGCGCCGCGGCACTCGCCGCCGCGGCACCGGCGCGCCCCGTGTCGTCGCCATACGCCTTCTCGGACGATGATGAGGAGGAGGACGATGAGGATCAGGACGACGGTCTGAACCAGATCAGCGCCCGCCTCGCGGAAGACGAGAAGCGCCTCCGCGCACTGGAGGAGAAGACGGCCACGGGCTTCGAGGCCCTGATGCGCGAGGACCAGAACCGGGACGTACCGCCGCCGATGGTGCCGGACGTGCCCGCGCCCAGCCAGGCGCCCCCGGCGGCGCCTTCGGTCCTGCCCCGGCGCGACGACACCGGTTCGGAATGAGCAGTCTCGTAGACTCCCTGCGTGCGGTCGAGGCGGACCTCGGGGGAGGGACCCTCGGGGTCGCCGCCGCGCACCAGGGCGAAACGGTACTCTATAACGCCGACATCACCTTCCCCACCGCCAGCGTGATCAAGGCCGCCATCGTCGCGGAGCTGCACCTGCAAGTCGAGGAGGGGCGGCTGTCGCCGGACGCTCCGGTGACGGTGGAGGCCGCGGACGTGGTGGCCGGGTCGGGCGTGCTGTGCCGCCTGACGCCGGGCCTTTCCCTGCCGCTGCGCGATCTGGCCCTGCTGGCGATCATGGTCTCTGATAACACGGCCTCCAACCTCTGCCTGCGCGCCGTAGGCGGACCGGAGGCGGTGAACCGGCGGATGCACCAGGAGTGGGGGATGCCGGACACGACGATTCACCGGCCCATCCGCTTCGCGCTCGGGCCGGACGACCCGCCGCACACCGCGACCGGCACCCCGAGGGACATGATGCACTTCATGGATGGGCTTGCACAGGGGACGCTTCTGCCGGAGCCGGCGCGCGACGCCGTGCTGGGGCTACTGGAAACCACCACCGATGCCTCAATGCTGCCGCGCTACCTGGGCGTTAACCCCTACGCGCCGGAGTTGCGCGCGGACGCCCCGCCCGTGACGGTGCTGCACAAGACCGGCGCCGTCAGCGGCGTACGCAACGACGCGGGCATCCTCCGGCGCGGCGGGAGCGGCGGTAGTGCAAACGACATCGCCGTGTGCGTCTACACGAAGGGCGTGGCCGACGATCGCTGGACCCCGGCGAACGCGGGCAGTGAGGCCGTGGCGCGCGTGGCGCGGCTCCTGCGCGACCACTTCTGGGGGCACGACGCGTGAGGCACGGCTCCCGCCTTGACGGTGGCACGAAGTCGTGTTATCCTCGAACTCTGGAAAGCACTTTGCGAGGCAAAGAGTAGAGATGTACCAGCAGCAGCAACCGCGGCCTGTGTTCCGCGTCGTCACCTCGGCGGGCGAGGCCGAGGAGCACCTGCGGGTCATCCGTCAGGCCATGGAGCGCTCCACCAAGCACTCCACTCTGTCCGGGCTGTCTGGCATCATTGTCGGGCTCCTGGCGCTGGCTGGCTGCCTTGCCACGCAGATGTTCATCAAGGACGCGCCGAACCCGGACTGGAAGTTCGCGTTCACGGGCCTGTGGACCGGAATCATGCTGCTCTGCTTTGTGACAGACTTCCTGTTCACGAAGCGGCGGGCGGCACGGGTGGGCAAGACGGCGTTCTCGCCGCTGGGCAAGCACCTGGCGCGGGCCGCGGCGCCGGGGTTTGTGGCCGGCGCCGCGATGACGCTGTTCTACGTGCTGCACCCGGAGATGCTGGGCTCGTATCTGTACGGCGTCTGGATGCTCTGCTACGCGGCCTCGCTGCTTTCCGTGGGGATGTTTTCGGTGCGGGA
The DNA here is from genome assembly GCA_937902745.1 of uncultured Armatimonadota bacterium. Classification (GTDB taxonomy): domain Bacteria; phylum Armatimonadota; class Armatimonadia; order Armatimonadales; family Armatimonadaceae; genus CALEKU01. The sequence continues at coordinate 4,264 of CALEKU010000207.1, forward strand.
GGTCTCCGCGCTCGGCTGGGCGTTCCTGGCGGCGGGCGCGCTGACCCTATTGATCCCGCCCGACTTTGTGTTCGGGCCGCGGGCGATGATGGCGCTGACGTTTGGAGGTTTTCACATCGCCTACGGAGCCTGGATGGGCTACCGGTACGGGTGGTAAGAAGGCAGCAATGGCAGCGGTACGCAGATTAGATGCACTCGATGACGTCATCCACCAGAAGGTACGCCTGGGGGTCATGTCGAGCCTGATGGCGTCCGGCGAGTCCGACTTCAACTTCCTGAAGGCGGCGCTTGGCGTATCCGACGGCAACCTGTCCACGCACCTGACGGTGCTGGAGGAGCACGGCTACATCACCGTGAGCAAAGAGTTCGTGGGGAAGAAGCCGCGCACCACCTACGCGCCGACCCCCCTCGGCCGACAGGCGTTCGAGGCGTATGTCGAGGCGCTGGAGGCGCTCGTCCGCAGCGTTTAGAGCGAGGGCAGCAGCGGGCCTAGAAGGTCCCGCTCCCGCCCTCGTCCTTGTCGTCCAGGCGGCGCGTTGTGCCGTCCAGCCGCATCACCAGAATGCGGCGCACGTCCGGGTCGGACTGGTCGGGGAACGCCTGCACCACCACCAGGGTCCGCTCCTTCCCGTAGGCCACCTGTCCCTCCTGGGTGCTGTTGCCCAGCGCCACCGGCTTGTACCCCTGCGCTACCATCTTCCGGTCGTAGAACGAGAGCACGGCGTCCGCGGTAGCGCGTGTGCGGAACCCCTGAGCCGTGTAGTCCCTGGCAGGGACGAAGGCGCGCAGCCCCGCGAGTGTCCCACGCCCGAGCCGGGTCACCTCCTCATCCCACTCCGCGCCGATGTAGATCGGGGTATCCTTCAGGGTCTTTAGCTCCGCCGTTCGCTCTAGGGGCCGATTCATCTCGCTGAGGAACCGCGCTCCGATCACGATAAACCCGATCAGCAGAACGGCGGTGAGCCCTGCGCAGCCAAGCCCGACATAGCGCAGCACAGGTGGGCGGCGCCTGGCGGCAGCCGCATCGCCGCCGGCGGGCGCGGGCGGCGTGTAGGGCGTGAACGGTCCGGATTCACCTTTGGGCATCGCTCGGAAGACTCCTTACCGTCTCAGGTGGGTCAGAAGTTCGACGTGGGCGGTCTGGGCAAACATGTCGAACGGCGTGACGCGCGCGACGCGCCAGCCGCCGCTCTTCAGCGCGGTCAGGTCGCGCGCGGCGCTCGCCAAGTCGCAGGAGATCAGCAGCAGGTCGCGCCCGAAGTCGAAGCGCGACGTGAGGCGGCCGAGCCCGGCGCGCGGCGGGTCCGCCACGATCAGGTCGGCATCCAGCCCCGCGGCGCCACGCTCACCCCGCCGCTCCCGACGCGCCAGGAAGCGCTCCACCGTATTCTCCACAAACGTCAGCCGGTCGGCCAGCCCCCGTCGCTGCGCCTCCGCGCGCCCGGACGCCGCCAGCGCCGGGGCGGACTCCACCGCCGCCACCGCGCGCAGCCCCATCGCCGCCAGCGGCAGGGCGAAGTTGCCCGCGCCCGCATACAGGTCGTACGCCGTCTGCGCGCCGGTATCGCGGGCGACGGCGCAGACCGCCTCCACCAGCGCCTCGTTGACGGCGGCGTTCACCTGCCCGAAGATGCCGGGGGTCGCGTGCATCACGGCCACGTCCGCCGCGATGCGCCGCAGCACCGTCTCCTCGCCGAACTGGGCCACGATGCCGCCGCCCGCCTCCACCGCGCCGCCCGCGAAGTGCGCCCGCATCCGCTCCACCAGGGTGTTGACGTCGGCCACACGCAGGGGGCGGTCTGCGCGCAGCACGCCGAACAGGCCATTCTCTCCCGCCTCCAGCGCCAGTTCCGCGCGGATGCCCTGCGGCAACAGCCCCTCCAGCGTGAAGTCCGACCCGAGCAGAGCGTCGATCGGCTCCACCGAGATCGGACAGGTTTTCACCGGCAGGAGGTCGTGCGAGCGGCGGCGGTAGTAGCCCATGCTGCCGTCCGGCCCGAGGTGCAGCGTCACGCGCCGCCGGTAGCCGTAGGGCAGTCCCGACGTTACCGGGGCGACCAGAGCATCCGCGGCCTCGGGGCCGCCGAGCGCCGTCCGCAGCGCCCCCACCACCATGTCTCGCTTGGCGGAAAGCTGCGCCGCGTACGTCATGTGCTGCAGATCGCAGCCGCCGCACGTACCGAAGTAGGGGCAGCGCGGCTTGGCCCGCTCCGGGGACGCCTCCTGCAGAGACACCAGTTCGCCGTCCAGGTAACGGGCATGGAGGCGGGAAACGCGCACTGTGGCGGCCTCACCGGGCGCCGCGAACGGCACGAACGCCGTCATGCCGACGTGCGGCGAGTCCTCCGGCCCGGTGACGCGCCCCACCGCCGCGCCCCCGGTGGCGACGCCCCGAAAGCGCACCTCCACGTCCGCCTGCGCCGCCGCCGCTACCCCGTCCGTCATCGCTTGCGCGCCTCCAGGTCTTCCCACCGGTCGTACAGGCGTGCCACCTCGTTTTTCGCCGCCTCCAGGTCGTTCCACGCCTGCTGTAGCCGTGCAGCATCGGTCGCTACCTCGGGCAATGTCAGCGATGCCTCAATCTCCGCCACCCGCTCCTCCGCGGCGAGGATCGTCTCCTCCATCCGGGCCAGCTCCTTGCGCTCGGAGGCGGAGAGGCCCGGCTTCGGCGCCGTCGCGGGTGCGGCGGCAGCGGCAGCCCGCTTCGCGGCCGCCGGCGCGGAAGCGGCTCCCGCGGCGGGCGTCGTGCCGCGCTCGCGATGCCACGCCTCCCACTGGTCTACATCCGCGAAGAACCGTGCGCTCCCGTCACCATCCAGGGCAAGGATATCGGTCGAAACGGCGTCCAGCAGGTAGCGGTCGTGGGTCACCAGCACCATCGCGCCGGGGAACTCCAGCAGCCCCTCCTCCAGCATCTCCAGGGTGGGAATGTCGAGGTCGTTGGTCGGCTCGTCGAGGATCAGCAGGTCGGCGGGCCGCACCATAAGCTGCGCCGCCAGGACGCGCGCCTGCTCGCCGCCGCTCAGGAACTGGAGCGGCGTGTTCATCTGGTCCGCGCGGAAGCCGAAGCGCTTGGCCCAGGCGGAGACGTGCAGGTTCCCGCCGCGCCACTGCACCGTGTCCGAGTTTGGGCTGAGAGCGTCCTTCAGTGTCTGCGTGCGATCGAGCTGCGCGCGGTCCTGGTCGAACCAGACCGTGCGCAGGTTTTCAGCACGGCGAATCTCGCCCGCGTCCGGCGCGGCCTCGCCGGTCAGGAGGCGCAGCAGCGTCGTCTTCCCGCTGCCGTTCGGCCCCAGCAGCCCGAGCCGCGTCCCCGGCGTCAGCAGCAGCGACAGGTTCGAAAACAGCGTCCGTCCGCCGCGCACCGCGGCGATATCCTTCGCCGCCAGCAGCTCCTTCGTACGCCGACCGGACGCCGAGAAGCGGATATCCGGGCCGGTGGCGTCGCCCGCCGCACCACGCGCCTTTACGTCCGCGAGTTCCTGTATCAGACGGCCCGCGGCGTCAATGCGCCCCTTGGCTTTGGTGGAGCGCGCCTGCGCCCCGCGTCGCAGCCATGCGATCTCACGCTTGACCTGGGTCTGCAGGGCGTCCTGCTGCCCCGCGAGCGCCGCCCGGTACTCCTCGCGCCGCTCCAAAAACGTGCTGTACGGCCCGTTGACGCTCAGGTACCCCTCGGCGTAGAGGGGGTTCAGTTCCACCGTGCGCGTGGCAACGTTCTCCAGGAACGCCCGGTCGTGGCTGATGAGCAGGCAGGCGAAGGGGGCGCGCTTCAGGAACGCTTCGAGCCAGAGGACGCCCGCGATGTCCAGGTGGTTCGTGGGCTCGTCCATCAGGAGCAGTTCCGGGTCGCGCACCAGTTCCCGGGCGATGGCGAGGCGCTTGCGCCACCCGCCGGAGAGGGTATCCGCCTTCTGAGCCGGATCTGCGAACTCCAGGTCGGCCAGCAACAGGGCGATACGCCGGTCGCGCTCGTCCTCGTCGTGCGCCAGCCCCGTGCCCGCCAGCGCCTCCACCAGCACCTCGGTCACGGTGGCGCCCTCGGGGAACTCCTCCTCCTGCGGGACGTAGCCGATCACCAGGCCGCGGCGCGCGGACACCGCCCCGGCGTCCGGCGCCTCGCGCCCGGCGAGGATCTTCAGCAGGGTGGACTTGCCTGACCCATTCGGACCGATGAGCCCGACGCGCTCCCCCTCCTCGATGCCGAACGACAGGTTCGTAAAGAGGGCGCGGGCGCTGTAGGTCTTGGAGAGCGACTGGCAGGAAAGGAGAGAAGGCATAGCAGGTAGCGGGCGAAAAAGTACGCCGTTTATTGTACCGCGCCC
>CALEKU010000208.1 GCA_937902745.1 uncultured Armatimonadota bacterium
GGGCGTGGGGGGAGGGGTGGTCCGAGGAACGAGGACCGGGGAGGGGGGCCAAAACCAGAGCAGGGGGGCCATCCCGAGGGTCGGGGTGAGGGCCTCCGCATCCTCCTCACCGCCTTCGAGCCGTTCGGCGGGAGCCGCGTCAACGCCTCAGAGGAGGCAGCGACGCGGCTCGCGGCGGACCCGGCGGTGCGGACGGCGATCCTGCCGGTGACAGCGGGGGCGGCGGAGCGGGCGGCGGTGCGCGCCCTGCACCGGCTCTGCGAGGCGGGCCGGGCGCCGGACCTCATGGTGTCACTCGGGGAGGCGGGGCCGGAGCGGGTGGTACGGCTCGAAAAGGTAGCCGTCAACTGGGATGATTTCCGAATCCGGGACAACGGGGGTGGACAGCCGCGCGACGCCGCGATACGGGCAGGGGGCGCGGACGCTCGGTTCGCGACCCTGCCGGTGGGGCGCATCGCACGCGACCTGGAGGGGCGGACGCCGCTCCCGGTGCAGGTCAGCCTGACCGCCGGGGCGTTTGTGTGCAACCATCTGTCCTACGCGATGCTGGAAGCGATGGCCTCTGGTGACATCCCTGCGGTCCCCTACCTGTTCATCCATGTGCCGTCGTGGCGGCCGGGCGTGCCGGACAGCGAGGAGGGGCTGCACGCGCTGGTGGCAACGCTGGGAATGGTGCTGGCAGAGGCGCGGAAGGCGCTGCCGAAACGCGGTACAATTGCCCCATGACAAGTACGGTTCGCAAGACGACGCTGGACAACGGCGTTCGGGTCGTTACCGAGTCCATCGAATACGTCCAATCGGTCTCCGTCGGCATCTGGGTCGCGACCGGTGCGCGCTACGAGGACCCCGCGCACCGGGGCATCTCCCACTTCCTGGAGCACATGCTCTTCAAGGGCACCGAGCGCCGCCCGTCTGCCAAGCATATTGCGGACGAGATGGACTCTGTGGGGGGCTATCTGAATGCCTTCACCGATAAGGAGTACACCTGCTACTACGCCCGCGCGCTCTCCGAAAATCTGCCGCTTGTGATCGACATTCTGTCGGACATGTACAGCAACTCCGTGTTCGACCCGGAGGAGACCGCCCGCGAGCGCAAGGTCGTGCTGGAAGAGATTAAGCGGCGTGACGACGACCCGGACGACCTGGTCCACGATCTGTTCGCGCAGACCCTCTACCCCAACCACCCACTCGGTCTGCCGGTCATCGGCACCGCTGAGGTGGTCGCCTCCCTGGAGCCGGACGACCTGCGGGCCTACATGCGCCAGCACTATGGCCCGGGCGCGGTGATCGTCGCCGCGGCGGGCAACCTGGAGCATGAGCAGGTGGTTGACCTGGTGCGCGAGCACCTCGGCGGCCTGCAGGGCGTGGGCGAAGCCAAGGTGGACGTGCCCCCTGCCGCGGCGATCGACACTCTGAACTACGTCCGCCCCATCGCGCAGATGAACTTCTGCGTCGGCGTCCCCGCCTTCGGCCAGTTTGACGCCGAGAAGTACCCCCTGGCCATCCTGGACACGGTGCTCGGCGGCTCGATGGGCTCCCGCCTGTTCCAGGAGATTCGCGAGAAGCGCGGGCTGGCCTACTCCGTGGGCACCTACGCCGCAATTCACCGCGAGGGCGGCTACTTCGTGGCCTATGGCGGCACGTCGCCGGAGAGTTACAACGAGTGCCTGGACCTGGTGCGGCAGGAGTTCGCCAAGGTGCGGGAGCATGGCATCACCGCCGACGAGATGGAGCGCGCCAAGGCACAGTACCGCAGCGGCATCGTCATGAAGCAGGAGTCGATGTCCTCGCGCATGAACCGCATGGGCGCGTCCGAGGTGATCTTTGACCGGGTGATTCCGCTGGACGAGATTCTGGCCGCCGTGGACGCAGTGACGCAGGACGATGTGCTGCGCGTGGCGCAGGCCATCCTTCCTGAGGACCTGTCCCGCGTGACCATCGCCGCGGTGGGTCCGTTTAAGAAGCCACGCCGCGCGCCCCGGCCCAAGAACGGCGCGCCGGCTGCGTAGGAGAAGGGAAACGAATGCCGGAGCCGATTCGGGTGCTGGTGACGGGTGCGCGAGGGCGCATGGGCCGCGAGGTGGTCCGCGCGGTGAACGAGGCGCGCGAGGCCGCGGGGGATATGGTTGTCGCCGCCGAGGTGGACCACGGGGATGATCTGGCCGCGGCGCTGCGCGATGCCCGGGCGGATGTGATGGTGGACTTTACGGTGCCCGAGGCGGTGATGACGAACCTGCGCGCCGCCCTTGCGGCGCGGGTGATTCCCCTGGTGGGCACCACCGGCCTGAAGCCCGCGGACTTCGAGGAGCTGCGTGCTCTCTGCGCCCAGCACGAGACAGGCGCCCTCATCGCACCGAACTTCGCGCTGGGCGCGGTTCTGCTCATGCGGTTCGCCCGCGAGGCCGCCCGCTATCTGCCGGATGTCGAGATCATCGAGATGCACCACGAGCGGAAGGTAGACGCCCCTTCGGGCACCGCCGCGCGCACCGCCGAGATGATCGCCGAGGCGCGCGACGCCGCGGCGGCGAAGGGGGACGCCCCCGGCGCCTTCGAGACCTTCCCGGGCGCGCGTGGCGGCCTGGCCGCAGGTGAGGTGCGGGTCCACTCGGTCCGCCTGCCAGGGTTTGTGGCCTCCCAGGAGGTCATCTTCGGAGCGCCTGGGCAGCGCCTGTCGCTCCGGCACGACTCTATCGACCGGGCATCGTTCATGCCCGGCGTTCTGCTGGCGGTGCGACGTGCCCGGACGCTCAACGGCCTGGTAATCGGCCTGGAGCACCTGTTAACGTAACGGCGTCACGCGAAAAAGGTGGCCCCCATGCTCGGCTCCCGGCGCATCGCGCAGAAGATCTTCCTCGGATATCTCCTGGCGCTTGGCGTGCTGACCGTGGCGGGCCTCATCGTCCCCTTCTTCCTTTCCACGCTGCTTGGCCGTGTCACGCGTGACTACGAGAGCACCGTTCGCCTGGTGGAGCAGGTTTCCGACCTGCGCCGCGCCACTGCGGACTCCGAGAGCAACGTACGCGGCTACATCCTGTACCGGGATGAGGCCTTCCGGCGGCAGTTTCTGGCGGCGCGCACGCTGTTCCGGTCGCGGGTCCGCGACCTGACCGACTACGCCGACCAGTACCCGGAATCGAACCTGGCGCCGCTGATCCACGAGACGAACGCGGCCTACGGCAACTGGCTGCGGGATGTCGCCTCCCCCGAAATCGGCTCCGGCCAGGGGACCGCCGCCGCCCTGCGGAGTTCGTTTGCCCGGCAGGTCGCCGCGTTCCGCTGCACCGAGGAGTTCCAGCCGGTGGGCGACGCCTCGGAGCGCCTTTCCCGGAGCGCCACGCGATTCCGAGACCAGCAGTTGCTGCGGGCGCGCTTCAGCGAGGGGCTCCGGACCACCTTCACGCTCGGCGCCCCGGTAATCGCCCTGCTGATAGCGCTCCTGATCGGGCGCTCTGTGTCCCTGGGCATCACCCGGCCGCTGGAGCAGTTGACCCGTGCGGCCGAGGAGCTGGAAAAGGGGAATACGTCACGCATTCTGATGGAGGAAACCGACTACGGCGAGGACGAGGTCGGGGAGTTGGGTCGCGCCTTCAACCAGATGGCCCGCACCATTGGGCAGCGCGAGGCGGTTCTACGGACTCAGAACGAGGCGCTGGGGGCGATCGGGCGGCGCTTCGAGGCGGTGCTGAACGCGACCAACGACGCTATCGTCCTGCTGGACCCGGGCGGCGGCTTTTCGCTGGTCAACCGGCGCTTCTCTGAGTTGTTCGGCATCGAGGCGGACGTGTTGATGGACCAGACGTATGAGCAGGCGAGTCCCCTGCTCATCTCCCGCTTCCAGAACAAGGCGGCCGTGCGAGAGCGGATGCGGGAGATACTGGCCGACCCGGACACGGTGGTAACCACCACGATGGACCTGCTGGAGCCCGCGCCGCGGACCCTGCGCCTGTACTCCGCGCCCGTGCGGCGGGAGTCGGGTGCCGTCGCGGCCCCCGACGGAACGAGCGAGCTTCTGGGACGCATCTTCGTGTTCCGCGATGTGACCCAGGAGACGATCGTGGACCGTATGAAGACGGAGTTCGTGTCCACGGTCTCGCACGAGTTGCGGACCCCGCTTACCGCCATCAAGGGGTACATCGACCTGATGGTGAGCGGGCGCACGGGCGAGGTCAACGAGGTGCAGCGCGAGTTTCTGACGATGGTGCAGGTGAGCACGCGCCGCCTGACCAACCTCATCAATGACCTGCTGGATGTCTCCCGCATCGAGTCCGGACGGATGGCGGTGCGGCGCGAGTCCGTGGACTACCTGCCGCTGGTCCGTGACGCCCTGCGCATCATGGCGAACGAGGCGGAGCGCAAGGGCATCACGCTGGAGTTGGAGGCGCCCGCGGACCCGGCGTCCGCCGCGCTTCCCCCGGTTTCCGGGGACGCCGACCGCATCACCCAGGTACTTGTCAACCTCCTTTCGAACGGGATCAAGTACACACAGGCCGGGGGCCGCGTCTCGGTGAGCATCGCGCCGGAGGCCGGGTTCGTGACCACTACCGTCGCGGACACCGGAATCGGTATCAGCGCCGAGGACCAGAAGAAGCTCTTCCAGAAGTTCTTCCGCGCCGACAACTCCACCACGCGCGACGCGGGCGGCACCGGCCTGGGGCTGGCGATCACCAAAGCGATTCTGGACAAGATGCGCGGCAGTATCCGCGTCGAGAGCGCCCCCGGCGAGGGCAGCCGGTTCATCTTCACGCTGCCCGTCGCGGACGCCGCCGAAGAGACCGCGGGAGCACAGAAGGCCGGTGGCGATGTCCCCGCTGCGGGCTCGCTCGGGAAGGGACTGGTGCTGGCGGTCGATCTGGAGCCGCCCCTTATCGCCCTGGTAACGGCCCCGTTCCGGCGCGCGGGGTACATGACCAGCGGCGCCATCAAGCGTGAGGAGGCCGTCCGCCGCGCCCGTGACCTGCGCCCGGATGCCGTCACGCTGAATGTCGCGACCCGGCCCGCGGACGCCCTGGGCGTATTCCACGCGCTCCGCACCACCCCCTCTACCCGGGCCGTCCCCCTGGCCCTGCTCAGTCTGAGGAAGACGGGCAACGGCGCTGGTCTGGCCTTCCCGGTCATGGTGACCTCCCGGGCAGAACTGGGGCAGGCACTGGCGGAAGCCTGCGGGGAGCGTCCCCCCGGCGCGCCAGCGCGCGTTCTTGTGATAGGCGAGCAAGACCTCGCCGCGGAAGTGGCCCGGGCCGCGCCCGGCTTTGAGGTGCATGGGACAGCGCCCGCGGACGCGAAGGGCGGCGCGGCGGACGCTATCGTGGTAGATGTAAATCGTTTCGCGGTGCAGGACGCGCCGCGAGAGCCGCAGCCGCAGGAGACGGACGCCGCGGCGGCGGCCTCCGCCCTGGAGGCGGCGCTCACGGGTGGCAGAGCGGCGGAGGCGCCAGCGCTCATCCTGGTATGCTCACCGGAGATGCTGGAGGGTGTCCATTCGCTCGCGCCGGTGGGCGGCGGAATCGTCGCCGGGCTGGAGAACCTCCCCGACCGCGTGGCCGCGCTGGCGTCGCGGGAGCGCACCCCATCAACGACTTCACACTAAAGGGACTCAGACGTTCGCATGAAAGAGTATCGCGTTGCCATCGCCGGGGTGACCGGCGCGGTTGGGACCGAATTCCTGCGCCTTCTGGAAGAGCGTGACCTTCCGCTCGCCTCGTTGCGCCTCCTCGCGTCTTCGCGGTCCGCGGGAAAAACCATCCGTGTCAAGGGCACCGACCTCAAGGTGGAAGAGCTGACCGCACGCTCGTTCGAGGGCATTGACATCGCCTTCTTCTCGGCGGGGGGCAGCCGGTCGAAGGAGTTCGCCCCCGCTGCGGTGGCGTCCGGCGCGGTGGTAATCGACAACTCCTCGGCGTTCCGCATGGACCCGGAGGTCCCGCTGGTCGTTCCGGAGGTCAACCCGGAGGATGCCCTCGCGCACCGCGGCATCATCGCCAACCCGAACTGCTCGACCATCATCCTCCTGATGGCGCTGACGCCCCTGCACCGCCTGTCGCCCGTGCGCCGCGTGGTCGTCTCCACGTACCAGGCCGCCTCGGGAGCGGGCGCGCAGGCCATGCGCGAGCTGGAGGAGCAGACCCGCGCCATCCTGAACGGCGAGCCGGCGGCGAAGGAGGTCTTCCCGCACCAGATCGCCTTTAACCTCTTCTCCCACAACACGGCTATCGACGCCACGGGGTACAACGAGGAGGAGCGGAAGATGGTCAACGAGACGCGAAAGATCCTGCACGAGCCGGAGATGGCGATCACGGCGACGTGTATCCGCGTGCCGATCCCGCGCGCCCACAGCGAGAGCATCAACCTCGAATTCTCGGGCGAACGCCCGTCGCTGGACGCCGCCCGGGCGGCGCTGGCCGCGTTCCCGGGCGTCCAGGTCGTGGATGACCGCGAAACGAACACCTTCCCGATGCCCCTGGATGCCAGCGGCATCAACGACGTGCTGGTGGGTCGGCTGCGCGAAGACGTTAGCCATCCGAAGGCGCTGGACCTGTTCGTGTCCGGCGACCAGATATTGAAGGGCGCGGCGCTCAATGGGTTCCAGATCGCCGAGCTGTTGATTGAGCGGGGGGCGATTTAACGATGCGAGGGAGCAACGCCCGGTTTGGGCATGTAGTGACGGCGATGGTAACCCCGATGCGCACGGACGGGTCGGTGGACTTCGGGCGGGCAGAGGAGCTGGCGCGCTGGCTGCTCGGGAACGGCTCCGACTGCCTGGTCATCAACGGGACCACCGGCGAGTCCCCCACCACTTCGGTGGAGGAAAAGACCGACCTGCTGCGTGCGGTGATCGCGGCGGTCGGGGCGGAGAAGGTGATCGCGGGCGCCGGCGGCAACGACACCCGCGAGGTAGTAGAGCTGGCGAAGCGCTCTCACGAAGCCGGGGCGAGCGCGCTGCTCTCCGTGGCGCCGTACTATAACAAGCCGTCTCAGGAGGGGCTGTACCGGCACTTCCGGGCGGTCGCAGAGGCCACGCCGCTGCCGGTCATGCTCTACAACGTGCCGGGTCGCACCATCACCAACATCGACGCTTCGACCACGGCGCGGCTGGCTGCGGACTGCGCCAACGTTGTCGCGACCAAGGAGGCGTCCGGCAACATGGCGCAGGTCGCCGAAATCGCGCGCCTGACCCCGGAGACCTTCGACATCTACAGCGGGGACGACTTCACCATTCTGCCCACGCTCGCGCTCGGCGGCGCCGGTGTGGTCTCGGTGGCCTCCCACATCGTCGGGCCGGACCTGACTGCTATGCACCGGGCGTGGTTCGACGGGCGCCGGGAGGAGGCGCTCCACCTGTTCCTGAAGACCCTGCCGGTGGCCAAAGTGCTGTTCTCGGCGCCGTCGCCCGCGCCGCTGAAGTACGCCCTGGGCCGTCTCGGCCAGCCCGTGGGGGGAGTGCGCCTGCCCCTGGTGGAGTTGACCGACGCGGAGCAGAAGGTGGTAGACGACGCCCTGCGCGCCTACGGCCTATCGGGGTAAGCGTCACACCCCGGGAAGAAGGAGGTAACTTCCCGCCATGCCGCTGTCGTTCATCGATCCGCCGCGCCCTCCGCGCATCGTCCCCCGCCTGTGGGTAACGCTCGGCATCCTCCTGATCGTGGCGTTCCTCCTCCCATTCCGGTTCGGGCTGCTGCGTCTCGGCATCGTCGGCGGCGCGTTTCTGTTCTGGGCCGGCGCGCTGTACCTGGCGTGGTCGCGCCCGGTACTGCGCGCCGCCTGCGCCCTCCCGGGCGTCCTGCTGGCGCTGCTGGCCCTGCTGCCGTCGCGCCCGGTAAACATACCCCGGCTGCGCACGGCGTATCTGGAGTCTCTGGAGAGCTACGAAGGCTCTCCCTACCTGTGGGGCGGCGAAACACGCCTCGGGATCGACTGCTCCGGCCTTGTGCGGCGCGGCATGATCGACGCGTTCGTAAAGGAGGGGGTACGTACCGCGAACCCGGGCCTGTTGCGCGAAGCCGCTGCGCTCTGGTGGTTCGACTGCTCGGCGGAGGCTCTGGGAAAGCAGTACCAGGGCTGGACCGCGGTGGTGGCGGAGGCAAAGAGCCTGAACGAGTTGGACTACTCGCGCATCGCGCCTGGAGACATCGCCGTGACGGCCTCCGGCATCCACACGCTGGCGTACCTGGGGGACCGCACCTGGATACAGGCGGACCCCCAGGCCAAGCGGGTCGTCACCGTCACGGCGCCGTCGCAGACGGGGTGGTTTGTTCAGAAGGTGCGGCTGGTTCGGTGGCATCCGCTGGCCGACGCCGCGACGAGCGGATCGCGGCAAGTGTCGCAAGCGCCGTAAGCGCCGCGCACCCCCCAACGAACCAGTCCCCCCAACGGACGAAGAGCGTTTTTTCGCTCCGCAGGGTCACGTCGCCCCCAATCACGCCCTTCACGCCGGACGGCAACCCCGCCCGTACCTCCCCCGTGGGGGCCAGCATCTCGGAAAGGCCGGTCGACCCCGCGCGCACGAACCAGCGCCGATTCTCCACCGCCCGCAGCACTGCGAGGTCCGCGTGCTGCTGCGGATTGCTGGTGCCGTCGAACGTCTGGTCACTGGTCATCTGCACCAGCAGACGCGCCCCGCCCGCCGTCCGTCCCCGCGCGATGGCCGGGAACGCGCTCTCGTAGCAGATCAGCATCCCGATGTCAGCGCGGTTCGTGCCGTACCCCCCCACCGGAAAGAGGCCCGGGAGCGTCCCTGGCACAAAATCGATGTCGAACCCGCCGTACTTCTCGTAGATCGACCACAGCAGTTCCCGGAACAGCAGGAACTCCCCCATGGGCACGAGGCGCTGCTTGTCGTAGCGGTTGCGCTGGAGTCCGTTTGCGTCGAAGTGGAACGCGCTGTTGCGCCGCTCGCGCGCCTCGACATCCACATCGGCGGCCCCCACCAGCAGGTCCGTGCGCGTTTCCCGCGCCAGATTCACAATCGTGTCGTACAGCCAGGGCTCGTACAGCAGATCGCCGGGCACGACGGTCTCCGGCCACAGCACGAACGCCGGGCGGTACTTCGCCACCGCCTCCCGCGTCAGGTCCACGTACGTCTGCATCGCTGCGATGCGCGCTTCCTCGCTGTAGCGCGCCGGCTTCTGGACGTTTCCCTGAGCGATGGCGATGGTGCGGCGGGCCGTATCGGCCGCGCCCGCAGCCACCGTCTTCTCGCTTACCCCGACCCGGGCAAGCGCTCCCACTCCCCAGAGCGCCAGCACCGCGGGCACCGCCACAGCCCCCAGGGCGGAGCCGACCCGGGTGCGCGTTTCCCGCGCGCGCCACGCCTCCACGATCAGCCCGTTGGCGGCGGCGACGGCGAAGGAGAGTCCCCACTGGCCCGTGAGTTCCACCACCTGCACGATCGGCAGCGCCGCCGGCCGCGTTTGCGTCGCGGCGAGCAGGAACCAGGGAAAGGCGAGGCGCCCGGTAGAGCGGGCATACTCCAGCAGAGTCCACAGGGCAGCAAAGAGCCACGGCCGCGCCCACGCGGGCAGACGCGGCAGGAGGAGCGCAGCGACGAGGCCGAACAGCCCGAACCACCCCGCCTCAATGACCGATAGCACGGCCCAGGGCACGCCGCCGATCATCGCCATCCAGTACATCCCGACCAGGTGCAGGAACAGGCCAAAGCCGAATCCCACCAGGAACGCCCGGACGGCGCCGTTGCGGCCAGAGGTGCCGCCGCCCTCCCCCCGGGCGGGGATGAGGGCGGCGTATAGCGGCACCAGGGCGGCCCAAGCGAGCCACCAGAGGCCCGGCCCCGGGAAGCACAGCGTCAGCAGCACCGCCGAGAGGAAGCCCGGCAGGGCGAGCAGAGCCGTGTGCCGGAGGGCGGGCCCGAGCCGGCGCTTTTGCCTTATGGCGTCCAAACGTCCCCCGGGCGCAGGGCCGCGCAGGTGACCGCCAGGAGTTCGGCCGCGTTATCCGCGTCGGAAAGGGAGATCACCTCTCCGGGCGTGTGCATGTACCGCAGCGGAATGCCGACCAGTCCGGTGAACATGCCCGCGCGCGAGATCTGCATCGCATTGGCGTCGGTCCCGGTGCCGCCCGGCGTCGCTTCGAGCTGGTACGGAATCCCATGCTCCTCCGCCTGAGCGATCAGGAAGTCGGCGAGTTTCCGGTTGGCGTTCGCGCCGCGCAGAATCGTCGGCCCCTTGCCGAGTTTCACATCGCTGGACTTGTTCTTCTCCATCGTCGGGAAGTCCGAGGCGAACGTGACGTCCACCGCGATGCCGATCTGCGGATCGACGCCGTAGGCGCTGGTTCGCGCCCCCCGCAGACCAATCTCCTCCTGCACGGTCGCCACCGCGACCACGGAAGCGGCAGGCGCCTTCTCCTTCACGCGGCGCAGGGCTTCCGCAACGACCCACGCACCGATCCGGTTATCGAAGGCACGCGCGGCGGCACGGTCGCCCAGCAGCGGCGTGTAGCCGTAGGCGTAGGTGACGGGATCACCCACGCGAACACCGGCCTCCGCCACCTCCTCGCGCCCTCCGGTCGCGCCGACATCAATCCACAGGTCGTGCAGGTGGACCTTCTTCCCACGCTCGTCTTCGTTGAGCAGGTGGATGGGCTTCTTGCCGATGACGCCCTCGACCGGCCCCTTCCTGGTCTGAATCGTGACGCGCTGGCCCACGGGGATGATCGGGTCGTGCCCGCCGATGCCCTTGAAGTAGCAGTAGCCCTCATCAGAGATGTGGTGGATCAGGAAGCCAATCTCGTCGATGTGGCCGGCGAGCATCACACGCGGACTGCCCTCGGGGTTCACCGTAGCGATCACGCTGCCCATCGGGTCGGTAGTGACCTCATCGGCAAACGGGGCGACGAACTCGCGGAAATGCGCCGCGTTCTGCTCTTCGAAACCAGACGGCGACGGGGTCTCGACCAGTCGCTTGAGGAACGCCCGGGAGGCGTCGGGAATCATGGGGAAGGTGCTCCTTAAACTACGCGCGCCGGCAGGAGCCGGCGCACACTTCTCTAGGATGTATTCTATCGTGCGCAGACTTGCCGGCGCGATAACACCAGAACGCCGGCACCTCTGCGGATACCGTGCGGAGCGGTCCCCGGTTCCCGCCTCAGGGGTTTTCGGCGGCAGCGGCGGCGGCGCTCTCCGGCGCGGGCTTCAAACGGGTCAGCAAGCCGATAGTGGCGTCATCCAGAAGGACTCGCTCGATATACGCCGTGAGGGACAGGTCGATGACCTCGGCGCGCGGGGCGTCGTTCGGCTTGTCGCGGTATTTCGCGGGGACGCGCTTACCGCCGAAGAAGGCGACGCTCTGTGCATCAATCTCCTCCTTCTGGGCCTCGGTCAGAATCTCGCGCAGGACCGGAAGCAGCTTCGCCACGGCGGCGCGGCGCGCCTGGAGCAGACGAGCATCCGCCGCCTTGCTCATGTCCTCGATCCTTGCCTTTGTTTCGGCGGAAACGGTGGTGCCTTCGAGGGCCGCGGCCTTCGCCTTCGCCACCTCAGGCGCGATCTCCTTCAGCGCCTCGGTGTCCTTCGCCCGGCGCTCCTTGTCGGCCTCCAGAACCTCTTTGAGCGCTACGAGAATGCGGTCCTTCTGCGTCTGCGTGAGCTTCAGCGGCACGAGAGACTGAAGCAGGTTCAGTTCGTAGATATCCACAAAAACCGCCCGCTGGACGGCGTCCCCCTGCGGCGGGGCGGTTGCGCCCGCCGGCTTTGCCCCCTCCTGGCGGGCCGACACAGGCGGGCAGCAGAATGTGGAGAACAGGGCGACGGCTGTCAGGCCGACGGCAGGGGCGAGAATACGGCTCGGGAACAGCGACACAGCGGCGGGGAATCGAGGCATGGCGGTGATTTCCTGACGGTGGCGTTTCGAACCCACTATAGCACACGCCTGCCCCGGGTGCCCGGCGTGTAAGATTTCCTCTGCGGCAGGGCACGTCTCTGAAGGAATCGGCGGGAGGCGTGGTCAATTAGCATGATGACGCGGCCCGCACCCAGCAACCTGGCGAGTGGATGTCCGCCGCAACGTTCGACAGCGAGAACCCAACGCGATAACGGCGCGGATCGGTGGAAACGCCGGGCCGCACCCTTCGGAGGATTTGCAACGATGGTTTTTGGCTTGGGAAGCCGCCTGCGCATGGACGGCGCTCCGGCAATCGGCGGGGGCAGACGGGCGTTCTTCGCTCTCTCCCTCTGGTCCTGTATGGCGGTCGTTCTCGGCCTGCTGCTGACCGTCGGTGGCTGCGGCGGCGGCGGCGGCGGTAGCACCGATACCGGGAACACCGGCCCGGTCAACCAGAACGTGACGATCCGGGGCCGCGTGATCGAGAACAACACCAGCACCCCGGTCGCTGGCGCGACCGTGGCTGCCGGTGGGGTCACGACCGCCACAGATGGCGCCGGGAACTTCGTCATCGAAACCGCGCCCGCCGCCCAGACGAACCTGACCGTGATCGGCCCGAACTACCCGAACGGCCAGGCCGCCTACTACGACTTCGGCTACGTGGGCTCGACGCTTTACACCCTGACCCCTGGCAACGGCTACCCCATCAGCCAGACCGCCGCTGGGCAGACGGTGAACGTCGGCGACGTGCGTATCTTCAGCCGGGACCTTCCGCCGCCCCCGCCGGCGCTTTAAAGAGCCCGCTCTCTCCACCCGTCCTCGCGGCGGGAACGGTTCGTCCGACGCGGCGAGCAGTTCCCGCCGCGTGCTATTTTCAGGCGACGTACGGGACGCCCGGCGCGGTATAAGAACCGTATGAAGCCGAAGACGCAGCAGCCCGATCGCGACCGTGCCCAGCGCCTGGGACTCGCTGCGACCGCTGCCGTTCTGATCGCGGGGGTCGCGGGAGCCCTCCACTACGCACGCACGAATCGCCCGCAGGCGCCCCCGCGCCCGGTCGCCTCCTCTGTGCTGCCGCCGGGAACCGAAATCCGCCTGGGCGAGACCGCCATCAACGGGCGTGACGCGAACGGCCGGCCCGCCTGGACGATTCGGGCGAAGCGTGTGGACACCGACCGGAACCGATCCAGCATCCGCTTCGAGGATGGGATCGACGCCAAACTTATGGACAGCGACGGGTCCGGTAAGGTCCGCGCCCTGGTGACCGCGCCGCGCGCCCTGTTCACCGAGGCAACGAAATCGCTGGAGGTGAGCGGCCCTATCACCTGCCGCGTCCCCGGCGAGAAGGGCAAACCGGACGTGAACGTGCGCGCCGGAGCGCTGCGCTGGGACGTGGGCCAGAACCGGGTCCTTTGCACCGGCGAAGTCGTGGCGCAGATTGACCGGGATACCGTCCGCGCGCAGGAGCTGGCGGTCGATCTGCGGACTCGGGAGTGGAGCGCTCGCAAAGTACGCGCCCGCTTCTTCGTGGATGCGACCGATTCGGCCCTGCCGACGGGGAGATTACCGCTATGAAGACCCAACGTCGCCGCAGGCGGTGCACACCGCCCGCGGCTGCCGGCGCGGCCGCGGCGCTCCTCTGCCTTGCCGCAGCGCCTGCCCTGCTGTTTGCTCAGGTGCGCCAGTCCACACAGGCGAAGGATGGCAGCAATACCGTCCCGGTGGACTTCCAGGCGGACGTCATCAACCGCAAGACGGTCAACCAGAACGACATCATCACGGCGACCGGAGGAGTGGAGATCTCCTCACGGGGCTCCACCCTGAGAACCGAAAAGGTGGTCTTCAACGACACGACCGACGTAGCGACCGCCCCGGGCCCGGTGCGCCTGGACGACGCCCAGAACACGCTGACCGGCGACAAGGGCGTTGCCTACTACGCCCGTCGGGACGCCGAAATTACCGGGCGGGTGAAGATCATCGCCCGACCCGCCCCCGCGAATGACAACGCGCCTGAGGGCTCCGTGCGCCGCGAGTTCAAGGAACCGGTCACCATCACCTGCGATAAGGTCGTGTACAACTGGCGCACGCGCAAAGCGGTCCTGACCGGGAACCTGGTGGTCAAGCATAAGGACCGGACTATCACCGGCCTGCGCGGACTGTACGACGGGCGAGCGGAACAGGTCGAACTGGCGGGCGACATTAAGTCCGTCCGCCCGAACGGTCTGGAGAACATCGCCGTGCCGAACGATTCGCGCGCCATCGCCGTCCTGCGGGAGGGAGCGGAGGAGTTCACCGTCTACGCGGACAAGAACGCCCCGAAGGGCAAGAACCGCATCCAGGCGACCATCGCGGTTGAGGAGGAAGAGGACGAAGGGACCGGCGGCGCCACGCCGCCGACATCGGGCGGCGGTGCAGCGCCGCCGCCCACGACTCCCCCACCCGGCGGGGGCGGCAACAGCGGAGGCGGCGACCAGTGACGGTACTGACCGGGACGGGCCACGGCGATGCCCCCCCACTCCTGGCACGGGCTGCGCTGCTGGTAGACGACGGGAACGGGCGCGCGACTCTGGCGGAGGAGCTCCTGGCGGAAGCCGCCCGCCTCCACAAGCGCAGCGAAGAGCCGCTGGAGATTGCCCTGGTGGCAGCGGACGCGGCCTACGCCCTGCTCCTGCGGCTCCCGGCAGGGCTGCGCCTGGTGGGGGTCGTCAGCGAGTGGGAGGCGGCGGAGGGACTGAATAGCCCGGTGCCCGTAATCTCCGGTATCCCGGATGCGCGCGAGGTTGTCCCGGACGGCGAACTGCTTATCCTCGACGCGGTGCGAGGACGCGTCGTCGTCGCGCCGGACGCGCTGGACGTGGCGCGCTTCCAGGAGGCGCAGCGCCGCCGCCCGCGCGTACTCCTGGGCGCGGCGCATGTTCCCGCGCGCACGCAGAACGGCCGCGAGATCGCCGTATGGGCGCGCGTTTATTCGGCGCAGGATATCGAGGAGGCTGTGGCCCAGGGCGCAGACGGCATCCTTATCGACGGCCCCGGCGATCTGCTGCCCGAGTACGTCGGCGACCCGGAGGAGACGCTGGCACGCCTCCTGACGGGCGCCGAACTGGCAGGCGGGGGAGACACGGCGCTGATCGCTCCGCCGGAGGTCATCGACCCGGGGATGATCGTGGCGCTGGCCGCGCGGTGTCGCCTGCGCTGGCTTCTATCGCCGAACGACCTGCCCCTCCCCCTGCCCGAGCTGCGGCGCGAACTCGTAGAGTTGACCGCTCTGGAGGAGGACGAGCGCCGCACAGCGAGCGTACCGCAGATCTGCGCCGCGCTCGGAGCGGTCCCGGAACTCGACCAACCGGACGAGGCGCTGGCGGGTTTCGATGAGGTGGCGCTCTTCCCCTTCAGCGACGACGACTACTCGGCGCTGACGCTCGGGACTGTTTACAACCTTCCCCGCCTCCGGGTATATCTTTCCGGCGACCCGGCGCGCGACGAACCGCTGCCGGCGCTCGCGCGTGCGGCGGAGGCTGGCGCCTACGGCATCATCGTTGCGCCGGAACTGGTCGCCGTCGCCAAAGACCGCATCCGTACTCTTGATGTTTGAAAGAGATTCCGTTTCCATGCCCGCCCCGTTGAACGTCCTCTGCCTGACTCGCCCCGACGACGCTGCCTTGCGTGAAGCGCTGGAAGACGCGCTGGCGCCCTTTGGGTCCGACGTCTCCCTCCGCTTCACCGCCCCCGACGCGCCCGACGAAGAGGCGCTGGCGTCCGCCCGGGCGGTCCTCTGTGGCAGCCTCAAGCCCGAGGTGCGCGCGCGAATGCCGCGTCTGGAGTGGGTTCAGTTCTGGAGCGCGGGCGTAGATGGCAAGCTGTATCCCGAGCTTTTCGAGAACGGCGTCCAGGCCGCCACGGGGGCGGGCATCCACGCGGCTTCCTGCTCGGAGCACGTGCTTGCCATGATGCTGGCGTTCGCGCGCGGCCTGCCCGGCGCCTTCGCCGCCCAGCGCGAGCGGGACTGGTCGCGCCGTCACACTCTGGCAGATAGCCTGTTTGAACTGGAGGGGAAGACGGTCGGTATCGTCGGCGCGGGGACGATCGGTCAGGCCATCGGCGTACGCTGCAAGGCGTTCGGGATGAAGACGATCGGCACCCGCCGCGACCCGTCGCGCGGCGCGGAGGGCATCGACGTCCTGCTGTCCCACCTCCAGTACCACGACCTCCTGCTCGCTTCGGACTTCATCGTGCTCGCCCTCCCCCTCACGCCGCACACACGGATGCTCTTTGGTGAAGAGGAGATCGAGATCGTCCGCAAGGAGTCCTACCTGTTCAACATCGGGCGCGGCGGGCTGGTGGACGAAACGTGGCTTCTTCGGGCGCTCCAGAACCGCTGGATTGCCGGTGCGGGTCTGGACGTTTTCGTCGACGAACCGCTGCCGCCGGACTCCCCGTTCTGGGAACTCGACAACTGCATCATCACACCCCACGTAGGCGGTGTCACCCCTCACTACTGGCCGCGCTTTGCCCGCCTCGTCGCCGAGCAGATTCGCCGGACGCAGGCGGGTGAGCCGCTACGCAACCGCGTCGACAAGCACCTCGGGTACTGACCCTCAGGCGCGCGCCGCGTACCGGTGCGGCGTCAGGTGAGCCCACTGCATCTCGCCGGACCGGAATTCCGAGACGGCAAGGCGGCGCTTTTCCTCGGGCAGAAAGGTCAATTCGGGGTAAGCGTCCGGGTTCCGCTCCTCGCTCGTAATAAGGCGGGCGTTGTGCGTTGCCGCAAATCGGGCCAGAATGGTCTCCCGTATGCCGGGTCGGAACAGGTCGTGCAGTTCCACCAGCATCTCGGCGTGCTTCAGGGCGGGCGCCGCTTCCGGGTCCAGCAGGTCCATCTCATATCCCTCACAGTCGCAGAGGACGAAGCTTTGCCCGGACAAAATGCCATTTAGCTCGCCAGGATCGCATCTCTCCCGAATGTCGATTCGCTCCGCGACGCCGTTTTCCCGCGCCATTCGGGCGCACAGTTCCCGCGCCGGTGCGTCGACATCGTACGCAACGACGCGCGGTGTGCCAGAGGCCTTCATCGCGAGGCCCACCGCGTAGTACCCTTCCGCACAGCCAACGTCTACGATGGTGTCATAGGGTGTCCCCAGCATGCTCTCGAATGCTGGATAGAGCTCCGCTTCGTAGCACCCGATGATCTTTGCCAGGAAGATAGAGCCGCGCGCCCCTGCCACGTACTGCATGCCTGTGAACGGCCCCCGCCGCACGGTGGTCCCGATCTTCGCGACCACCTCCTCCTGAAGTTCGGGGATCCCCAGATCTCGCAGGAACTTCTCGATGTGGCGATTACCCCGCTTCGCCGTGAAGGAGTCAAACCAGGTGGGTGCAACTTTACGCAGCGCGGCCTTGACCATTGCCTTCATGACATCTCCTCTAGCTGCCGCAGGATACGGCGGCTCTTAAATCGAAGTTATCGCTAACATCACATCCTTGTTGAAAGTACCTTATTTCCCTTCTCCGTAGCACTGCCCGGGTGAAGGCAGGGAACCGAATGCCACTGATCGACATGCCGCTGGAGCGGCTAATGACCTACACCGGACGCAATCCGCGCCCCAATGACTTCGATGCCTTCTGGGATCGCGCCCTCGCCGAGATGCACGCAATTGATCCCCGTGTAGAATTGGAGCCGCACCCGCTGGATGCTCCCTTCGCGGAGTGCTTCCACCTGTGGTTCACCGGCGTGGGCGGGGCGCGCATCCACGCCAAGTATTTGCGCCCCAAGGGGGATCGCGGGCCGCACCCGGCCGTGCTTCAGTTCCACGGCTACAGCGGGAACAGCGGCGACTGGGCCGATAAGCTCGGCTACGTCGCCCGCGGCTACAGTGTCGCCGCGCTCGACTGCCGCGGTCAGGGCGGCCTTTCGGAGGATGTGGGCGGCGTCAAAGGAACGACCCTGCGCGGGCACATCGTTCGGGGCCTCTCCGACAGCCCGGAGAAGCTGTACTACCGCGGGATGTTCCTCGACACTGCCCAGCTCGCGCGCATCGTTATGAGCTTCCCGGAGGTGGACGAGGCGCGTGTTGGCGCGATGGGCGGCTCTCAGGGCGGCGCCCTGACGCTGGCGTGCGCCGCTCTGGAACCGGGCGTAAAGCTCGCCGCGCCGACGTTCCCGTTCCTGTGCGACTACCGCCGCGTGTGGGAGATGGATCTGGCCAAGGCTGCCTACGAAGAGTTGCAAACCTACTTCCGGCACTTCGACCCGCTCCATGAGCGGGAGGATGAAATCTTCACACGGCTGGGGTACATCGACTGCCAGTTCCTCGCCGAGCGTATCCAGGCGGAAGTGCTGATGCTCACGGGCCTGATGGACACGGTCTGTCCCCCCTCCACCCAGTTCGCGGCCTACAACCGGATACCGGGCAAGAAGGATATGCGTATCTATCCGGACTTTGGCCATGAGCACCTGCCCGGCTCCTCGGACATCGTGTATGGCTTCATGGGGCGCCTCTAAATGGTCTGCTGCTTGTCGCGGCTGAATGCTTGCAGGCTCCCGCGAGCCGTGGTATAGTGCGTTTCGTCGGGACGGAAACGCTCCCGACGAAACCAAATGGCCCGTTCGTCTAGTGGTCCAGGATGCCTGGTTCTCAGCCAGGAGATCAGGGGTTCGAATCCCCTACGGGCTATAAATAACCAAAGCCAGTGAGTTAAGTGCTCACTGGCTTTTTTGTATTTTGCCTTTCGCCACAGGCGCGAGAGCCAGTCCGTGAGGCAGCGTGCGGAAGGAAGAACTCTCCGCACGGAAGAACTTGTCGAAGGGTATTCGTACGGTCTTTTGCCCGGTTGACAGGCTGTCAAGAAGGAGACTCTGGATGCGCATTCTGATTCTGGGGGGCACCGGCCTGATTGGCCCGCACCAGGTCCGCTATGCCGCTTCGCGCGGGCACAAGGTCACGGTGTTCAACCGGGGGCGCACCCATCCGGGAATTCTGGGTGGGTTGAACGTGGAGCAGTTGATCGGTGACCGTAACGGGGACCTCAAAGCGCTCGAAGGGCGCGACTGGGATGCCGTCATCGATAACCCGGCGACCCTGCCCAAGTGGGTGCGCGATGCTGCCGCTGTCCTGAAGGGGCACACGCCGCGCTACCTGTTCGTATCCACCGTCTCTGTCTACGCGGACAACAGCAAGCCGGATCAGGATGAGAATGCGAAGGTAATGACGGGGGGAGACCCCAACGCGACCCGCATGGAGAGCGCGCAGCAGTACGGCCCGCTCAAGGCGCTGGCGGAGGAGGAGGCGCGCAAGGCGTTCGGGTCCGGGGCCATCATCGTGCGCCCGGGCCTGATCATCGGGCCGGGCGACGAGACCCGGCGCTTCCTGTACTGGCCGCTGCGCCTGCGCAAAGGCGGCGATGTGCTCGCGCCCGGCGATGGCAGCGACCCGGTGCAGTATATCGACGCCCGGGACCTCGCCGAATGGACCATCCGCCTGGTGGAGAAGGACGGCAACGGCGGGACCTACAACGCCCTCGGCCCCGCACGGGGGCAGAGCATCCGCCAGGTGCTCGAAGGCGTCCGAAAGGCGGCGTCCCGCTCCGCCACCAACCTGATCTGGGTCCCCACCGCATTCCTGCAGCAGGAGCGCGTTTCCGCGTGGAGCGACCTGCCCCTGTGGGTGCCCGGTCAGGGAGGGACCGCGGGCTTCCACCGCCGCCGGAACCAGAAGGCCGTGGCGAAGGGCCTCACCTTCCGCCCCATAGAGGACACTACGAAGGCCACGCTCGCCTGGTACGACGCGCTCCCCGGCGAGGAGAAGGCCAAGGTCGAGGGGGGACTCAAGCCGGAGCGTGAGGCGCAGGTCCTGGCCGCCTACCAGGCGACCCGAAAGAAGTAACGCCCCGCACGCCCCCAGCCCAATGGTGCGGGCGCGAGAGGGCGCCCAGGAAAAGCCAGAGTTTATGAACAACCAGGGCGAACTGCCGAAATTCTCGGGTCAGAATCGGGAGACCAGTGCGGCGCCTTCCCGGCGTGATCTGCCGTGGGCGCCGGTCGCTCTCCTCGTGTTCGTCCTCGCCCTTCTCGCCGCGGGGGCTGCCTACGTCCTCGACCAGTCCCCCGTACAGCGCACCGCGCCCCCCCAGCCGGGCTTCCCGACACCCACAACGCCCGCCGAGTAGATTTCCATCACTGGCATAACTGCGGCATAACTGCGGCCTGTGCCCGCGATTCAGGTCTTTAGGTGGAGAAAAAAGGAAACTACCGTATGTCTCACCGCCCGCCCGCGTCTGGTGCCCCCGCAGTACTGATCGCCCTTCTGGCCCTTGCCGCGCTACCCGCCCACGCTGACCTGCTCGCCTACGAAGGCTTCGACTACGCTCCGGGTACCCCCCTGCTCAACCGCACGGGCGGCAGCGGATGGGAGGGCGGTTGGAACGAGTTCGGCCTCGGGAGCGGCACTGCCGCGACCACCGCGGGCCTTTCCTACTCTGGCGTGAGCGCCACCGGCGGCGCGGTGCAAACTCCGGGCGGGGGCACCACCATCGGCCATGTGCGCAACCTTCCCGCCGCGAGCGCCTACGGCGTGCCCGGTACCACCATCTACTTCAGCGTGTTGCTGCGCCCCACGGATCCCGTGGGCACCGGCCCCTTCGGTGGCTACGGCGGTATCACCATAGGCGACCTGTTCATCGGCAAGCCCGGCAGCGTCAGCACGACCTACGGCATGGAGCGGCTCGGAGGCGGAGGCTTCGTCTCCTCGGGTGTGCAGGCGGTACGCAATGAGACCGCGCTGCTGGTGGTGAGGGCCATGTTCACCGCGGGGGCGGACCGTTTTGACCTGTATGTTAACCCCGACACCAGCAGCGGCATTGAGCCAGCCACCCCGAACGCAACCAAGGCCGACATGGACGTGGGGCTACTTCCCTACCACGGCTTCGGCACGGGGGCCGGCTGGACGGTGGACGAGATCCGCATCGCCACCACGTATGCCGACGCTCTGAACGCCACCGTCGCGATACCGGAGCCGAGCACCCTCGCGCTGATGGCGCTGCCCCTCCTGGGCCTGGCCGGCGGCAGATGGCGAGCGGGCCGCCGCGCCCGCAGGGATTGCGGCGGTAGGTAGCCGCCCTGGTGCACTACGAGGGGGCGGGCGGTGGGGAGCGTTTTTTGCCGTGCGGCACCGTTTTCGGGGCGCTTTCTCCCTCTGGTGTGTTATCCTGAGCGTGACATGTTGACACGCGTTCTCGGTCCCCTCATCAACAACTCTCCCAATCTAAAGCGGACGCTCTGGCGACGCTGGTACGAATTCCTGGCCCGCGGCTACCCCCTGGACGACTGGACGTTCATGAACTATGGGTTTGCCCCGACCCGGGAAAGCAACCTCCCTCCCCTCGTCCTCGATGCCCAGGACGAGCCGGACCGCTGCTCGATCCACCTGTACCACCGGGTCGTAACCGCTGTGGATGTTCGCGGAGCGCGAGTCCTTGAGGTCGGCTCGGGGCGCGGCGGCGGGTGCTCCTACATCGCCCGGTACCTTGGCCCCGAGGCGGTCCTGGGCATCGACTTCTCGGATAACGCGGTGGCGCTGAGCCGCCGTCGCCACACCGCACCGGGGCTGAGTTTCCAGCAGGGCGATGCCGAAGCGCTGCCGTGTGAGGACGCGACGTTCGACGCGGTGGTGAACGTGGAGTCGTCCCACTGCTACGGCTCTATGGAGCGGTTCCTGGCGGAGGTCGTGCGGGTACTGAAGCCGGGCGGCCACTTCCTGTGGACGGACATGCGGCCGAAGGGGGAGCGTGCCGCGGTGCGCGAACAGTTCCGCGCGGCGGGTCTGGAGATGGTCGAGGAGGAGGAGATTACGCCGTATGTGCTGGCGGCCCTCGACTACGTCAATGAGCGCAAGCGGGAGACGATCTCCCGCCACGTGCCGCGATTCCTGATGCCCTGGTTCGAGGACTTCGCCGGCGTCCGCGGGACGCGCGTCTACGAATCGCTGCGGGCGGGAGACGTCGAATACTGGCGCTGCGCTCTGCGCAAGGTCTGAAAGGAAGCGATGCCGCCCTCAGGACGAGGGCGGCACGTTTTTCCGGCGGCGGGCCAGGAAGCGCGCCCGCTTCGCGGGCTTCGAGCGCCACCCCTCCGCCGTGACCAGCGTTCCCAGGCAGACATCCGCCAGCGGGATGAAAACGTTCAGGTTGCGGAGCATGTACTTGTGGTGCAGGCGGTGGTGCTCCCGCAGGAAGCGGAACCAGCGGAATCGCTCCACGAAGTGACCGCGCGGGACGTGCATCAGGTAGTGGGTGTACTCGTAGCCAACGAAGTACACCGTAGCGCCGGCAATCGCTCCCCAGAAGATCGGCCAGCCCGTAATCCACTGCAGAAACGCCAGAATCGGCACGTGGAACAGGAGCATGCCCGGGAAGGCATACCAGCGCAGCATGACGTGCGGCGGGCGCCCCTTGGTCTTCGCGAGGAAGTTCTCGCCGTGATAAATCTGGTGGTGGACCAGCGTGTGCCCCCGGAACGCGTCGTGGAGTGGGAACCGACGGACGTGCATGATGTGCCGGTGCACAAACCACTCGAAGAAGCTCGCGTACGTGAAGAAGACAAGAAAAGAGAGAAGTTGCGCACCCAATTCCATAAAGTGATATTCTTTCAGTTCCAACTGTGCGGGTGTCCGCCGATGCCCGGACCCGACCCGGAAGCGGCCGGCCGGTAAGGGCGATGAGGCTGCCCCTATCGCGGTCCCATTCGGGGTGAGACCACAATATTCCTGCCTCTCTATCCTACCTGCCGCGGGTGTCCGACGCCCGATTCCAGACTACCGCTCGAAAAAATAAGCCCCGCACGCCGGGGTCCGTCCCGAGGAGAGACAAGCAAAAATGACTCGTCACGTTGGTTTCCTGCATGTGGTCTACTTCTGGCCACCCGAAGGCGCCACACCGGAGGCCGCGGCCGAAGCCGCTACGCGCCTAGCGGAGGGATGCCGCAAGCACCTGCCCAACATTCCGGGCGTTCTCCGGCTGGAGGTCGGCTTCCCTGCAGGCACGGCACGTGAGGTCGTGGACAACTCGTACGCCGTGGTGCTGCTGGTAGAGTTCGCAGACGCCGCGGCGCACGATGTGTACCAGGACCACCCGGACCATCACCGGTTCATCGAGGAGTGCCGCACGTACTGGTCGCGTGTCCAGGTCTACGACTCCGTCGTCGCCCCGGCCTGATCTTTCCCGAGCCGAACGCCCGACCGGCGCGCCCTTTTCACAAAGGGCGCGCCGGTCGCAAACGCAGCCTACGGACCAACCTGCTGCAGCCCTCCGGAGGTGCCCTCGGTAATCGCCTCAATCACAAGCACGGCCTGCTCGTCCCGAAGCAGGTCGCGCGCGTTTTGAGGCAGTTTGGCCGTCGGCATCAGGCTTTCCTGCCGCGGGTCACGCACCACCGCGCGGAACTGGATGATCTGTCCGGTCCGCAGGACGGGGCTGTTGTTCTCCGTGAAGCTGTTCCCGAGGACCGCCATCAGGCGACGGCCCGGTTCCGCGGGTAGCCCGCCGGACGACGCGACCCCGCCCGCCGAGGCCGCTCCGGTGGTAGGCGTCAGGAAGAAAACGCGGTTGCCCACCGTCTCCCCCACCCGCCCCGAGCCCACGACCGTGCGGTTCAGGAACCCGGCCGGCGCGGAGCCCACTGTCTCCACCGGTACCACCTCTTCGGCGCTCCCCGTCGCGACCGCGGGAGTCGCAGAGTTAGCGCCCCGAACATCTACCGTCGTTCCCTCGGCCCTACCCGGGTCTCCCGGGGCCGCCCCGGGCGTCGGGGCGCCGGGGCGGTCCACTCCGCTCGTCGAGGTTCCAAACCCGCCCATAGCGCCCCCCAGAGACATGGGGAGGCTCATCGCCGCCACCCGGATGTTCATCCCCTGGGCCATATCCAGAATACTCTGGGTGTGCTGGCGGAGCGCGGGGAGCGAGGCGAGCGCATAGCCCGAAACATCCGGGTCACGCGCCAGGT
Source organism: uncultured Armatimonadota bacterium (assembly GCA_937902745.1). GTDB lineage: Bacteria > Armatimonadota > Armatimonadia > Armatimonadales > Armatimonadaceae > CALEKU01. Next base: position 23,827 of record CALEKU010000208.1, read on the forward strand.
TCGCCGCGCTTTCAAACAGGGAGACGGCCGTCAGGTGGTCGCGCACCTGCGCGGCGATGAACATCCGGTCGAACTCCTCGTCGGAGGCCGCCTGCAGGCGGCTGGCAAGCTCCCGATGCAGAGGGTCGGGCTCGGAAGGCAGGCTGCTCATCCCGTTCCGCTTCGCAATCTGTTGGAGCTGCGCCTGCGCCTTTGTGTGGTCATCGATCAGCGTCTGGGCGATGCGGCGCACGTCTTCGTTGCGGCTCTTCTGCAGCGCGATCCGTCCGGCGCTAATCTCAGCGGCGTTGGAGCGGGAGGCCGTCTCCATGAAATGCCGGCCCGCGGCCGTCGGCCGGGCCGTATTCCCCGTGCCGCTGCTACGCGTGGCCGACGTAACCGGGGTCTGCGGCGATGCGCTCGCGGAAGTTCCGGCGGCACCGAGCGTGGCCATCGCGACGGTAAGGGCGACGGCGAACGTCTTGCCGCGGGGGGCGCCCTCGTGGAGCCGCCCGCGTAAGGCTGTCGTACGTTGCATGGTTGTGTGCCTGTCCTTTTTCGTCTTTCATCCGGTAAGGGGAGGCGCGCTCCTCGCGCCTCCCATAAGTGTCCCGAGTGTCCCGCGAATGTCTCATACCCGTAGCAAAATCTCTACATACCCAGCAGGGGGCATTTTCCCGACAGCCAGGGCAAAGCGCGGGGGAGCGTAGCGGCCCCTTCTGCCGGAGGAAAACGCTCGGGACGGAACGAACCAGGCCAGTAAACGAGGTACCGCTCCTGCGCCCCCTGCTCTCTCGCCTGCTGCTGGCTCTCGTAGCCTGGTTTGTCATCTCCGCTGGACTCCCTGCCCCGGCCCCTGCTGCCCCGTCGGTCGGCGCGGCTCCGTATGAACTCACCATTTCGGCCGACGCCCGCACACCGTGGAACCGCCGTATCCCGGTGCGCCTGACGCTTCCCGCGCGGCCGGGCCCCCTCACCCTGGTCTATCCCCGCTGGCTGCCCGGTATGCACGCGCCCCAGGGCCCGCTGGAGAATGTGGCACGGCTTGCGCTCTGGGCGGACGGGCGCCCGCTCACCTGGTCGCGCGACCCGTACGACCCGTACCGCATACGTGTGGAGGTGCCGCGGGGGGCACGAACGGTGGAAGCCACGTACGACTATGTGCCTCCGGCGCGCAGTGGCGGAGAAGTTTTCTATGGCGTGGCGGCGACGCGGTCCCTGGCAGTGCTCAATCCGTCCGCCTTTGCGCTCGCGCCGGTGGGCGATCCCCGCACCTTACAAACAACCCTGCATCTGCGCCTGCCCCGGGGTTGGACGGCGGCCAGCGCCCTGACCCAGGTTCGCTCCCCCGTTGCCGGGGGCGCGGGAGAGGAAGAGAATACCGTCACCTTCGCGCCGACACCTCTCTACACGGTAATCGACTCGCCGATCCTGGCGGGAGCGCATCGCCGGACGATCACCCTGCCCACGCCCCCGGGCGACGTGCCGCACACCCTGGACCTCTTCACCGAGTCGCCGGAAGGCCTCGCGCAGGAGTCCTACATCTCGCCTCTCTTCGCGCGGATGGTGCGAGAGAGCGCGGCGATGTTCGGCACGCGGCACTACCGGGCGTTCCACTTCATGCTGGCGCTCACCGATCAGGTGCCGCGCAACGGACTGGAGCACCATGAGAGCGTGCTGTATGTCCTCTCGCCGCAGGACTTCAGCCCGCGGGGCTTTGCAGGAAGCGCCTGGAGCGCGAACCTCATCCCGCACGAATTTGTCCACTCGTGGAACGGCAAGTTCCGCCGGCCGTACGGGGAGGCGGTCGAGAGCAACGTCGCCCCGCAGTCGTCGGACCTGATCTGGGTGTACGAAGGTCTGACGGAGTACCTGGGCGAGGTGCTGATGGTGCGCTCCGGCTTCCGCTCGGCGGAGGACTGGCGGCGGGACATGACGGAACGTATCGCCGCGCCGCGCGACGGCTCCGGGCGAGACTGGCAGAGCCTGGCGGATGCTGCCCTCGCCGCCCCACACACCTACGTCTACGGCCCCGGCACGAGCCTGCGCCCGGTGGAGGATGTTTACTACGACAGCGCGCAGGTGTGGCTGGAGGTGGACGCCATTATTCGGCGCGGAAGCCTCGGAGCGCGCTCCCTGGACGACTTCTGCCGCGACTTCTTCGGCGGTCCGAACCGCGGTGCGGAGGTAGTCTCCTACACCCGCCGCGATGTCACCCGCGCGTTGAACCGCGTGCTCCCTTACGACTGGGACGGGTTCCTGGAGACGCGCTTTTATCGCGTCACCCCGGGGATGCCCCTACAGGGAGTGCGCGCGGCCGGGTGGGACCTGGTTCTGGGCGACGCGCCCGAGTACGCCGCGGCAACGGCCCAGGCTGACTACCGCTTCTCCCTGGGGACGTACGTCTTCTCGGACGGCCGGATCGGGCCGGTGCGGGAGGGCTCCCCTGCGGACCGCGCGGGCCTTCGGGAGGGCGGGTTCATTATGGGGGTTGCTGGCTTCCGCTTCTCCCCGGCACGTCTGCGCGCCGCGGTGCGGGAGACGAAGAACGGCGGTGCCCCGCTGGAACTCCTGATCGTAGAGGGGGAACGCTACCGGTCGGTGCGGGTCGAGGGACTGAGCGGAGAGCGCTACCCGTCGCTGGTGCCCATGCCGGGGGGGCGAGACGTTCTGACGCGCATTACGACACCCCAGTCCCCCGGCGCGAGCGCGCCCCGTCTGCCGGAGTGGGTGCCCTGGTGGTGGCGTTTGTAGCGTTGTCGCGGGGGATAGGGCCTACGCCGCGGGGTACTCGCCGCGGACGATGCGCCGCAGGACGCGGTTGTCCGCAATCTCGTCCTGCACGCCCTCCATGTAGCGCATATTGAAAACGGCGCTGAGGAGGCCGTATGCCGGGGCGTCCCGGCGCAGGCGGTACAGGCTCTTTGCTGCGGCGATCAGCACGCCGCGCAGGGCCGGGGCCAGCGGCGGGGCGGTCAGCGCGAGCCACATCAGGACGCGGGTGATGCGATTCCGCTGAGAGTATCCGTGCTCCACGGTGTACCAGGAGGTGTCGCCCCGCTGGGCCCGGACCACATCCAGACGGCCATAGGCGTACGGCACCTTGAGCCACGATTCGAGGGTGCGCAGCGGGCGGTGGCGCCCAATCGCCGCCGCCTCGAAGACGAAGCGGACGCCCCGCTGGCTCTCCAGGCGGTACGCCATCTCCACATCCTCCTGCCGGGTGAAGGACTCATCGAAGCCGTTCACCGCCAGCAGGTGCTCCCGCCGCACGGAAGCGTTGCCGGAATAGAAGTGGTTCGGGCCGGCCCCCAGCCACTCGCCCGTCCGGAAGCAGGTGTACTGCTTCTCCAGCATGGCGTGCTCCCAGGCGATCCAGACGGGCTCGTGCGGCCGATTCTCCGGGTCCGGAGACAGCGGACCGATTACGGCAACGTTGGCGTTCGCCCGGTGGTGCTTGAGGTGGGTCTCCAGAAACTCGGGAACGGGCACAACATCGTCGTCAATGAAGACCACGACCTCCCCACGGGCCTCCAGGATGCCTCGATTACGGGCGCGGGATGGCCCTTGGTTCTTCTGGTGGAAGATGCGCAGCTGGTAGCCGTTATCGCGGGCTGCGTACTCCTCCAGCATCTCGTGCGTGCCGTCGGTCGAGCCGTCGGAGATAACAAGAACCTCGCACCGGTCGAGGTCGGCGAAGTCCTGCCGCGACAGTCCGTCGAGCGTCCGGCGCAGGCTGTCACGCCGGTTATACGTCGGGATGATGATGCTGGCGGCGACAGGCATTTCTGATGGGCCTTCGAGTGGCGGCGTCAACTCGGATCGTCCTTCGGGGAGGGTGGCCTGGGGTTGGAGCCGGACGCCTTCGCCGACGCTCCAAAAACCCTGCATTTTACGTGCCACCACCCGAGGACAGGCTACAGCACCGCCTGCCCCTTTGTCAACGATATTTACTAAATATTTGTTGAATTTTACCGCAGGCACACACGAAAGCGCGGTGGCAGGAATTGGCGGTCAGGCCCGCGAAGGTAGAGGCGGTTTCAGGGACGACGACGACTACACCGCTCTGACGCAGGAGGAAACCATGCCCAAATTCGCCATCACCTACCACCTCAACGGCTCCGAGATGACCCCTTCCGAGTTAATCGAGGCGGAGAGCATCCAGCAGGCGGCCAAAATCGCCGGTCTGAAGTTCGGAACCGACGACCCCAATGGGGCGATTGTCGTGCCCTACGACCAGGACATGTATGCCATCCCCAAGCAGAGCGTTGCGTACTGCCACATCCGCACCGTGATCGAGCGGCGCCGCTCGTCCGGTATCAACTACGACGAACTGGATGCGGAACTCCCTGCTGCCGAACCGGCGTAGCCGGGAACCGGACGCGCGAAGGGCGGGTCGGGGGTGTCCCGGTCCGCCCTTCCCTTTGCGTCCTATGCGGCGAGCCGTCTAATGGCGGCGGCCGACCCGCGGCCCGCTGAGGTCGCGCGGGGATCCCGGGCGTTTGCCGTCCCGCCCTTTGGTCCAGCGCGTATCCCGCCGGCTGTCCCGGCGCGGGTCACAGTCCCGGTCATCGCGGCGGCGGTCCCGATGGGCATCTCTGTGGTCGTGGTGCCGATCTCGCCGGTCGTCGCGGCGCACCACGATCACCCTCTTCTTCTCGTTCTTCTTGCGCCACCCATGGGCGGGCGCGTGGCGCGGCGGGTCCGCCTTCGCGGGCGTCGACAGCGCCAGCACGCCGCCAAACGCGGCAATCGTGCCGAGTGCGGCGATAAGTGCGCGCCGCGGCCCCGTATAGTTTCGTGTCATGACTTTCAACCCTCCGTTCGCGCGGCCCGTAGGTTCGGATCGCGTCTCCTTTTCTCAACGCCATCCCGAGAAAACCCGTGACATACGTCGGTCATCACGTCGCCCGAGCGGCCGCGCCGCCCTGGTTGCCCGGGCGCTGCTGCGCGGCGTCGGCGCGGTCCTCCTCCTGGCGTTGCTGGCGGCCGGGGCGTACGCCCTCTGGTACTACAACCGCCCCCAGCCCGAGGCCGTCGAGCGTCGCCTGTTCGAGGGCGTCACCTACCGAAGAGAGGCACGGCGCACCCCGCGGCCGCTCGTCATCCACGTTCTCACCGTGGACCTGGACGCACCTGGAATCCGCCTTCGGGTCACACCCGGCGACCCGAAGGCGGCGCGGCCCCTGAAGGGCCAGACCACCTCGCAGTTCCTGCGCGAGTCCGGCGCGCAGGTCGCGGTAAACGGCGACTTCTTCTACCCGTGGCGCTCTAACCACCCGCTGGACTACTACCCGCACGTGGGCGACCCGGTGAGCGTGGAGGGGGATGCCGTCTCGGACGGCGTTCGCTACGCGACCCGCGATCATAACCGGGGGCTGTCAACGCTGTATGTTGCCGACGACGGCCGGGTTACGATCGACGAACGGCCGGCGCGGGTCCGACAGGCGATCGGCGGCCACCGGCTGCGGCTGAACCGCGCGCCGAGCGGCGCGGACAAAGGGGCGAAGCACCCGCGGACCGCGGCGGCGCTGGACCAGAAGCGGCGGCGGCTGTTCCTGGTGGTTGTGGACGGGCGGCAGCCGGGCTACAGCGAGGGGGTGACGGAGCGCGAACTGGCGGCGCTCCTGCGGGAGTTGGGCGCGCACTCCGCTCTCAACCTGGACGGCGGCGGTTCCTCGACCCTGGTGGTCGCCGACGAAAAGGGCCGTCCAGATGTCCTGAACAGCCCCATTGACCACCGTATCCCCGGGCGCGAGCGGGTGGTCGCGAACCACCTCGCCGTGTACGCACGCCCCCTGCCCCGCCGGTGACTCTTGCTTACTTCTCGTCCTCGGCCAGCACCTCGCGGATGCGCCGCTCCAGGCGGTCCAGGTCCAGCCCCCCCTCGTCCCGGGTGATGCGCCGGATCGTGGTGTTGACCGACTCCAGGTCCTGCAAGAGGTCGCTCAGGACGGCCTGCTGCTGCCGCGCCTGCGTCACCTCGCGCGGCTCCTGCGCCAGGTCGCGCACGATGGTATCCTCGGCGCGCGATGCGATCAGCGGCTCCGGCTTGTTATCGAGGTAGACCAGCGTCCGGCGGCCCGGCCCGCGGTCGTCTTCGATCGGAATGACCGCCGTCACGCGGTCCGAGCGGATATATTTACCAAACCCGAGGTGCACCAGCACCGACGGTTGAATCTTCATGCGTTCTCTCCTTCATGCATAAACAATGGTATCCATTGATATTTACACTCTGAGAGAACGGAAGTTCCGGAACAGGGCGCGTGGGCTTTTTCAGAACGGCAGCGCCCGCCGCCAGCGGGGGCGCAGCGCCTTCGCAACGACGCCCGCCGCGTTGAGCCCGGACGCGCCGAAGACGCCCCCGCCGGGGTGCGTGCTCGCGCCACAGAGGAAGAGGCCGGGGACGGGGGTGGCGTAGTTCGCCAACTCTGGCAGCGGGCGGAACGCAAACATCTGGTCCAGGCTCATCTCCACGTGCATGACGTTGCCCTGCACGAGCCCGAGCCGCCGCTCCAGCTCCAGAGGCGTCTGCACGTAGCGCTGCTGCTCGCCGATCTTCCCCCGCAGGTTCGGGGCGTAGGCGAAAAGCGTGTCGAACACCGAGTCCGCGAGTTCGCCCGCGCAGTCGTCCCACGCGCGGCCGTCCCGGCGCCGGTACGGAAAGTACTGGGTCCAGAGCGACAGGACGTGTTTGCCGGGCGGCGCCAGCGTGTCGTCGATCGGCGAGAAGGTCATGGCGAGCACAGGGGGCCGGCGGGACGGGTTGCCCGCGAAGTAGTCGGCGTACGCCTCGTGCAGGAACTGCTCGGACGGACACAGGAGCTGCATCCCGATATGGGTGTCGTTCGGCCAGCCCGCGCCGTAGTCCGGCAGCTCGTCCGCCACGCAGCGCACCGTCGCCCCGAAGCCGTTGCCGACGTTCACATGGGAAAGTCGGCGCAGCAGGTCCCCCGGCACATCCTCCGGGCGCATCAGGCTCCGGAACGTCGTCCACACGTGGCAGGCCGCGACGACCGCCTTCGCCCGCACCACCTCGCCGCCCGGGAGCACAAGCCCCGCGGCCCGTCCCCCCTCCACCAGGATGCGCTCTACCGGGGCGTCGGTCCGCACCACGCCGCCCGCCGCCTCCAGCGCCCGCGCGAGCGCCTGCGTCAGCATGCCGGAGCCGCCCTTCGGGTGGGCCGCCCCGGTCTCGTGGACCACGGCGTGCCACGCCGCGAACGGGGCGCTTCCGAGTTCGGAGGGCGGCGGCCCGCTCTGCGCGGCCAGCCAGGAGAGCGCCGCGCGCACCTCCGGCGAGGTGAACGTCTCCCGCAGCAGGCGCCCGTAGCCGGAGAGGATGCGCCGCAGCGACTCCTCAGTGCCCGGCGCCGGCCCCTTCGCCAGGACGAGGTGGCGACCCAGGCTCGCCATCGTCGGCGGGGCCAGGAACGCCTGGAATGTCCCGCGTGCTATCGCGGTCCAGTCGGCGATGAACTGCCGGTACGCGCGGGCGTCCTCCGCGGAGACCTGCGCGATGCTCTCGCACGTCCGCTCGACGCTCTTGTAGAAGCAGATCGTGCGCCCGCTCCAGTCCGGCAGCGGGTAGGTCGCCCAGGGGTCCATCGGGCAGTACTCCAGCCCATGCGCCGCCAGGCCAAGCTCCTCCACGATGCGCGTCTGGTGCACCATGATGTGCACGCTGGACCCGACGTCGATCTTGCACCCCGGGAACAGCTCCTCGGTGCAGACGGCCCCGCCGACGACGTGCCGCCGCTCGAAGACGGCGACGGAGTGCCCCGCCCGCTGGAGATAGTTGGCGCAGACCAACCCGTTGTGCCCCGCCCCGATAACCGCAACATCGACCGTCACGGGACGACCGCGGCCAGGGGTTCGGAGGCGAGGGTTTCCAGGGTGAGGTCGGCGGCATGGCCCGCCTGGAGGTGGTAGTAGCCGGTGGCGGCGATCATGGCGCCGTTGTCGGTGCACAGGGCAGGCGGCGGGTAGAACAGGGCGAGGCCCGCCGCCGCGCACGCCTCCCCCATTCGCTCCCGCAGGCGCGCGTTCGCCGCCACGCCCCCAGCGAGGAAAACGCGCGACACCCCCGCGGCCTCCGCGGCCTTGATCGTCTTGAGCACCAGGACGTCCACCACCGCCTCCTGGAACGACGCGGCGAGGTCCGGCACCGCGGGCGGCGGGTCGGCGCGCAGGGCGTTCTTCACGGCGGTCTTGAGGCCGGAGAACGAGAACTCGGCGGTGCCGGGCAGGAGGGCGCGGGGGAGCGGGACGGCCTTCGGGTCGCCCTGCGCCGCCGCGCGCTGGATGGCGGGGCCGCCCGGGTACTCCAGGCCCATCAGGCGGGCGCTTTTGTCGAACGCCTCCCCGGCGGCGTCGTCCCGGGTGCGGCCGAGCAGGGCGTAGTCGCCGTGGCCGCGCAGGTGGAACAGGTCCGTGTGCCCGCCGGACACCACCAGCGCGACCGCGGGAAAGTCGGCGTCCGGATGCGTCAGGAAGTTGGCGTACAGGTGCGCCTCAATGTGGTGGACGCCCACGAGCGGCACACCGAGCGCCATCGCCAGCGCCTTGGCCGCCGACACCCCCACGAGCAGCGCACCGAGCAGGCCCGGCCGGTTCGTCACCGCCACCGCGCCGATGTCCCTCAGAGACATGCCCGCTTCCGCCAGCGCCGCGCGGATGACGACGTTGATCTGCTCGACGTGGCGGCGGCTGGCCACCTCAGGAACCACGCCGCCGTAGCGGGCGTGTTCGAGCATCTGCGAGGCCACGACGTTCGACAAAACGCGTCGCCCGTCTTCTACCAGCGCCACCGAGGTCTCGTCGCAGGACGTTTCGATTCCGAGTACGATCACGCCGTCATTGTAGCACCCCGGCGGGCGCGCACGGCTGATATCCGGCCCGCACGCAGGTTTAACCCATCTCGGGGAGGGTTAAGGATTAGGTGGAGATCACGAAAACGTCGGGGGAACGGCCCCTGAGAGCGTACAGCGTACAAGGAGTTTACACAAACATGAACACAACGAAGAACAAGTTCGCGGCAACCGCCATCGCCGCTCTCGTCGGAACTTCTATGCTTGCCGGTCCGATGGCAGGTACGGCCCTTGCGCAGTCCGAGCGCCAGAAGGACAAGAACACGACCCGTAGCCTCGGCATCGGCCTCGGCGCCGCGGCGGTCCTCCAGGCCCTGCGCGGTCAGGGCACCAGCGCGGTGCTCCTGGGAGCGGGCGCTGCCTACGCGGGCAAGAAGTATGAGGACGCCCGCAAGGCCCAGGCCAAGGAGAACCGGAACCGGCAGTCTTACATCCCGAACGCGCCGATTACGGTGAGCCTGAACGACGACCCGGTTCGCTTCCCGGATCAGAAGCCCGCCCTGGTCGCCGACCGGGTGTATGTCCCGCTGCGCGGGGTGCTGGAAGAGATGGGCGCAAACGTGAAGTGGGACGCCCAGAACCAGGTAGTCACGGCGGTGAAGGGTGACAAGACCGTCCGCCTTCCCGCGGGCGGCCAGGCCACGGTGAACGGCGACCCGGTGGAGATGGAGGCTCCGGCCTACCTGTCGAACGGGCGCGTTATGGTCCCGCTCCGCTTCTTCGCAGAGACGTTCGGCGCGGATGTTGCCTGGGACTCCGGCGACCGCGAGGTTCGCATCAAGAGCGCCTGACGCCGGAGCGCAAAACGGTGAGGCAAAAAGGGCCGGTCCCGCGCGAGACCGGCCCTTTTCTCATTTTCACGTCGGGTTTTGCCGCACCCACCGGACGGCGGCGCGCATGGACGGAAACGAAAGCTCGTCGTCGGTGACGTCCTCCGGGCGACGCCACACCACCTCTTCAACTTCCTCCTGCTCCGGGACGGCCTCGCCCTCGGAGAGCAGTTCGCTGCGAAACACCAGGTCTACCGTGGGGTAGGTCACCCCGCGGTAGATGTACTGGTTCGTGCAGGAGAACAAGAAAGTCAAATTGCCGACGGTAAGCCCCGACTCCTCCCGCGTTTCGCGCCGTGCGGCGTCCTCCGCGGTCTCGTCCGGGTCCACAAACCCGCCGGGAAGGCCCAGTTTTCCCTTCGCCGGCTCGCGCGCCCGCCGCAGGAACAGAAGGCGCCCCGCGTCGTCGGTGACAATCACGACCACGGCCGCGGCGGGATTAAAGTAGACCGTGAAGTGGCAGGCGGGGCAGCGAATGCGCTTGCCCTCCGCTACGGGGCCGGGGGCGGCGCAGCGCGGGCAGAAGGCGAAGTGACCAGTCGGGTACATACGCGGGCGCCGGCGGTATCAGAGTACGCAGGTCCAGTCCGTGATAACATCGCGGACCCCGGAGCGCTGCCGCAGCGATTTCAGGAGGGCGGTGACCTCAGCTTCGAAGTTCGCTTCGTGGCCGCGCATCGGCCGCACACGCCCGTGGAGATGGATCACGCCATGGACCACAGAGACCTGAACCTCGCCGCAATCCACGCTGTGACGGCCCATCTCGCGCCGCACGAGGCGGGACTGCTCCAGATTTTCTGCCTTTGCCTTGTTCACGAGAAACCTTTCCCGGCGGCCTTCGCCGAAAAGAAGAAGGCGCGCACGGGGATGTCGCCCGTGCGCGCCGTTGTTTTATACGTACCGTACTGTACCACAGTTCTTCAGACCTTCTCGCGCAGACATCCCAGGAAGTCGCGTTGTGCCTGCCAGGTGGGCTACAATAGCCCTGTATGGACGTACTCGTTGCCGATGACGACCCGGTATTGCGGACGCTGCTGCGCCGGCTCGTCACCAAACAGGGCCACGAAGCCTTGATCGCCGCGAACGGCGAGGAGGCCTGGGCTATGTACTGCGCGCGCGGCGGCGTGAATGTCCTCCTGACCGACTGGAACATGCCCCTGCTCGACGGTCCAGGACTGTGCCGGCGCATCCGGGAGTCTCCGGCCCCGCCCAAGTCCTGTCCATACACGTACGTCGTCTTTCTGACCGGCCACACCGACAACCATCACCGCATGAGCGCGATGCGCAGCGGGGCGGACGACTTCCTTGCCAAGCCGATCTCCGCGGCCCTGCTGCAGGCCTGTCTGGTGGCCGGCGAGCGGGTTACCACCCTGCACGCGCACCTCCAGGAGCAGCGCCGGGAGGCTGAGGCCGCGCGCGATGACGCCCGCCGCACGCGTGACCTTCTGCAGAGCGTCATTGAGGCCACGTCCGATGCGGTCTATGCAAAGGACCGCGACGGCCGTTACTTCCTGGTAAACACCGCCGCCTCCCTCTTCTTCGGCCTGCCATCGTCCGAGATCCTGGGGCGGAGCGACGCAGAGCTGTTCCCTCCGGAAGAGGCGGAGCGCTACCGGCGGATCGACCAGCAGGTGCTCTCCCGGGGCGGAGCCGGCACCGGCCGTGGCCTGATGTTCGAGGAGTCCCATCCGGCCGGCCCTGGCGGCAGCGGGCCGCCTCGCACCTTCCTGACCACCCGGGACGCCCTCCGGGGTTCCGGGGGCGCCATCGAAGGGATCGTCGGGGTCGCGCACGACATCACCAAGCGCAAGGCGCTGGAGGCGGAACAGGCCCGCGCTGCCGCCAAGGACCGCCGCATTGCCGAAACGCTCCAGGCCAACCTCCTGCCACCCCTGACCGAGGGGATGATTCCGGGGCTCGATGTCCACGCGCTCAGCGTCCCCCAGAACGCGGAAGAGGCCGAGGTAGGGGGCGACTTCTACGATGCGTTCCCGCTCCCGCACGGCCGCGCCGCGCTGCTGGTCGGCGATGTGATGGGCAAGGGGCTGGCCGCCGCGCTCTCCATCGCCGAGGTCCGCTTCGCGCTCCGCGGCTTCCTGCGCGAGGATCAGGAGGCGGACCCGGCGCAGGCCCTCGCGCGCTTGAATCGCTTCCTGATGGAGTCGCAGCGTCTGGAGCGGCGGCCCCGTAACATCCTGGTCAGCCTGTCGCTGGCCGTGGTGGACCCTGGCACCGGGGAGGCACTGATCTCGTGTGCCGGGGCGGAGGCGGCGCTTGCCGTGCGGCCGGTAAGTGCGGAGGCATGGTCCGCGGTCCCGCTAGCCGCGGGCGGTCTGGTGCTGGGGGCATTTCCGGAGGCCGAGTACGAGCGGGAGCGGGTACTCCTGGAGCCGGGCGAACTGCTGGTCTTCCCCACCGACGGCGTCACCGAGGCGCGCCGCCCGGGCGGCGGCGCGCAGTTCGGCGCGGAGGGGCTGGTGGAGGCCATCCGCCAGGACGCCGCGCTCTCCACTTCGGGCATGCGTGGTCTGGAGAGCCTGGCGGAAGCCGTGATGCGCCGGGTCCGCGCCCACGTCGGAGGCGCGCCGTTCGCGGATGACCTGTGCCTGCTACTCGCGCGCCGGCGCCCCGCCGCCGAAGCGCCCACCCGCTAACGCCCCTACTTGCCCTCGCTCTCCCAGACCGACCCGGTGTAGGAGATGATCTCGACGCCCTGGCCACCGGGGGCTTCCAGGTAGAACGAGCGCGTACCGTCCCGGTGGGGCTTGATCTGCTTGCCGTGCTCCGCGGCGAGCCGTTCCAACTCCGCGTCGTCCACACGCCACGCGAGGTGGCCCGGGTGCTGGTCCTTCACCACGAAGGCGAGTTTGGCGCCGCCCGCTTCAATAAACGCCCAGGTGGCGTCCTGGTGGAGCACGCGCACGTCCGGGAGCACTCTCTGATACCAGGCCACCGCCTCCGCGATGTCCGGCACCACCTGCGCGGCGTGATCGAATGTTATGCTCATGGTCTGAAATCCTCCTCTCTCCTTATGAGGATACGTCGAATTCGGGCGGGCCGCTGTCCACGGAGCCTTCCAGGGCGTAGTCAATGGCGCGGTCCCAGTCCATGACCGCGCCCTCCTGCGCCCGGGCAGCATACGCCTCCCCCATAGCGTCCCGGAGCGCATCCCGAACCGGGTGGTTGCGAGAGTCCACTCCCTGCAGCCCCATCACATCACGGAAGTGTGTTGCCGCTCCGAACAGCCGGGCGCTGCGCTCCTGATCTCCCTCCGCCGCGGCGAGCGCCGCGCAGTTTTCGAGCAGGATGACCAGATCGGTGCGGCTCTCCATGGCCCGGAAAAGTCGGAGGCTGTACGCCAGGCAGGCGCGGCTGCGGTCGTACTGCCCCTGGTGCAGCAGGAGCGACCCGAGAGTGCTGTAGGCAGTCGCCTCGGCGTTCTGCTGTTTCAGATCATGCGCGATAGCGATGCACTCCCGGACGTGGTCCAGGGCGGTCTCCGCCTCGCCTGCCTCCATCTCCAACTGTGCCAGGTGGTTCAGCGCGACGGCGATCCCGCGTCGGTCACCCAGGCTCCGGCGGGTCGCCAGCGACTCTCGCACGGTGGCGAATGCCGCCTCCACATTCCCCGTGTTGGAGTGGACGATGGACAGGTTGTACTGGATAGTGGCGACATGCGCGCGGTTGTCCACGCTCCGGAAGAAGGGCAGACACGACTCCAGCAGTTCGCAGGCACGCTCGTGGTTGCCTGCCATCTCCTCTAATATCCCCAGGTTCGTCAGGCCCAGGTGGCGCCCGTAGTCGTCGCCCAGGTCGTCGCTCGCGGCGATCAGGGCCTCGATGTGCCCGCGCGCGACGGGGTAATCCCCCTGGATCATGGCCAGATTCCCGGCGGACGTGTGCGCGCGCTTGCGGACAGCAGGCGAGGCGTCGGCCCCGAACCGCGCCAGTGCCTCCTCCACCCACGCCCGCCCCTGGGTAAAGAAGCCGCGTGCCCTCTGGAACCTCCAACAGGCGGCGGGGATTATCAGCGCCCGATCGGCGTCCCGCCGCACCGTCGCCCACTCCCATGCTGCGCGCAGATTCCCCTGCTCCTGCGCGAAGAAGTCCGCCCAGCGGATCTGATCGGCGCCGGTCATGCCGTTCTCGCCGCCGTCGGCGCGTGCGGCAAAGTAGGCCAGATGCCGGTCGCGCAGCGCGTCCCCGTCCTCCTCCCCCGCCGCAAGCCGCTCCCCCGCATACTCCCGCACCGTTTCGAGCATGCGGTACCGCCCCGCGCCCCCCTCCGCAGCGCGCGCGTCGTCAAAGAGTACCAGGGACTTATCGACCAGCGCCGTGAGCAGGTCCACCACCTCTTCCGGCTGAAGCGGCGCGGAGCCGCAGACCTGCTCCGCGGCCTCCAGGGTCCACCCGCCCGCGAACACCGAGAGCCGGGCCAGCAGCGCCCGCTCCTTCTCGTCCAGAAGGTCGTAGCTCCAGTCGATCAGCGCCCGGAGCGTCTGCTGCCGCGGCAGAGCGGCGCGGTCGCCCCCCGTCAGCAGTCGGAAGCGGTCATCCAGCCGGGTATGTATCTGCTCCACAGTGAGGACGCGAACCCGCGCCGCCGCCAACTCAATCGCCAGCGCGATCCCGTCCAGCCTCCGGCACACGGCTACCAGCGCCCGCCCCTGGCGCCCCGCAGGGGTGAACTGTGGCGAGGCGGCAGTCGCCCGCTCCAGGAACAGCCGGGTGCCGTCGTGGGCCTTCAGCGCCGCGACCAGGGCACCGTCGTCGGACGGCAGGGCCGTTTCGTCGGGGATTGAGAGCGCCGGAACGCGCCACACGCGCTCCCCCATCAGGCCCAGCGGCTGCCGGCTCGTGGCCAGCAGCCGGACGCCGGGACAGCGGCGCAGCAGAGCGTCGGCGACCTCCGCGCAGGCGGCGAGCAGGTGCTCGCAGTTGTCCAGCACCAGCAGAAGACGGCGTGGTTCCAGGGCGCGCAGCAGCGCCTCGCGCGGCGGGAGGTTGCCGTCCCCGTCTGTCAGTTCCAGCGCCGAGGCGATCGCTGCCGTCACCAGCGCCGGGTCCGTGAGGGGCGCCAGGTCCGTGAACGCTACCCCGTCCGGAAAGTCCGGCGCGGCGCGACGCGCGGTCTCCAGAGCGAGGCGGGTCTTACCCACGCCTCCCGCCCCGACCAGGGTGACCAGGCGCTCCGCCTCCAGGTGCTGCGCGACCTCGCGCAGTTCGGCGTCCCGCCCGATAAACGCCGACACGGCCTGCGGCAGCCGGACCGGCGCGGCCGTCTGCTCTTCGCGCGGCGCGGCCCTTTCACTGACTGCCGGCGACGGCTGCCGGGCGGCCTCGCGCAGAGACTCGTACAGCGCGCGGGTCTCGGCGGCCGGTTCGGCGTTGACCCTACGGCGCAGCAGCGCCCGCAGGGAGTGGTAGGACTCCAGCGCCCCCGAAGGGTTGCCCGCCTCCGCCAGCGACCGCATCAGCCCCCGATGAGCCGACTCGCGCAGCGGCTCCGCCGCAACCGCCCGGCGAAACATCGTCTCCGCCGCAGCGACATCGCCGGCCGCAAGGCGCGCTTCGGCGGCCCGCTCCAGAGCGTCAACGAACGCCCGCTCGCGAGATAGCCGCTCGGTGAAGATCCAGTCCGCATCGTCCCCGGACAGAAGCGGTCCGTCGTACAGACCTATCGCCTCTTCCAGAGCGGCGGCGTCCCCACGCGCGATGGCAGCGTCGAACGCGGCCACATCGACGCGCGCCTCGGAACCGACCCCGTCCAGGCGCAGAGTCCGGGAGGACGGCGACGCCACCAGGCGAGCCGCCTCTCCGAGGGCGGCCTTCAAGTTGGTGAGGGCGCGGCGCAGGTTGGCCAGCGCCAGGCTCTCGTCGCTGTCCGGCCACAGCGTCCCTGCCAGGTACGTACGGTCCCGCTCGCGGCCCGGCGCGAGCGCGAGCAGCGCCAGGAGGTGGAGCCCCTTGCGTGAGCGCAGCGGCGCCAGCGGTTTGCCCTGCACGGTGGCCGAAGGCGTCCCGAGCAGGCGTAAATCCAGGAGGGGCACCGGTTCGGAGGAGGGAGAGGTGGCGGCGGCAGCGGCGGTGGCTTCGTTGGGCGGCTGTGTCACGAACACTATTTTATCCGACCACGTTTTTTTTCGGGTTCCGACCACGCTCTCGACCACAGCCAGTTGCTACTATGAGAGTGCTACGGCGGAAGGAGAGTGCGATGGAAACAGGGATCACGGGGTTGAGCGCAGTTTGCGGGGCGAACAGCCCGCGCCAGTGGAGCGGCGCTGACCACAAGTAAAGCAGCCGGCCGGTTTGACCGGCCGACGCAGTAACGGGAAAACCCGGGACGGGCGCCCGCCAAAGACGGCGGAGCGCCCTTCGCGCGTTTCAGCGCCCCGGTTGTTGACACCCCCTGAGGGCTGTGCCACAATCAGCCATGGAATCCGGCCTGACCCTGATCGGCAGCCTTGCCTTCGCCTGCGCCCTGCTGGCCACCCTCTCCTGCGGCGAGTCCCACCACTCCCCCTCCCGTGCCGGCGGCAGCAGCGCGGCCGCTGCCGGGACCGCCACCCTCCTCCGCGACGCCTACGGTGCGCCGCACGTCTTCGCCGACACGCCCGCCGCCGCCGCGTATGCCTTCGGCTATGCTCAGGCCGAGGACCGGCTGGAGGCGATCCTGCGCCACTATAAGGAGGCGCGGGGCGAACGCGCGGAGTTGGACGGCCCGGCGGCGCTAGAGCAGGACATCGGGGTGCGCGCGTTTCGCATCCCGGAGACCGCCCGTGAAAAGCTGCCCACCCTGCCCGCCGAGATTCGTGATGAGCTTGCGGCGTTCGCAGCGGGCGTCAACCGCTTTCAGAAGGACCACCCGGAAAAGCGCCCCCCGTGGGCGTTCGACGTGACCGCGGAGGATGTGGCAGCGTTCGCCCTGTTCGTGAACCTGTCGTTCGCCCGCGACCCCTACGAGCAGACACCGGAGTCCACCGGGCCGGCGCCGGGCTCGAACGCCTTCGCCATCGCCCGCGCCCGCACGGCCAGCAGCAAGGGCAGCCTCGTCTCGCTCGACCCGCACCTGCCACTCTCCGGATTCCTGCGCTGGTACGAAGGGCACGTCTCCAGCGGCGGCAGCGGCGGTGTGGATGTCGCCGGCGTCACCTTCGCGGGGCTGCCCTATGTCCTCATGGGGCACAACGGTGCCGTCGCCTGGGCGAACACCGTCAACGACCCGGATCTCTCGGACCTCTATGAGGTGCGGCTTAGCATGACCGACGGCCGCCCCACGCACTACGAGTACGAGAACGAGAAGCGCCCTCTGACGCTCCGCACCTTCGAGGTGAAGGTGCGCCAGTCGGACGGAAGCCTGAAGACCGTACCGCAGGCGATTCCCTACACGCACCATGGCCCTATCCTCCTCCAGGCGGGTGGTAAGGCGTTCGCCGTGCGGAAGGCGGGGGTGGGTGACCTGGGGATACTGGAGCAGGCGCGCGCCCTGGGCCGGGCGCGGAGCGTCGAAGACCTGCGCCGGGCGCTGGCCGGGCGCCATATCGTGATGTTCAACTACGTGTTCGGCGACGCCGACGGGCGCATCGGCTACGTGTGGAACGGCCAGATTCCCCGCCGTCCCGAAGGGTACGACTGGCGCAAGCCGGTGCCGGGCTGGCTCAAAGCGGCGGAGTGGGGCGATCCGGTGCCGTTTGCGGAGCTGCCGCAGGCGACCGACCCGCCCGGCGGCGTGCTCCACTCGTGCAACGACGGCCCGACCCGCACCGGCGCGGGAAGCGCCCTGAAGCCGCACGCCGACCCGGCGAAGTACCCGGACTGGCTCGCTCCGGACACCCGGACCCTGCGCGGGAGCCGACTCGCTACCCTGCTCGCGGCGAAGCCGAAGTGGAGCCCGGACGACGCGAAGGCGGCGGCGACGGA
The DNA here is from genome assembly GCA_937902745.1 of uncultured Armatimonadota bacterium. Lineage (GTDB taxonomy): Bacteria > Armatimonadota > Armatimonadia > Armatimonadales > Armatimonadaceae > CALEKU01. Next base: position 41,426 of record CALEKU010000208.1, read on the forward strand.
TGCGCACGATCTCTTCGCCGCCCGGGAACGCCCCGCCCTGATCGCCGCGGCGAAGGCGGCGACGGGCCTTTCCGACGAGGACACCAAGCTGCGCGACGAGTGCGTCCAGGTCCTGTCGGCGTGGGACGGGGTCCTGACAGCCGACGCAAAGGGCGCGGCGCTGTTCCAGGCGTGGAACGCCGCGTTCGCCGAAGCGAAGGTGGGCGGCCTGTCCTGGCGCGACACGGCCCGCCCCCCCCTGGCCTCAGCGCACCCGGAGGAGGCGGTCCGGACGCTCCTCACGGTAGCCCGGCGCTTCGCGGCCGGCGGCGTCCCGCTGGATGTCCCCTGGGGCGCGGTACATCGGCTGCAGCGCGGAAAGCACGACCTTCCTGCCGACGGCGGCTTCGAGTCGCTGGTACCGAACGCTGGCCGCCCGGACGCGACCGGGAAGGCCGTGGTGACCTTCGGCTCGTCGTTCCGCATGCTCGTGGAACTCGGCAATGGGCCGGTGCGCGCCTGGTCCTGCCTGCCGTTCGGCAACTCCGACGACCCCGCCAGCCCGCACTATGCCGACCAGATGCCCCTCGCCGCCCGGCGAGGTTACCGGTCCTTCCCCTTCGCTCGCGCCGAGGTGGAGAAGGAGGCGACGGCGCGCCGCGTGCTTGCGTACGACCAGGGACCGTGAGCGAGCGGCTGTGCCCCCCTGATCAGTTTGCCAGGCGCATCCTTGTCTGCCATTCTTCAGGCTCACGGGAGGCGAATAAGGGCGCCGTGTCTCGACACCAGGCACTTTCACTGTGTAGATAACGTACACTGGTCGTATACTGGTAGCGGAAGGTACGGATATCACGCATGCGAATTCGACTCCCCTTCGGGTCGCAGAAATCAGAACCGGCAGACCGGTCAGCCCAGGCGCCCACGCCCCCCGCAAAAACCCAGCGCGGCCTGATCGAAGCCTACGGCCTGGAGGGATGGTGGAAGGCCACCTTTTCCCCGGAACAGCGCGCCCACATTGAAGCGGTCTATCGCCCGCTCGAATCCCACGGCGGGCGCCTCACCAGCGGACAGGTCGAGAACCCCCGACCCGCGCCGGAGTTTCTGATGGAACTCTCGACGTGGTTTGGCAGCGAAGCCGACCGGCCGATCCGGCGCGCCCTGCGGGCCAAAGCGGCAGAGATCGCCTCGCGGCGCCAGGACACCGAGCCCGGCCACTACCACGGCCGCCACTATCTCACCTATGTGGTGGATGTCGAGGATATGCTCCAGGAGGGGGACATCCACAGCGCCGAAGCGCTCCTGGTGGCTCTGCTGGGGGTGATGGAGGCGGAAGTGGCGGCTGGCCGCGGCACCATTGAGCCGTGGTACTACGACCGGCTGGCCGGTCTGTACGAACGTCGCGGCGAGCCGCTTCTGGTCCAGACCGTGCGCTCGCGGCAGGCCCGCTTCCAGACGCCGCCCCCGCCTCCTCCGACCAACGTCCGGCCGGCGCCCCCCGCCCCCCCGCCGGCCCCCCTCCCGATTCCGCCGGTCAGCCCCGCCGTGCCACCCGCCGCGATACCTGGCGGAGGCGGAGGCAGGACATCGGTCGTGGTGATTGAGGCGCGCCCACCGGACGCAATGCGCCCGCCCGTGCTCACCCCCGCCGCATCGCGCAAGGGGGGCGCCGTCGCCCCGAAGAAGGTGGAGGTCGCCGCACCGTTTGCGCCCCCTCCGCCGCCGCCCCTGGCGGAGCGTCCGGTGGCGCGGCGGCGCACGTCGCCGGCCGCCCAGACTTCGGCGCGCAAATCCGCGGACAGCGCGAAAGCGGCCATCCCCCCGCCTGATATCCCCACGGTGCGGCCGAAGGTGCCCACTCCGGGGCTGAGTGGACAGAAGCCCGCCGCCAGACCGCCGGAACCGGAGCCGGACCCGCTGGCGCAGCGGCGAACGATGCCCAGCCGCTTCGTGCAAATTCCCCTGGATGAGCTTCAGGCCAACCCGGATCAGCCGCGCCGCACCTTCGAGGAGGCACCGCTTCAGGAACTGGCGGCCTCCATCAAGGAGCGCGGCGTGCTGGAGCCCATTGTGGTGCGCCCCCTCCCGACCGAGGACGGACGGCCGCGCTACGAAATCGTCATGGGCGAGCGCCGGGTGCGCGCAGCCCGCATGGCGGGCCTGCCCTACATCCCCGCGCTCGTCCGGGAACTGTCGGACCGGGACGCCGCAGCGGACGCCCTGCTGGAGAACTTCCAGCGCGAAGACCTGACCCCGCTGGACCGGGCGCGGGCGATCCAGTCGCTTCTGGAGATGATGGAGCCGCACGAGGTCGCGCGGACTCTCGGAGTAAGCGAAGCGACGCTGCGACGCCACACCGAGCTTCTGAAGCTCCCGGCGTCCGTCCAGACCGCCTTCGAGAGCGTCACCACGGAGAGCGGGACGCCCGGCGAGTTCGCCTTCACCGAGGGGCACGCCCTCGCCCTGCTCCCGCTCAACGATGACCCGTCCACGCAGGTGCAGCTTATGGCGAAGGCGCGCAAGGAGAAGTTGCCCATCGCGGACATGGCCGGCATCGTCGATGCCATCCGCCAGTTCCCGGAGAAGAAGGAGGCGTTCCTGCGCGTCCCCTTCCGCATCACCGAGCAGATCGTCAAGCACCTCAGCGCCCAGGGCGAGCTGAAGAAGAAGTACCGCCCCCAGTCGGCGGAGCGGCACTTCGCCGCGCTCCGCAAGGCGTCGAACGAGATCACAGACCTGGCGGACGAGCGCGTGGCGGAGCACCTGTCTCCCCAGCGCCTCGCGGACCTGCTCTCGGCCACGCACGAGGCGGCATCGCACCTCGCCGCGCTGAACGACGCGCTGCGCAAGGCCCTGCGCCACGCCGACCGGGAGTTCCGCGAGGTCTACATCCACTGCCCGGTCTGCGGCAGCGTCGAACTGACGGCATCCGACCGCTGCTCGCTCTGCGCGTCGCTCCTGCGCCGCTGCTACGACTGCGAGAAGTACGACCGCCCCTACGAGCGGTGCGGCGTGGACGAATACCCCGTGTACGTAGGCGAGGCCACCGAGCCAAAGCCGCATTCGCGCTCCTATCGCTGCGCCGCCTACACGCCCAAGCGCGAGGTCCGGGCCTACCTGCCCGTGGCCGGGCAGCCGCGCGGCCCCTCCGCAAGCGCGGGCGCCCCGGACTGACTTCCGGGGCGCCGCTCGTCCTGCCTGCCTACGTGAGCAGGGCGGCGATCTCCGCGTGCCCATACCGCTCCGCCGTTTCGCGCGGGGTTTCGTCGCGGTGGGAGCGGGCGGTGCGGTCCGCGCCAAACTCCAGCAGCAGGCGTACCAGGTCCGTATGCCCCGCCGCCGCCGCCCAGTGCAGCGGGGTCTGGCGCCGGTTGTTGGCGAACGACGGGTTCGCGCCCCGCTCCAGGAGCAACTTCGCTACGTCGTACTGGTCGGCGTGGACCGCGTCGTGCAGGGGCGTCCGGCCGAAGTCACTCGCCGCGTTCACGTCCGCTCCCCGCTCCAGGAGGAGTTCCGCCACCCGCCGGCTGCCGCGCCCGGCCGCGGTGTGGAGCACGCTGGAGTAGCCGTAGCTCAGCTCCGTTACCGCCGTCCCCGCGTCGAGGAGCGCGGTCACCACCTCCGGCCGGTCGAACCAGGCGGCGACGTGCAGTGGCGTCCGATACCACCGGTCCCGCGCGGTCAGGTCCGCCCCGGCGGCCAGCAGCGCTTCCACGACGGCGACGTGCCCCTCCCGGGCCGCGACGTGGAGCGGCGCCCCGCCGTAGTAGTTGGGCGCGTCGAGGTCCGCGCCGCGCGCGGCCAGCACCGCCACCGCTCCCGCGTTCCCGGCCTCCGCCGCGGCGTGCAAGGGGGTGTTCTGCCCCGTCCCCTCCCCGGACACCGGCGCCCCGCGCTCCGCCAGCAGGTCCACCAGCGCCGGGTCGCCCGAAGCCGCGCACGCCGCGAACAGCGCGCTCTCGCCCCGGTGGCTTCGCAGGGACGCATCCGCCCCAGCGCCCAGCAAGACTGCGGCAGCTTCACGGTGGCCACCTCGGGCCGCCCGGTGCAGCGGGGCCTCCCCGTCGTCCGCCTGGGCGTTCGGGTCTGCGCCCGCCGCCAGCAGGAGCGAAACAGCCTCCGCCTGCCCCCGCTCGGCCGCCCGGTGCAGCGGCGTGTTCCGGCGCGCGTCCCGGCGCCGCGCCGCGTCCGGCTCCTGCGCCAGCAGATGCCGAAGCGCCTTCGCATCCCCCAGAGCCGCGGCCTGGTGGATGGTCAGGACCGCGGACGGTCCCGGCGCGAATCCGGTCAAAGGCACCCCGTTTGTGATCGCCCAGTCCAGCAGGTCGGTATCCGCCGCGCCCTCAGGCACCGGACGGCCCAGAGCCAGCGCCGTCTTCGGCTCCGGGGCCGCCCCGGCGGCAAGCAACAGGTCCACCGCCACGGGGTCCACATCCTCCGGCCGCCAGCGCACCGAGACCGCCGTGCGCCCCGCCGCGTCCCGCGCCCGGATGTCCGCCCCCTTTTCCAGAAGGTGCTGCACGGCGCCGCGGCTCCCATGCCACGCCGCGAGCATCAGCGGCGTCGCCCCGTCGGCATCCCGCGCGTCGCGCAGTTCCGGCGCCTCGGCCAGAAGCGCCTCCAGCCGCGCCGTGTCGTTCAGCAGCGCCGCTGCGAACACGTCCCCCTCCGCCCCGGCCCCGGTCAGAAGACAGACCGCCGCAGCGTTCGGTGGCAGCAGGCGCGTCCGCCCGGGCGCCGCAGCGTAGTGGAGCGGCGTGCGCCCGGCCCGATCGCGGGCGTTCACGTCCACGTCCATCGCGAGCAGCGCCTTGAGGACCTGGCGGTACCCCGCCCGTGCCGCCCAGTGCAGCGGCGTCGCCCCGTCGTCCGGGTCGCGCGCATCGCGGTGGACACCCCGGTCGGCCGCGAACAGGGCTTTGATGTCCTCCACCCGATCCAGCGCGGCGGCGCTGTGGGCGTCCACCGTCGCCCCCCGGGCGAGAAGCAGACCGCAAAGCCCCCAGTGGTCGCACGGGTCCTCGGCGACCGGCGCCGCGGCCCGCGCCGCCACGAAGAGCGGCGTCCGCCCCGCCCGGTCGCGGGCGTTCACGTCCGCCCCGGCGCTCAGAAGCCGCCCGGCGATCTCCACCGACGCGCACCCATCGGCCAGGGCGTGCAGCGGCGTCCCGCCGTCGGACTCCCGGCGCGCGTCCGGCGCGGCGCCCGCTTCCAGCAGCGCGTCCACCACCCCGCCGTAGCCGAGCGCGGCGGCGACATGGAGCGGTCCGCCCCCGCTGCCCCGGGGGTCACGGGCTTTGGTCAGGTCGGGTGCAGCGGCGAGCAGCGCGCGGGCGGCGTCGGCGTCGTTGTCATCTACCGCCCGCCAGAACTGTACGGTCCGAGCGAACCGCTCGTCGCGCGACGGGCGCGGCGGCGCGGCGGCCGTTTCTTCGGGGTCCATGTGCGTGGCAATCCTTTCGCGGAGGCGGCGGCGTGCGGTGAAGAGGCGCTTCTTTACCGTGGTCACCGGCACCCCCAGAAACGCAGCGATCTCGTTCTGGTCGTAGTCCGCCAGGTAGTAGAGCACGGCCGCGGCGCGTTCGTGTTCGGGGAGCGCCGCAAGCGCGGCGTGCAGACGGCCGTCCCGGTCGGCGTCCGCGGCGCGGCGGAACGGGTCCGCCCCGGCCGTACCGGAGGGCGCCGCTGCGGCGGCAAACGCGGCGGGCGAGGTGTCCCAGGAGACGGTCGGCACCCGCTTGTTGCGGGTCAGCCGGTTGCACTGGGTACGGACGATGGACTTGAACCATCCGGGGAAGGC
>CALEKU010000209.1 GCA_937902745.1 uncultured Armatimonadota bacterium
CATCGGCGGTGGCAACATCGGCGGTGGCAACATCGGCGGTAACACCGGCAACACGGGTGGGACCGGAAATAACGGCGGAAACAACGACAATATCCTGTACCGCCAGACGCCGATTACGGCGGCAACCGGTCGCGTGACCCCCATTGCACGGCCTGCGGCTCTGTCGCCTACGGGAGATGCCGACCTCAGCCGGGTGCGCGTCGGGTACCGCACCGTTCCGGGAGCCAACGAGTACGTGGTGGAGTTCTCCACCCGCCCGGACTTCAGCAACAAGAAGGTTCGTGGTCCGTTCTTCGCAGCGTATGCGGCAGGGGCGAACTCGCAGACGGAGTTCTTCAACCTGACGAATGACTTTGCGAATGTGGGAGTGGGGCAACCGATCTTCTACCGGGTCGGTGCGCGCAACTCCACGGACCAGCCGGGACCCATCGCCCGCGAGACGGTCAATGGCGGCGAGTACATCTACTCCAGTGGGGATACCTACTTCACGAAGCTGGGTACTCCGCCGGATCCGCCGCAGCTCACGCCGTAGCGGATAAGACCGCGCAAACGTTGTCAGGAGGGGCTCCTGTCAAGCCTCTCCTGACAACTGCGGGTCGTTCCTTGCTTGTGGGACAACTGCTGCCAACTCCTGACCACCACGCCTTGGCGAACTATTTTTCTGTTTGATTCTGACCTGGTGGTACGGTCTGCCCTGCCTGAATCTGCCGCCGTAACCGTTTCTGGCCAGTTCGTCTACCGCATCCGGCAGAACCTGAATCGAGCCATGAATATGATGAAGAAGTCTCCCCGAAAGATAAGAGCCGTCACATTCGCGACCGTTGCTGCCGCTCTTGGCCTGATGGCGGTCGCGGCGTCCCCGGGGTACGCGCAGGAACCCCCCATCCCGCTGTCCGTTCCGGGGGAGATCGTTCTGCGCGTTCCGAACGGCATGGACGAACCGGCGGCACGGAAACTGGCCGAAGCGGCTGGCTGCGAACTTATAGGGCAGATCGCCTACTCGCCTCACTTTTACCTGGTACGTGTCAAGTCGTCCGGCGGCACGGGCGGCACGGGCGGTGCGGGGATCCTGAACAGCATCGCCGATGCTAAGGAGCCCACGCAGGCCGTTCGTACGGCCGTCGCCCAACTCCGGAAGACGCCGGGCGTGCTGGCGGACCCGAACCTGATTAAGAAGCCGGTACAGACCGTCGGCGTCACGCCCAACGACCCCCGGTTCGGCGAGATGTGGAATCTTCAGATGATGAAGATGCCGCTGGCCTGGGCGCGCCAGTTCGGCGCCCGCCCCGCGACCCTCGCTGTCTTCGACACGGGCTTCGATGTCGGGCACCCCGACTTCGAGCGCAATGGTGCGCGGATTTACCGGGACCCGATGAATTTTATCAACCCGGTCGCTCCCACCCCGGACGTGACCGACACGAACGGGCACGGGACCCACGTCTCGGGTAGCGCTGTTGGTGTTACCAATAACGCGACCGGGATCGCCGGCGTCGCGGGCTACGACGGCGGCGGTGTCCGGGTGACCCTGGTGCCCATTAAGGGCGGGGACTTTGGCTTTTCCAGCGCCTCGATCATTGCCGGCCTCAACTACTGCGTAGCGCAGGGGGTTGACGTCGTCAACATGAGTCTGGCCGGTTATTTCCGGGCGGATACCGAGGAGGCGGCGATTACGTCCGCGATTAACTCCGGGGTTGTCGTTGTTGCCGCGGCCAGCAACGAAAACGTGAACATGGACCTGGACGTCTATCTCCCTGACGGCCAGCCTGACCAGACGTACCCGGCGGGATACCCGGGGGTCATCTCCGTGGGAGCGGTGGGATCGGACAAGGTAAAGGCGAGCTACTCCAACTATGGAAGCACCGTTACCATCGCCGCTCCGGGTGGCGATGATATTGACGGACCGCCTGCCACGTCTCTGATTCTTTCGACTTACCCCCGCGCTATCAATCCGTCAGGATACGATTACAGCCAGGGCACCTCGATGGCGTCCCCGCACGTTGCGGGCGTGGTGGCGCTCCTGGTGGCGGCTGGCGTCCCGAAAGGCCAGATCGCCCAGGTGCTTCAGGAGACGGCGGAGGATATCTCGGCCCTGAACCCCGGGACCCCGATCGGTGGGCTGGTCGACCCGGCGGAGGCCATTCTGCGCTATTCCGACCCCGACCCGGCAGTCTTCCTGGTGGGGGGGCTCGACCGCGGCGCCTCCTACAACCGCAACTTCCCGATCAACCTGGCGGTTATCGGCGTCAAGAAGCTGCCCCAGGCGACCCTGACGGTCCGGATCGAGACCGCCACTATCCCGACCACGGTGGTTCGGTCGTTCACCGCCGGTGTGGACTTCCCGCTGCCCACGCTTGAGCCGGGAGAGCTGGCTGCAACCCTGAAGACGATCTCTCTGCCGATTACGCCTGCTCTGAGCGAGGGGCGGTACAAGGTTGTTGCCACCCTCACCTACAACAACCAGACCAGTGAGCAGCAGATCCAGTTCTTCGAGGTGGTGCAGAAGCAGCAGCAGCTCGGTCGCAGCATGTTCTCGGTCCCGTTCCGGGTGCCGCTGGTGGATCCGCAGAACCCGGAGAAGACGCTCCTGGGGGCTGGCGTGGCGTTCCGCCTGCGCCGCTACGACCCGACCCAGCCGAACGGCGGGAGCGAACCCGGTGCGTACTTTACCTTCGCGTCCAACGGCCAGCCGGCTGACCGCTTCGCCTCCTTCCTGGCGACGGGGTCGGATAATCTGCCGCTGACCTACGATCCCGCGAATCCGACGATGTCGCTGGCCCCGCTGGGTATGGGGTACTGGCTCGACCTGGAGGAGACGCGCCCCCTGAACACCGTTGGGCCGCGCGCCGACTTCCCGGTGGCGATCCGCCTCTTCGCGGACAACGGTGGCTGGAACATGATCGGCGCGCCGTTTACGGCGCCGGTTGACTGGAGCAGCGTGAGCGTCGAAGTGGGCGCTGTGGTGGGCACGGAAAGGCTGTCCCTGGCGGATGCCATCAACCGAAACATCATCAGCCCCGTGCTCGTCTCCTACCGGGACGGCGAGTACGTCTACAGCGTTGCGCCGAACGGCACCCTGGAGCCGTTCCAGGGCTACTGGGTGCGCGCCCTGGAGAACTGCACGCTCATCGTGTCGCCCCCGGCCGTTGAGGCGACGCCCTCTCGCTCCCGGGCCCAGAACTCGGGGCTGCCCGCGATGAAGGGCTGGAGGGCGCGCATCAGCGCCAGCGTGGCCGGTGACCGTGATGGCCAGAACTACTTTGGCCAGCTCGAGGGCGCTGCCGCGAAGGAAGACCGCTTCGATATCCCGAAGCCGCCGGCCGGTGCGGGTCACGCGTACGTTCGGTTCATCGGCGAGACCGAGGCTGGGCGGGCGGCGTCTCTGGCCTACGACATGCGGGCGCCGGGTCAGAACCGGCAGGAGTGGACCGTGGCGGTCAGCACCGACCGCGATAGCGCCGATGTAACGCTGTCGTGGGACGGCATCTCGAGCGCTCCGCGGCGCTCCCGGCTGATCCTGAAGGATACCGAGACCGGTCAGGTCATACCCATGAACTCCCGGTCGTCCTTCACCTTCAAGAGCGGTGAGGCCGGCACGACCCGCCTCTTCAAGATCGTCCTGGAACCGCAGCTCTCGGCCGGGCCGCTGCAGATCCTGAACCTGACCACGGTCAACACCGGAAAGGGCTCGGGCCGGGCGACCGGAGCGGGCGCGATGAACGTTCGCTTCACCGTCAACCAGGATGCCGACGTTCAGGCGACGGTGCGGACGCTTAGCGGCAAGCCCATCGCGACGCTGACGGGCACGGGCCGCGCAACCGGCATGAAGGAGACGATCCTGCGGTGGGACGGCCGCTCCCAGGGGGGTGGCGCGGTGCCCTTCGGACCGTACGTGCTCGAGGTCACGGCGCGGACGGCCAGTGGTGAAACCACGACCGTCAAGCGCGCGATTCAGTTCCTGCGCTAATTCAGCGCCCGCCGCGCTCCCGCGCCCGTGCGCGCCGCCGCCCGAGGACCGGTTTTCCCGGTCCGCACGGCGGCCGCCGGGTCGGGGCGCGGCAGGCCCTATTCTGCAAAGCACAAGAGAGGCTTTTCGATGGCGTTTTCGAAAGCGCACAGACAACCAACGGAAGCGGGGGGGATGCGCCCGACCGGGCGGCGGCGAGGAAAGCACCTGGCCGCTGTCGTGACCGCTGCTGCCGCCGCCCTCAGCCTTGCCGGGGGGGGCGCCGCGAAGGCCGACACCTTCGGCGGGTACGCCCTGGACGGCAACTCCGCGCTCTCGCTGCTCGGCTTTACCGCGCCCCTGGAGCAGCCGTCCGGCTTTAACGACCCGGACTTCCAGGAGCTTGACCTGGGTGGCGTACGGTTCGCGGTGATCGGGAACGAGTACATGGGGGTGGTCCTGGGGACCAGCGGCACCTTCGGGGTGTCGTACGATGCCGGACAGTTACCGTTTGCCGGGGGCGCTGTCACGATCACCCACAATGTCGCGGGCATGCTCTCGTTCGGGAACCTCTCGGGGAACCTGCGCGGGACCGCTGACAACTTTGAGGCGCTCAACGGCTTCAACGTTGGCAACGAGGTTTACGCCGCTAATCGGCCGCTTGGGTACGGTGTCTGGCCGCTGCCCGGCTACTGGCAGCAGAGCGGGACCTATGACTACTCCGCCTACCTGCGCGCCAACGTAGACGGCAACCTGGTCAATGGCACGGTGCAGGGCGGTACCAACCGGAACGTCGGCTTCAATGACGGCGACCTGATCACGACCCCGGTCTTCCGCGACAACGCCATGGAGGCGTTTTACCGCCTGACCGATGGTGAGCCGGTCCAGGGTGAGGGGGGCGCAGTGACGCTGCGCCAGAGGATCACCCTGATCCGGAACACCGCGCGCATCGAGTGGACCCTTAGCAACTACGACACCTCGGCGGCGCACCGGGTCTTCCTGCGCTTCGCGGTGAACGCACGCGGCGCGGCGGTCCCCGGAGTCACGATGCCGCGCGTGGGCGTCTTCTACCAGGACCCGAACCAGGGTGGGGTGACGGATCGGGTCAGCATCTTCGGCCTGAATCCCGACGGTACGCCCGCGGTCCCCGTCCCGGATACCCTGGACGTATACGGCAAGCGGTTCTCCACCGATGACCCGGCCGACCCGCCCTTCCACAGCCGCATGATCTTCCGCGGCTTTGGCGCGACGCTCCCGTCCACGGTCTATGTCGGGGACTCCGAGGAGCTGTTCCCGCTAAACGGTGGCTTCTCGCCGCTGACTGCCCTCCAGGGACGCATTCCCCTGTTCGAGGACGGTCTGGCCGTGGCGGCGTACTACGGGCCGTTCGACCTGCGCCCGGGCGCGATTAATCAGGTGACGGTGGTCACTTACTACGGTAACGGCTCCTCCACGGATCGCCTGGATGAGGACTGGGCCATCGCCACCGAAGCCGAGGAGGCGTTTGCGTACAACTCCGCGGCGGCGCTTGACCCGGAAGTGGTGGGTAATACCAACGCGACCTATCAGACCGTTGGCAAGAAGTTCCTCCTGCCCAACCCGCTGACGATCTACGGCAACATCTACAACCGGTCTGTGAACGCGGCGCCGTTCGGGATTAACCTGGATGATGTGCGCCTCAGCCTGGTGCTTCCGAGCGGGCTCCAGTTCGGCACCGACCCGGCAACCGGGCAGCAGGATGTGGCGACCAAGCTGGTCGGCCAGCTCCTGCCGGACTCGCAGGCAACCCGCACCTGGAATGTAGAGCCGACCGGTGACACGTTCGGCACCGTGGTGTACCAGATGTCGGGTACGGTCGGCGGGCTCGGTATCTCCCGCGCCGTGAGCCGCGGCATCACGATCCCGGCGACCCCTCTGGTCCCGGTGACGTCCTCCGCCTACCAGATGATCGGGTTCCCGTTCCAGTTCGACCCGATTCTTTCGAACAACGGCGACCCCGCGACCATCGTCAACGGCCTGAGCCGGCCGGAAGACAGCCCGGTGTCGTTCTACCGGTGGATACCGGATTCGGAGGGCGACGGTCTGTCGGGCCGCTACGAGCGGGCCACGAAGCTGGAACCGGGCGTGGCGTACTTCCACCGCCCGAACCTGGACCGCCTGCTGTTCCTGCAGGGCGCGCAGCCGGTTGCCAACCAGGCGCCGAGTGGTACCACAACGCCGGTTAAGGTCCAGCGGGTCCTGGAGCGTGGGTGGAACATGATCGCCAACCCGTTCCTGTACGAGATCCCGATCAACTACCTGCGCTTTGCGGACACGGAGGGTGGTAACCCGATTACCTTCAGCCAGGCCGTGAGCAGCGGCGCGGTGCGCGGCGGTGTGTTCTTCTACAACACGCAGACGCGTCGGTATGACTTCTTCGAAGACCTGAACCAGACCCTGCGGCCTTACCAGGGCTACTGGATCTACCTCAACGACCGGCGCATCATTCAGTACGCCACTCCGTCGCAGCGTCAGTCGGTCATCCTGGGCGACCCGAACACGGGCACGGAGCCGCCGACCCGTAAGAAGCCGCAGGTGGCCGGCGCCATCGCCAATGGCCGCGCTCTGGTGGCGCAGCCGACCATGGACAACTGGAAGGTTCAGATCCAGGCGGTCCGCGCGGACGGCAACGGCGACTACGCCACGCTGGTGGGTGTCAACGGCTCGGCCAAGGACGGGGACGATATCCGCGACCTGCCGAAGCCGCCGATGATTGTGGAAGACTATGTCTACGTCAGCGTCGTCCGCGAGCAGGATGGTAAGGTCACCCGCCTCGCCCAGGACCTGAAGGCGCCCGGCGGCGCCAAGAGCTGGGAGCTGGAAGTCCGCGCCGACAAGGACGGCCCGGTAACCCTCTCCTGGCCCAGCACCGCGAAGCTGCCCAAGCTGCTGCGTCTGCGCCTGACCGACAAGCAGACCGGCAAGACGGTGGACCTGAAGTCTGTCTCGTCGATGGTGGTCAACGTCTCGAAGGACCAGCCGAGCCGGTTCGTCCTGACGGCGGATAAGCGGGCGAGCCAGCCTCTGGCGGTCTCCAACCTGCGCGTCGAGCGCGTTCGCGGGACGGGGAGCAGCAGCGGGCGCGGCCCGAGCGGTGCGTCCTACAACTTCCGCTTTAGCGTGACGGCGGATGCGACCGTCACCGGGCGGATCACCACCCTGACGGGCAAGGTCATGAACACCTTCGCGACGGGTCGCGCGGCCTCCAGCAACGGCGAGGTTCGCCTGTACTGGAATGGGCGCTCGGAGTCCGGTGGCGCTCTGCCCGCCGGCCCGTACCAGGTGGAGATCACCGCGCAGACGCCGAACGGCGAGTCCGTGGTCGTGAAGCGGGCCATCCAGGTCCTCAACTAAGCTGCCGTCCCCCGCGCGCTGAGGGTGACCCCCTTGGCGCGCGGGGAGGCGCAATTCCGAAGGCATAAGGAATCAGAATCGATATGTGGAATTCGCGTAAACCTTCTGCCCCGCGTCGGGTCGGCGCCCGGGCGGCGCTCGCGCTGACGGCGGCGGGCATGGTGGGACTGAGCGCGGCGGCGATCGGGACCGGTCTGCCCGGACGGTCGGTGCACGCTGCAGCGGCGCAGACGCCCGCTGTGATGAACCTGCCGACGAACGTTATCCTGTTCCCGGCTGAGATCTCCGGGGCGGGGGAGAACCCCTCCCGGCAGATTCTGGAGGCGCAGGAGATCGTCACCGACGCCGTGCGCCGTCAGATGCTGAAGCAGGGGGTTGGCCTGACCGTTTATAGCCGCCGTCTGCCGAGCGTCCAGCGCGCTGTGAGCGAAGGGCTTAAGGCGGAGGAGGCGGTTAACCCGGGTGACGATGTGCGCAAGGCGCAGCGTCTCGCGGAGCTGGTCGGCTCCACCGAGTTCGTGACCGTCTCCGTGGACGACTACAAGTACGACCCGGCAACGCGAACGGCGACGTTCAGCCTGAGCGTCTTCCGCAACGCCACCGTGGATGGCGCGCCGCTCGGCACCGTGTCCGAGAAGGCGACCGGCAACGCGCCGGAAGATGTTGCGGCTCCGCGCCAGGAAGGTGCCGCCGTCGCCCGCGCCGCCGAGGTCGTGGCGGAGCAGGTAGCTGCCGCCCTTTACCCGATGCCGAAGGTGGCAACGCCCGTCAAGAGCCGGGGCCGGGGCCGGTAATCGGCCGCCTCCTTTCCGCGCCGCTCCTCCCGTGCTCCGAGGGATTCCCTCCGCGCGGGAGGGCGGGCGGCTCCCGCTGACTCGCGCTCCGTGGCGGACCGCGAAGTAGTTCCCCTCGGTGTGTGCGCGCGCCGCCCGCCCCCGCCGCGAGATAATCGTGATACGCTCCTCTTCACGAAAAGCGATTGCCTCCCGTTCCGCCGTCCTGTTCGGCGGCACTGCCGTGTTCACTGCGGCGAGCCTGATGCTCCCCGCGCTCTCCGCGCGCGCGGACACTCTGGCCTCCATTCGCCTCACCGTCGAGCGCTCGGTCATTAAGGCCGACGGCCGCAGCACCACGGTCATCTCCGCCGAGGTCCGCGACTCCAGCGGACGCGTTGTGCCGGACGGCACCCGCATCGCCTTCGCCACTACCGCGGGGCGCCTTAGCAGCCCGAGTGAGGGCACCCAGAACGGCGTTGCCCGCGTCGTTCTGACCTCCAGCGACCTGCCCGATACGGCGGTTGTCACGGCCAACCTCGATGGCGCCGGCCAGGCTGTCCCCGCGCAGACGATCATCACGTTCGCCGCGGATGTAGACGCCGCCGAGACCGGGACCACCTGGATTCGCGTGGACGGCAAGGACTACACCGGCTACGCGGTCAACGAGGGCATCATCCAGCTTATTGGCAAGGGCGGGAAGGCGAATCTGGCGTACCGCGCCTACACTGTCCATGCCGACAGCATCCAGTTCAACATCAAAGAAAACGTGGTTCTCGCCACCGGGAACGTCACCCTGGAGGCGAGTGGGGAGAAGCGCGAGTACCTCAACCTCAAGTTCAGCCTGATGCAGGGGGTAGGGGCGGCAGAGCGCCTGGATGAGAACGGGGCATCGGTCCCGCTGCTCGTCCGCGGTCCGGCCCTGACGGAGACCCCCTACGATGGCTCGCTGGGGGAGATCTCCGCAGGCGGGTTCTGGGATCCGGAGGATATCTCCGAGGCGGCTCTCGTGGTGGTCGCCAACTCCATCGCCATCGACCCCGGCACAGCGCTCCAGTTCCGCCGCGCGACGTTCTACCTGGACGGCCTCAAGACTCTGTCCCTGCCGTTTCACGTGATGAACTTCGGCCAGGAGTCACTGTTCCGCGAGCAGATCGTCGGGTACGGCCCGCAGGGGCTGACGGTGGACGTGCCGATCTACTATGACGTGCGCCCCACCGGCATCGGCACGGTCCACGTCCGCCGCGGGGAGCGCGTCGGTTCGTCTGCCTACTCCACGCGTCCGGGCTGGACCATGGACATTGAGCAGGCGTACAACGGCAAGAACGGCCAGGAGGGGGTCTTCCAGCTTTCCGGAATCACGCGCCAGGACTGGAGCGCCCGTCTGCACCACGCGCAGCGTCTGGGACGCTCGACGCGCGGGAGCGTGTACATCGACACGCCCAACCACCGCGACGTGTTCCTGACCACCCAGGTGTCCCGCGCGTTCAACGGCTTCGCGCTGAACTTTGCAGGGTCCGGGTCGCTCTCCCCTGGCTCCGGCAGCGAGGAGGAGGGGACGGCGTTCCAGGGGGGCGGCAACCTCCGAGCGCAGCTTTACGCCGAGACCACGCCGCGCGTGATTAAGGGCGTGGACCAGGTGCGCTACTCCGTCAATGTCGGGATGGCACGGCAGTACCTCTACGGCGCCAGCGCCGCCGAGCGGAGCCGCATCGACACGCAGAACGCCACGCTGCGCCTCTTCAGCAATCCGGTGCCCGTGGCGCGGCAGACCTCGCTCACACAGTCGCTCTCTCTGGGGCAGACCTGGGTTGGGACGGATGGCTCACGATTTGGCCTGATGAAGTCCGGGGCCTCCATCTACGCCACCACGGCGCTCAACCACAGCCTCAGCTCCACCGGCTCCTTGCGCCTGTCCTACGACTACGCCCAGACGCCGCTGATCAACACCAATGTGCAGAGCACCTCGTTTACGTCAGTGACCGGAGGACGGCACCGACTGGGCCTGACCGCATACCTGGCCGGAGGGAATCGCTGGAACGTCAGCCTCACGGCGGCACAGGGGCTGGACAGTCCGACCGCCACGCTGTACGGAACGGGGCAGATATCGCTCGGGGGGGACTGGCGCGCACGGGTGACGCACTCGGCGTCCAAGTTCGGGGACCTGAAGTTCCAGGAGACGGAGTTTGCCCTGATCAAGCGCATCGCCGGGCGAGACTTCGCGGTCTACTACTCCACCACGTCCAAGCAGTTCCAGCTAGACCTCACTGGCGCCCGCTTCTGACGGCGCGGCTGCCGCTGCGTCCGAAACGCCCGCAGCGGACAGGCTGCGCGCGAGCGCCTCGCCGAAGCCCAGAGGGGTAACGCCGAGGATGTGCTGCATCCCTTCCGTGTCGCACACACTGTCACTACCCAGGACGCATACCTGATCGGCTGTAATCGGCGGGCGCGGAACCAGCGCCTCCAGGGCCGCCGCAGCGCAGAAGAGCAGCGGTCGCGGGACGTGCCACCGGGGCTTGTGGCCGGCTCCCAGGGCCTCCTGAACGGCACGGACGATCTCATCAAGCGTGACCACGTCTGCCCCGCCCACCTCGAGCGTTTTGCCCGCCGCCTCCTGCGTCTCCAGGGCGCGGACGATGCACTGCGCCAGGTCGTCCACAAAGACCGGCTGAAAACGGGTGGCGCCGTCGCCCGGGACCGGCACGAAGGGCAGGGGGAGGGGGGAGAGCGGCGGGCGGGTGACCAGCCCCTTCAGACGCTCCAGAAAGTCGGCTCCGGACCCGAGGACAAGCGAAGGGCGCAGGATCGTCCAGGAGAGCCAGGAGTCGCGCACGGCGGCCTCTGCGGCAGCCTTCGAGCGGGCATAGTGCGAGGGGGCGTTCGGCGCGGCGCCCACGGCGGATACGTACACAAACCGCGCCCCCTCCGTTCCGGAAAGGCGAAGCGCGCGGAGCAGGTTTTCGGTTCCCCCCCGGTGGACCGCTTCGAACGTCTGACCCTGCGAGGGGACTTCGGTCGCGATGCCGACCAGGTGGACCACGGCGTCGCAGTCGGCAAGGGTGGGGGCGAGGCGTTCGGCGATGTCCGCGGGGCCGCTCAGGTCGCCCTGGACCCACTCCACCGAGGAGGAAGACGGGGCCGGGCGGCGCGATAGTCCGACGACCCGATGCCCGTGGGCGTCAAGAACGGCGGCGCAGCGGGCGCCGATGAAGCCGGACGCGCCGGAGACGAAGACCTTCACGGCAGCAGCGGCGTCAGTGCTTGACGTCCACGGGGCCCATGCGGCGGAGCTTCTTGAGCGCCCGCAGTTCGATCTGGCGGACCCGCTCCCGGGTGACGTGGAAGTGCTGTCCGACCTCTTCGAGGGTACGCGGTGACCCGTCATCGAGGCCGTAGCGCATCCGTACTACATCCCGCTCGCGGTCCGTGAGGCGCGCCAGTACCTGCTCCAACTGCTCCCGGCGAATCAGGTTCACGGCCACATCGGCCGGAGTCGCACCGGCCTGCGCCTGGATGAAGTCGGAGAGCTGCGCGGAATCCTTGTCGCCGACCGGGGTCTCCAGCGAGAGCGGCTCCATGGCAATCCGCATGATCTCGTTTACGCGGTCGGGGGGAACCTCCATGGCCCGGGAGATCTCATCGATGGTGGGCTCGCGGTTGAACTGCTGGCGCAGCAAACTGCTCGTCTTGACCACCTTATGGATCATCTCCGCCACGTACACAGGGATGCGGATGGTGCGTCCCTGATTGATAACGGCGCGTGCAATGGCGCGCCGTATCCACCAGGTCGCGTAGGTGGAGAAACGAAAACCGCGCGAGGGGTCAAACTTCTCCACCGCGCGGATAAGACCGATGTTGCCCTCCTGAATCAGGTCGGCGAGGGGAACACCGGGCACGGAGTAGCGGCGGGCGATGGAGACGACCAGACGCAGATTGGCCTCCGTCAGGGTGTCTTTGGCGGACTTATCTCCGCGAGCTACGCGTCGGGCGAGGGTGATTTCCTCTTCCGCAGTGAGCAGGCGAGAGGTTCGCGCACGGCCAACCCAGGCCATTTCGGTGTCGCTGCCCGCGTCTACAGGAACACCGGACTCTTCGCGCGACGGTGCGCCAGAGAGTTCGCCGTCTTTGGTCAGGTCAGAGAAGTTCAGCTCATCGTCCTCGAGGAGCACATAGGGGGCGGACTCCAGAGGGGGAGCGTCGCCGCTGCCGTCCTCTTCCTGCCGAATCTCGGCGCCGGTCCGATTTCGTCCCGAAGCACCGCGATCCGTACCGACAAAGGGATGCTCGCCCATGTGACTACCTTTACTGTGCAGTCTGTTATATCCGTGGCTGCCGGGTGCAAAACCTCGGGGAGCCTGCGCCTCCCGACGGTTGCGTGCAGCCGCACGAAACACCTGTCGTGGAACGTCGTATGTTCCAATGCTATTTATCCGCCCTGAGTTCCCGTTTTTCCTCCTTGCGGGCGGCTCGGGAAACAGCACGACCCGCGTCCGGGGCAGTCCCGGGCGCGGGTCGAGAGGCGGCTGCCCGGCGGAGCGGGCGTCAGGCCGGCAGAGGTGTCAGGGGCAGCCGTGCGGGCGGTGTCGCCGCCCGCAGGCTTGCCTCGGACGCGGTCGCTTCGGTCGGACGCCAGGCGAAGAGGGCCTTGCGGACCCGCTCCCGCCCGCGGGAAAGGCGCGAGCGCACGGTGCCGACCGGGATGTTCAGGCGCTCGGCGATCTCCTGGTAGGGGAGACCCTGGATATCGGCCAGGGCGACCACCTGCCGGTACTCATCCGGGAGCGCGCGCACCGCTTCCAGCACGGCCGCCCCTTCCATCTGCCCGAGGACGATGCGCTCAGGCGACGTCACGGCCGCGGCCGCGTGCGAGGGCGAATCCGCCTCGGTGGCGATGCCCGACGCCGTCGAGCCGTTGGTGGCGGGCTCGTACAGGTCCAGCGACACCTGCTTCGGCTCGCGCGAGCGCTTGCGGTACGCATTGTAGAAGAGGTTGCGCATGATGGTGTGCAGCCAGGCCCGCGGCGAGCCGTCCGAGCGGAACGTGTCGAACCGATCGTAGGCGCGCAGCAGGGTCTCCTGCACCAGGTCCTCCGCGTCGGACGCACTCCGCGTCAGTGACATGGCCGGACCGTACAGGGATTGCTCGTGCGGCAGAATGACCCGCTCGAACAGCCGTGACCGCTGCTCCGTGCGCAGCCCCCGCGCCGGCTCGTGTCGGACCGACGTATTTGTTTGGGCGGTCAGATTATTCATAGGGTTTTCGCTCCCGTTCATCCTGTCCATTCCGTCTAATGACCGATCGCGTATTTTAGTCATTTCTTAGTGCTGTTTTACCCGCGGCGGCTCCCGGTTACGCCACGTATGCCAGCTACGCCCGGCGGCGCAGACCGCTGAGGACGAAGTCCACCATCTCGTTCACCTGCCGCTCCAACTCACGCGGGCAGTCCGTTCCTGCCATGCAGTGGTTTACGTAAGGCGGCAGGAACGACAGAAACGTCCGCGAGAAGAGGGACGCCGCGCGCGTCTCATCATCGCCCGGCAGGGAGAACTGCCCCTTGTCCGCCCCCTCGCGCAGGACGGCGGCGATCAGCCCCTGCTGAATCTCCTGCTCGCACAGCCCGCACTCCATTACCTTGGGGCGCATCATCTCGTCCACCAACTCCAACCCGTGGGCGGTCGCGGTGGCCGCGTCGTGTACCGCGATGATGCGGGTAAAGATCATGCGCCGGAGCTTCTCCTCCGGCTCCGCCAGCGACCCGCAGATGGCGCGCATCTGCTCCGTTACATTCCGCTTTATCTCCCGGGCCAGCGTCAGCAGGATGGCTTCCTTACTGTCGAAGTGGAGGTAGACAGTCCCTTTGCCGACCCCGGCGGTGGTCGCGATCTCTTCGATCGTCGTCTTCTTGTACCCGTAGTACAGGAAGCGCTCTCGGGCAGCCCGCAGGATGGCCTGGCGAGCATGACACCCGCCGCCCGGCGGCTCGGCGCCCACCGGGCTCTCGCCCCGGGGCTTCTCTTTGCCGCTGCCTACGTCTTCCGTCCCGCGACGAGCCGGGCGTCCACGCATCTCTTAACTGACCTCTGTCTCCGGTGATTAAATGACCAAATTCGTGTTTCAGTCATATTGTATCGCAAAAATAGTCCGCCGTCAATCCGCCTACCCGGAGGGCGCGGAGCGGCCCCGCCGCTGTCCCGCTCCTAACAACACACGGGCGCACCGGAAAGTTCCCGGCGCGCCCGCGGTTTCAAAAAGAAAATTAGGGTCTGCGTCGCTACTCGGTGTCGAAGGCGATCGCGGCAGCGCGCTCTTCGGGGAGCGGCAGGCCCAGCAGGTCAACGAACTCCTGGCTGCGGAGGCTGTGCAGCGCGCGGCGTGCGGCCCCCTCGATCTGCGTCAGACGGTGGGGGTCGTTGGTGGTCACCAGTACCCGCGATGCGCGCCCGGTGCGATGGCGCACCGAAAGGATGTAATGGGGATTGGTGACAGGGCCGACGCTGGTACACTCGACCTCCCAATCTTCTACGGCAGGGCGGTCGGCGGCCTCGAAGATGTCATAGGACCACGACAGGGGGGGCGGCGTTTCCGTCATTATGCCTCCTCTTGGATCTGCTGACTTCGGCGCCCCGGTGGACGCACTCCGACGCCGGAGTGCGCCCTACCGCGAGCCTCAACAAACAGACCAGATCGGGTTTGAGTCTTACGCCTAACATCGGTCGTGCGCCGCGCGAACCGCAGTAAAAACGGGACTTTTACGCGGGTGCTACTCCCCGGCCGGCGGCGTGGCGTTTTCCGGCGGCGGGGGCGGGAGAATATCGGACCAGTAGAGGGTCACGCCGTCCCTGCGGAGCTGGTCCTGGAACGCCGAGAGCAGCTCCGGTGTCTCGCGCACCGCTGTCGGGTCGGAGATGTGGCGCTGCAGGCAGAAGGCCGCCAGCGACCCCGCCACCTGACCCACCAGCCACTCTGTCGGGTGCATCCGCGCCGAGGCCAGAGCCAGCCGCGATGCCCCGAAGTTCTTGGCTGCCGGCAGCACGTTGGGCGGGCCGGAGGCGGGCAAGAACGACCCGAGCGGGATGTGGTAGGGGAGGGCGGGAACGAGCAGCGGCGGCTCGCCCTTGGACGGGTGGATGTCTACGGCGTAGAGGGCGCAGCCGACCGAGTCAAAGAACGCCTCACCCCACCGCGCCTTCGGGTCCGGGGAGGTCAGGTGGTTTTCGGTGAGCGTGAACTTCGCCTTCAGGCGCCGCGACTCGCGCACGTAAGGGTGCAGAGCGAAGCCGTCCTGCCCCACGCCGGGCACGACCGCAGGACCGGCGAGCTGCATCTCAGGGTAGCCGACGCCGTTGCCGTCGTCGCGGGGGCACTCGGTCTGGAGCCAGTGCAGGAAGCCCTGCGCGAACGCCTTACCGCGCTTCAGAATCCGCACCTGCTCTTCCGGCGACTTGCCCAGGTAGGACTCCTCGTGGAAGTCGTTCCCGCGCCAGTTCATCAAGGCCACGTCGCCGACCGGCGAGGCCGGGGTGCCCTCGAAGCTGTTCGACCAGAGCAGGCGGCGATAGGACCAGAACGGTCCCCCGGAGCCCTCCGCACGCTCCAGCACCTTGTATGTCACGGTGCCGCGCTCGGAGTAGACATAGTCCAGTGTGTACTCGCCCAGCGACTTGAAGTACTCGTACTCCTCCGGCTTCTCCACGATGACCCGCGGCTCGTCCGGCGCGGCCCAGCGCAGGGAGAAGCAGTAAGTGAAGGACTGTACCCAGTCGGGGCGGGCGGTCTCCGGCGCGTGCGGCTCGCCGTACTCGGACTTCGCCTCCTGTCCGATCACCAGGGGGGCGCCCGCCAGATGCAGCGCCTCGCCGTCCTCCGTGGCGTCCAGCAGATACTGGGCGCCGATACGGGTGACGCGCCCGTTATCGAGGTTGACGATGTCGGCCCAGGCAAAGCGCCCGTTGGCGTAGCGTGCCGCCGACTGTATCTGGTGACGCAGGTAGATCGTCTTGATGCCGCGGGGGCCGTAGTAGGGCCGCAGGCGCGCGTGCACTGCGTCCTCCCACACGCCCGGCGTCCCGGAAACGCGGCTGACCCAGCACATCCCCACGTTCTGCTCGCGTCCGGGCTTGATTCCCGGGAGCCCGGCGTAGTAGTTACGGACGTACGCGCGCAGGTCGCGGTAGGAGTCGGTCGAGGGGCCGTCGGGCTTCTCGATGTGGCTGTTCTCGTCGGGCACAGGCACCATCTGTGCCGTGAACTGTCCGCCCAGGCTGCTGGTCGGCTCTACCAGGATCACGGACAGGCCCCGCTTCGCGGCGGCCTCCGCCGCGGCGACGCCGCCCACGCCGCCGCCCACCACCAGCACGTCGCAGGTCGGTCCTGCATCGGACGGGAAGCGCTGCGGGTGTACAAGGCGGAGCGCCTGAATGTCTACCACAGGTGGCCGGGTCTTAGCCGCGGCAGCAGTAGCGGGAGCGTTTTGCCCCCCGGAAGAAGCGTCGGCGTGAGCGGGGGCGGTGTTCATGGCCGATAACAGGAGCAATCCGATAAGGGAAGGCCCGCCGCCGCGAAGTCGCGCCGCGGGCCGAACATTATGACGGTGACGCAAGGGTTTCAGGCACCTCCGGATGCCAGACTTTCGAGTATCCTGTGCGGGGCACTCGTAGCGCACGGCGACGCGCCGTTCGTTGTTCCGAACCGTGGCGTGGTAGCCGTGCATCTTCACTTTAGCGGGAACCCCGCTCTTTTCGCCGCTCTACTCGGAGTAGCGCGCCTCGCCCAGAGTGGTCGCGAAGGTGCGCCTGTTGTGCTCCTCGTAGTCGGCATACCGCTTCTTCATACCCGGTTTCTCCGCCAGATGCCGCTTTTCCACGGGTAGGCGCTGCTTCGGGGGCGCCATCCCTTCAGGCTGCATGAGCGACCTCCTGAGGGCGGAGCGTTAACGGGACACACCCTGTTTAGACGCTTGCAAGCGGGCAGGGTTGCGGCAGAACGGCCGCCCGCTGCGGTGAGTAAGGCGGTGCGCGCTATAATGGCGGCATATGGAAGCCGAGGCCGTGCGTGTTGTGAACCTGTTGGGGGAGGGGCCTATTCCCTACGCGCTGGCCTGGGACCGGCAGCGAGAACTCGTGGCGCAGCGCCAGAGTGGCGTCGCGCCGGATACGCTGCTGCTGCTGACGCACCCGCCCACGGTCACCTATGGACGCGCCGCCGACCGGGCCACGAACCTGCTGCTGGACGCGGCGGAGTACGCCGCGCGCGGGATTGAGCTTGTCGCCACGGACCGGGGCGGGGACGTGACCTACCACGGGCCGGGACAGCTTGTTGGCTACCCGGTGGTATTCCTGGGCGAGGGGCGGCGCGATCTGCACCGCTACGTCCGGAGCCTGGAGGAGGTCGTGATCCGGGCGTGCCGCGCGCTCGGCGCGGAGGAGGCGGGGCGTGCGGACTGGCACGCCGGAGTCTGGGCAGGGGACGGCTACCTGGCGGCGCTGGGCGTCAAAGTGTCGCGCTGGGTGACGCACCACGGCTTCGCGCTGAACGTGGAGGAGTCTGTGCGCTCCGGGTTCGACACGATCGTGCCCTGTGGTGTCCCGGGAAAGCGCATCACCACGGTCTCCGAACTTGCCGGGCGCCCTGTGTCGCTTGAGGAAGCGGCAGACGCCGTCGCCGCCGCCTTCCAGGCGGTTTTTCGGGGCGATTCGGGCGGTTCTTGACCGTTTCTTAATTTTTGTCGGACGCCTTGACAGGTAAACCGACCACGTTTATAATAGGCGGCAACCCTACCCCCACACTTCCAGGGTGGAAACGGGGAGAGGGTGTGCACGATCAATTCTAGTGCAGGCAGCGCCATGTGGCGCCGCCAAAGCACGCTGACTCTTCCCCCCAACGCCGGGCCCCCACCGACACCGCCGTCGTTTCGCAGCAGTGCCGCGCCTTACTGGCTTAACTGTGCGAGACACTCGCGCCGCCGCGTCTGCCTCACTGAACTTGTCGTTGTTTTGACAGCGTCTCTAGGACGCCTGCTCGGGTACGTTTCGACGTGTCCCGTCGGGTGTGCATCGTTGTGGGCTCCACCGAGGACGAGTTCGCCGTGCGACAGGCTAATCTGCTCATCGTAGATGACGACCCCCTCGTCCGTATGGACCTCAAAACGGTCCTTACGGGAATGGGATTCGCCGTCATGGGCGAGGCGGACAGCGGCGGGGTTGCCCTCACCATGGCCCGCACCCTTCGGCCCGATCTCGTACTGCTCGACCTCGTGCTGCCCAGCATCTCCGGACTGGACGTGGCGCGGACCCTGGTCTCCGAACGTATTGCGCCTGTTGTTATCTTTTCGGGCAATGCTGCCCCGGAACTGGTGGCTCAGGTCAGCGCGGCGGGGGCGATGGGGTTCCTCTCCAAGCCCGTGCGTCCCGCAGATCTGGGGCCGGCGATCGCCATCGCTATCGAGCGGTTCCGCGAGGTGGTGCAACTGGAGCAGGAGGTCCGCTCTCTGGAGGAGCGGATGGAGGCGCGGAAGATGGTGGGGCGGGCGAAAGCCATCCTCATGGAGAAGTTCGGGCTGACGGAGCGAGAGGCGTTTTACCGCATCCAGGGCCAGAGTGCCACCCTGAACCGACCCGTCCACGAAATCGCTCGGGCGATCATCACTGCCAGCGAGATGCACAATTAGCCGTCTGACGTGTGTGCCGGAAGTATCTTCCGTTACTGCGGGCAGCTTCCGCCCGCCCTGCTGACGTCGGCGGGCAGCATCCCGGCAGGTCATACCTCTATCTTCGTTTCCCCGGCGGTGCGCCCGGAGACGGGAGCTAGTGAGCGAGCAGCGTGCCGCCGCCGCTCGGGTTTTTTCGGGACGCAACGATGCCGGGAGGCCGGCGTAACCATCAAGGAGGCATGTACCGCCGATGCGGAACACTGCGCGGAAGTTATGGTCGCTATCATCGCTTGCTAGTATGGCTCTGGGCGGGGCTCTCCTGGCTGCCGTTCCCTCCGCCGTCCAGGCCCAGGAGACGGCGGAGGACGAAGGCATCAAGGTGAACGCGGTCATCGAGACCAACTACACCCACAACTTCAACCGGCCTTCCACCAACAACAACACGTTCCTGTACAACAACCGGGAAGGGCAGTTGGGGCTGAATCTGGCGCAGATCACGCTCTCGAAGGCGGCCACGCCCACGAGTCGCGCCGGCTTCACCCTTCGCCTGGTGGAGGGCGAGGTCCGGAAGTTTAGCTTCATACCCGACGACGACAGCATCATTCTGGAGGCGTATGGAACCTTCCTGGCGCCCCTGGGCGATCGGGACCTGAAGGTGGATGTGGGCCAGTTCGTGACGCACGTCGGCTACGAGACCATCGACATCGGCACCAATAACTTCTTTTCGCGTAACTTCCTCTTCCAGTTCCCGTCCCCGTTCTACAACGCCGGCATCCGTGCCGCATACCCCGTGAACGATAAGGTGACCGTCTCCGGCGTTCTCTACAACCGCTACAACGGGCGCACCGACGACGGCAACCGCGATCTCGCGCCGGGCTTCCAGGTCGTTGCCAATCTGAGCGGCGCCTCCTCGATCGTCTTTAACGGCCTCACCTCGCGCGAGAACCTGGGGGATTCGGAGACGCCCAACAACAAGCAGCAGAACGTCCTCGACCTGATCTACACCAACCAGTTCTCGCCCCGGTTCCGGTTCGTCACCGAGGGGCTGTACCGCTGGGGCAAGGACGCGGACGACAACTCCTACAATCTGTGGGGGCTCGCCGGGTATTTCCTGTTCCCGGTGCGTGAAGACGGCAGCACGATTGGTCTGCGGGCGGAGTACCTGAAGCAGAGTGACCCCACCTCGGTCCTGGGCCTGCCCGCGACCGACGGCTTTCATATCGGAAGCGTGACGCTCACCTACGACCTGCGCACCGGCCTCTTCCCGGGGGTACGCACGCTGTTCGAGTACCGCTACGACTTCGCCAAGGACCCCTTCTTCGGCGGCAGGAACGGGCTGAAGGACAGCCAGAGCACCCTCACAATCGGCCAGGTCTACAGCTACTGAAGGGAGCGCCCGTCCGCGCTGCAGACTGCGGCCAACTACCGGCGTGACTGCGACCGGGCTGGGTAAAATGAAGGACCCCACCGGCCGGCCACCTTCCCCAAGGCTGGCCCCGGTGGGAGAAGGCGATAGTGAGGAGAGTTGAGAGCATGGTCAAAGTGGAAGCGATCGTACGCCCCCAGCGCATCGACGAGGTCAAGGCGGCGCTCGACGATATCGGTGTCACCGGGATGACCGTCACCGAGGTGCGCGGCACCGGGGCGCAGAAGGGCTACACGCAGCAGTACCGGGGGGCGGAGTATACCGTCAATCTGCTGCAGAAGGTGAAGGTGGAGATCGTGGTGTCGGATGCGGACACCGACCGCGTGGTGAAGGCCATCATCGGCGCGGCCCGCACCGGCGAGATCGGCGACGGGAAGATCTTCCTGACTCCCGTGCTGGACGCGATCCGCATCCGGACCGAAGAGCGGGGCGAAGACGCCCTGTAAGAGAGAGGAAGGAGCAGTCACGACGTTTTAGCTGAGGTGTCTGCCGGACGGTGCGGCAGACATCCTCCTTAGTAAGGGACGGGCGAGGACGCCTTCCCGCCTCCGCGCATCCTCGATGATGACGGTGCCTGACAACGTGTATCGGCTTTCGAAGACGAGCGGCGTACGCGCGGCGGACTCCTGCCGCGCGGCACCCCGGTCGATCCCGCTCCAGGGCAGCAACCGTTCAAGGAGGGACATTGTGCGGAAACGTTGGGTATGGCCTGTATTGGGCGTTCTTGCCGCTGCGGTTGTGTTCGTTCGTAACGCCGCTGCGCAGGAAGGGGCGGCCCCCGATGTGACCGAGCAGCTTGCCAGCTACAAGATGCTGCTTGACACGATCTGGGTGATGGTGGCGGCGTTCCTCGTGTTTTTCATGCAGGCGGGCTTCGCTTACGTGGAAGGTGGTCTGACCCGCGCTAAGAACACGAACAACATCATGATGAAGAACCTGATGGATTTCAGCTTCGGCACCATCGCGTTCTGGGCGGTCGGCTTCGGCATCATGTTCGGCGACGGCAACCCCTTCATGGGGACCAGCGGGTTCTTCCTGGCGGGGGCGGACAACTCGCCCGCGACGGGGGACGCCTACCAGGGCGTGTACAGCGCGCTCAATTGGACCGGAGTGCCGTTACACGCCAAGTTCATGTTCCAACTCGTGTTCGCCGCGACCACGGCGACCATCGTATCGGGTGCCATGGCGGAGCGCACCAAGTTCAGCGCCTACCTGGTCTACTCTGTAATCATCTCGCTGTTTATCTATCCGGTGGTGGGCCACTGGATCTGGGGCGGCGGCTGGCTGTCCACGTTCGGTATGTGGGACTTCGCCGGCTCTACCGTGGTGCACTCCACCGGGGGGTGGCTGGCGCTGGCGGGCGCGATCATGGTCGGGCCGCGCCTGGGCAAGTATAACAAGGACGGCAAGCCGAACGCCATTCCCGGTCACAGCCTGCCCATGGCGGCGCTGGGTGTCTTCATCCTCTGGCTGGGGTGGTTCGGGTTCAACCCCGGCTCTACTATGGGGGCGGACGCCTCTATCGCGCACATCGCCGTGACCACCAACGCCGCGGCAGCCCTGGGCGCCATCACGGCGCTCTTCACCTCCTGGGCGATCTTCAAGAAGCCGGACGTTTCGATGACTCTGAACGGGGCGCTGGCCGGTTTGGTCGGAATCACCGCCGGCTGCGCGTTCGTTTCCGTCACCTCCGCCTTGATCATTGGGGCGCTCGCCGGCGTCATCGTCGTCTTCTCCGTGCTCTTTTTCGACAAGATCGGCGTGGACGATCCGGTTGGCGCGATCTCAGTGCACGGCGTCTGCGGCTTCTTCGGCACGATGATGGTCGGCTTCTTTGCACAGGAGGGGGTCGCCCCGGCGGACACGACCGGCAACGGACTCCTGTTCGGCGGCGGCGCGAAGCTGCTGACCGCGCAGCTCGTGGGGGCGTTCGCGGTACTGGCGTGGTCGCTCCTCCTGGGACTCCTGCTGTTCGGGGTGATCAAGGTCGCCATGGGGCTGCGGGTCACTCCCGAAGAGGAGATCGAGGGACTCGACATCGGCGAGCATGGCATGAGCGCCTACCCGGACTTCGAGACCGTACCGGAGACGATCCATGCCCCGTTGGAAGCGCCCGGCAGCAAGGGCGGTGGCGGCGTCAGCATTCCCCAGGGAGTGCCTCAGCCGACACTGGAGGCATAGCCAGAGCTACATCAACTGTACCGTTTCGGGGGCGTGCCTTTCGCGGGCACGCCCCCGCAATCCGCTCGCAACGGCGCGGCAAGTCCATATCCTCTAGGAGTGGTGCGCATGAAGAGAGTCGTAGGTGTTTGGTCGGGTTTGGGGAGAGTGGCGGGCGGTGTCCTCGCGCTCGCCGTTTCGGCGGCGGGAGCGTGGGCGCAGGAGGCGACAGAGGCGGCACCCGCGATCGACGCGGGAAACACCGCGTGGATCCTGGTGTCCGCTGCTCTGGTCCTTTTGATGACGCCAGGGCTGGCGCTTTTCTACGGCGGTATGGTTCGGGGCAAGAACGTCCTGAATATGCTGATGCAGTCGTTCGTCGCGATGGCGATCGTCAGCGTGCTCTGGGCCGTCGCGGGGTATAGCCTCGCCTTCGCGAAGGCGAACCCCTTCATTGGTTCCTTCGAGTGGGTCGGCCTGTCCGGGGTCACCGATGCGCCGGATGACTTCTACGCGACTACCATCCCGCACAATCTGTTCATGGTGTTCCAGATGATGTTCGCTATCATCACTCCGGCGCTGATTAGCGGCGCCGTGGCGGAGCGCATGAAGTTCAGTGCGTATGTGGTCTTCATCGCGATCTGGAGTCTCATCGTGTACGCGCCGATGGCGCACATGGTCTGGGGCGAGGGCGGCTACCTGGCCACCCTGGGCGCGCTGGACTTCGCGGGCGGCACCGTGGTGCATATCCTGTCCGGTATCTCGGCGCTGGTTCTGGCCATCGTGCTGGGTAAGCGCAAGCTCAGCGCCCACGAGGACACGCGCCCGCACAATCTGCCGATGACCCTGATCGGTACCGGCCTGCTGTGGGTCGGCTGGTTCGGCTTCAACGCCGGGTCGGCGGTCGCGGCGGACGGTCTGTCCGCAAACGCCTTTGTGTCGACGCACCTTGCGGCGGCCAGCGCCGCGTTCGCCTGGATGGCGATTGAGTGGGTGGCCTACAAGAAGCCGACGGCGCTTGGCTTTGCCACGGGCGCCGTGGCTGGCCTGGTTGCCATCACCCCCGCCGCGGGCTTTGTGGGGCCGCTGCCCGCCATCATCATGGGCTTCGGCGTGTCGTTCCTGTCGTTCTTCGCGATCAAGCTGAAGGCGAAGCTGGGCTATGACGACACGCTCGATGTGTTCGGCGTTCACTGCGTTGGCGGCATCTTTGGGGCGCTGGCGACGGGCCTGTTCGCGCAGTCCCGCATCAACCCGGGCCTGCTGGCGCCGGAGGGCGGACCGGAGATTAACGGTCTCTTTTTCGGTGGCGGGATCGAACTTTTGGGCAAGCAGGCGGTGGGTGTGCTCATCGCCGTCGTCTTTGGTGCCGTGATGACCTTCCTCATCGCCTCGGTCCTGAAGCTGGTCATGGGGGGGATCCGGGCCAGCGACGAGGAGGAGGGCGTCGGGCTCGACCTGACGCTGCACGGCGAGGAGGCGTACAACAGCCCGTCGTCTGTGGTGGAGGCGGCGCACCGGGGTGGGATGTCGCACGGCGCCGCGCCGATTGGTGCCGCGGCCGTCAGCGCGACGCCGGTTGCCGAGGCGCCCTGACGCCGCTTGCGTTGTAAATCTGAGGAGACGTAGACGCCGGCCCGGGTGCGGAAGCGCCCGGGCCGGTAGTTTATTTGATGGATTCCGCGAGCCGCTTTACCTGCTCGTCGGAGAGGGTGGAGATAAGCAGGAAGGTGGTTCCACCATCCCGCCACACATAGCCGCGCTGGCCGCGCGGGAACGGCAGGAAACTGCCGCTGTCGCCGTCCTCGTTCAGGTGCTTTTTCAGGCGGTCAGGGACCTTGCCGGGGTTAAACTGCGATAGCGAGAACGCGTCGATGCTGTTGGAATAGCGGAGCGCTGTGGTCTCGCCGTCGCGCAGTACCTCGACCACCCGCAGGGTATACCCCTCGGGCACCCAGCGCGGCGTCCGCACCCGTACCCCCGCCTTTTCGGCCGCGGGCAGGTTGGGGAACCGGCGCCGGGCTTCCCGAATCAGCCGGGCGTCCGCCGGGGGACGGAAGTCGTCGTCGGAGAACCGGGGCTTCAAGTCCAGACTGGCGTAGTACGAACTGGAGAGCAGGCGCCCATCCTTGTTGTACTCCTCGGTCTTGAGGCGCAGCCCCGTTCCGCGATCAATCCAGAATCTTCGGGTCGTCGCCGGGCCGGTGATGGCGACGATGTCAGCCGTGCGGCCCGCCACGCGGTCTTCGCCCACGACCTCGGCCTTCAAGAGCAGCTGCCCTTTGAAGCGGCGCCGGAAGAAGTCCTTCACGCGCTGCCCCTCAGGCCGGGGCAGCATCGACTCGCTCTCAATCACGGTGTTATCGCGCAGATTGAGGCGGTAGGCGTGCTTGTAGTTGTCGATCCAGACCGTTCCGGGCGGGCGGATGGACTCGCGCCGCAGGCCGCGTCGCGGGTCGCGCTTTACCCACTGCTCTGTGCCGCGGCCGTCCGCGGTGAGCGTGGCCTCGCGCGCCAGAAAGGCGTGCTTGATCTCCGCCTCGACCATGCGCCGGAGCAGAGCGGTAGCCTGGTTCTCTTTGTTCTTCTCGTCCTGCTTCTCTGCGGGGTGCGCCGCTGCCGGGGTTGCCGCTGGCGGGGCGGCGATGAGCAGGGCGGCGCAGGAGAGGAGCGAGGCCGTACTGCCGGCTGCGGCGAGGAAGGGAATGATGCGGGTGTGGCGCCGCGGTGCGGCGCCGGGCCGCTTCCCCTCACGGTCGCTGCCTGCGCTTCGCATCATCATGTTGAAAAACACGGGATAATCCCGATCTACAGCCGGGGGTCCGACGAGGTCAGGACCACGGACGAGTCGCCGAGCAGAAGCGACGAAGAGAATTCGGCGTGGTCATCATACAACTCCTCCAGGGATTCGCCTTCACTCCACGAGGCGGTCTGGATGCCCACGGGCGGTGCGGCGGCACCGGCCATCGCCTCCGCGCCTCCGTCTCTGCCGGGCAGGTTGAGCACCGCCACGACGGCCACCGGAGCGAGGGCAGCAATCGCCGCCGCGGACGCCAGCACGGGGCGCCGCGCGGCGCCCTGCGCCTGCCACCACTCCGCAAACCGCTCACGCAGGGAGGGGCGGTGAGGTTTCAGGGACAGGTCGGCCAGCCGCGCTGCAAGCGCCGCTTCGAACCCGGCGGATGGCTCCGCCCGCTCCAGGTTGCCCAGAAGCCGTGCCGTGGCCGTGAAGTCATCCGCCACCTTCTGGCAGACGGCGCAGGAGGTCACATGCAGTTTGACTTCCCAGTTCGTCTCCTCGGGCAGCGTGCCGTCCACGAACTCCGACAGCAGGGGCTGTACCTTTTTACAGTCCAACATCGTCGCCATGATTATATCCCTGACTCTCCCACTTCGAACCGTGTTCCCCGCGGCTCGCCCCCGGTCACGCCTCCAGGTAGGGCCGCAGGTGCTCCCGCAGCGCCACCCGGGCGTTGAAGATACGCGACTTTACCGTGCCGAGCGGGATGCCCTCGGACGCCGCGATCTCGTCGTACGCCAATCCCTCAATGTCGTGCAGCACGACTGCGGAGCGCAGCTTCGGTGGCAGCTTCTGGAGCGCCGCCTGTATCTGCCCTCCCAACTCCTTACGCGAAAGCAGGTTATCCGGCTCGTGCGACCAGTCCGGCACATCCCGCGTCGCGTGGGTCGCTCCCTCCTCGTCGGCCTCACGCGGCGTGGGGGCGTCCAGCGACGTCACCACCCCACGCTCCTTCTTGCCGCGTCGGAAGGCGTCCACGCACAAATTCCCGGCGATACGGAACAGCCAGGTCGAAAGGCTCGACTCAGCCCGGAACGAGCCGATGTTCGTGTACATCCGTACGAACACCTCCTGCGTCAGGTCCTCGGCGTCCTCCGCACTACCGGTCATGCGATACAGGTAGTTGTAGATCTTGCTTTTATAGCGCGCCACGATCTCGTTGAACGCCGCGATGTCGGCTTTCTGGCACCGGGCGATCAGCGTCGAATCGCTATGCGTCAAGGTCAGGCTCCGCGCAATACTCATCACCGGGCACATTCCGTCCTTGCAGGGTTACGAAAAATCTCTCCGCATTCTTGGACGAATCGCGTGCGGTTTGGTTCATTTTGCCCACTCCCGGGCATTGCGTGTCTCCGCCTCCACCTCCGCGCGCACCTCGCGCAGCCGCTCCAGAGCCTGCGCGAGCAGGGTACGGTTCTCCGGGGCGTTGAGCCATGTGCTCGCGCCGGACGAGTGGGGGAGGGGAACGATGATTCGGTTATCGCGCTCGAACGTGCGCCCGATCAACTCGGCGAGGGGCTGGCGCGACAGGAACGTGGCGATAGCGAGGCCGCCGAAGAGGATGAGGACGCGCGGCCGGACCGTTTCCAGTTCGGCGTCGAGCCACGGGCGGCAGAGCGCCTGTTCGGCGCGGCCGGGCAGGCGGTCCTTGGACGAACCGGGGAGCCGGCCGGGGAAGCACTTCGTGATGGCCGCAAAGTAGACCCGCTTCCCGAACTCCTCTTCGGGAAAGCCTGCCTCCGCCAGCCAGCCGCGCAGCTTGCGCCCCGCCGGGCCGACGTAGAACCCGCCGCTCTCGTGGTCCGTTCGGCTCGGCGCCTGCCCGATGACCATGTAGGGTGCGCCCGCCTCGCCGCGCGTCAGCGGGCGCGCCTCCGGGATATACCCCGCCTCCTCGCACCGCCGACACGCCCGAATCTGCTCCTGGAGTACCGTCAGGGTCACTGCCCCCGGCCCTCCTCAAGACCGAGAAGGCTCACGGCAGTTTCAACTGCCGTGAGCCAGATGGTCTTCGTATGCCCCTGACGCGTGGCGCCAGCGGGCGCGCGTCTGCTCACGCGGAGGGCTTGGCCGCCGATTTGGCGGCGGCCCCGGCGGCGGCTTCCGGCTCCGCCGCGTCGTCGCCGTTGTCGGGGAGCGGGCTCTCCTTGGTGCCGAGGATGCCCATCTCGTAGGCGCGGCGGCGGTACGCCACCAGGCCGCCCAGCGTGTAGAGGATGGGGCCGGCCCAGACCAGACCGATCAGCGGCTTGGTGCTGATCTCGATGTACACATGCTCGGTCGGGTCCTCGGCGTTCATGGTCTGGAACGGCAGCGCCTCGAACGCCTTGGAGCTGTTCAGCTCTTCGTCCGTGGGCGGCAGCAGAACCAGCAGCGTCTCGCGGCTGTCCGGACCCGGAATCTTCACCGGGTTGGAGAACTTGCCGCCCGCGCGCTGGTCCAGCACGAACTCCGCCGTCACGATCTCCTGCTTTTCGCCGCGCCAGTCCACGCCCACCTGCGCCTTGAAGGTCACGGTGGGGAGGGCGTTCATCGCCGCCGGGCTGCCCTTCTGAATCGCCTCCTTCGCCTTCTCGTCCAGGTCGAGGCTCAGGAGCATGAACGTGTAGTCGCCAAACTGACGCGGCTCCTGCGGCTTCAGGAAGAAGCCGCTGTTCGAGTGCTTGGGCTGGCCGTCCTCGCCGGTCCAGGCCGTCTGCGGACCGGTGCTGGCCGCGATGTAGAGGTCGCCCCACGGGAACGGGTTGTTCCAGGGCAACAGCTTCTGGATGTCGGCCGGTCGCTGGACGCTGTACAGGCTCGGCAGCACGGCGGGCGGGTTGCCGAACTCGGTGTCCTTGCCGGCCCACGGCGCCACATAGAAGCGCGGCCGGGCCTCCCACACGCGCCCGTTCTTCTCCACGCGGATGCGCAGAGCGTTGTTGTCGCGATCAAACGGATGCGATGTCTGCCCCAGGTACGTCAGGCGGTAGCCCATCAGGTCCAGCGGCCGGTCGCGCACGAGCATGACCTGCCGCTCGGACTGCTGGAACGCCACCATGCAGGCGACGCCGGCCAGAGTCAGACCCGCTCCCACGTGCGCCACGAACCCGCCCAGCGTCCGCCGCGACGAGCGGTGCTTCAAGCGCGGCAGAATCAGTACCGCGTTCGCGAGCACCGCGAAGATGGAGGTCGCGAACAGGAGGAGCTGCCACGGCTTGCGCAGGCCCAGGTACATGGCCGCGCCCGCCATCACGATAGTCAGCAGAATGGCCACGCAGTAGGGCAGCAGGAGGCGCCGCCGCACCGAATCGACATCCGACGCCTTCCACGCCAGGAAGGGAGTCACCGCCATGCCGACCGTCAGCAGGATAGCGAGCGGGTAAGTCGCCTGGTTATAGAACGTCGGCTCCGGCGCTGCGCCCTTCTCGATCCAGAGCTTGGTAAAGAGCGGCGCGGACATCCCTACCGCCGTAATCAGGCCAATCAGGCCGAGCAGGGCGGAGGCCAGGAAGTAGCCGAACTCGCGGGTCCACACCCGTTCGTAGGCCGGGGGCTTCGGAATCTGCTTGAAGCGCCACACGAGCAGGCCGAGCGGCACCAGAAGCGAGAGCAGCACGCCGGTGAGCAGGAAGATGAAGCCGTCTTTGCCGAGCGAGGAGAAGGAGTGGACACTGAAGTCCGCGAGGACGCCGGTGCGGGTGAGGAACGTCCCGTAGAACATCGTGGCGAAGGGCAGGACGCCCATCACGAAGTTCGTGACGCGGTAGCCCCCGTTCTTGTTCTGCACCGCGATGCCGTGCAACAGCGCCGTGATGAACATCCAGGGCACCAGCGATGAGTTCTCCACCGGGTCCCAGGCCCAGAAGCCGCCCCAGCCCAGCGTCTCATAGGCCCAGTAGCCGCCCAGCGCCAGCCCCAGTCCCAGCGTGGCGAACGAGAACAGGCTCCAGGAGAAGGCAGAGCGCGCCCACCCGTCCCAGTCGCGGTGCGCCAGGCCGTAGACGGCCCAGGCGAACGGCGCCAGGAGCGACGAGAACCCGAGGAAGAGGACGGGCGGGTGGATTACCATCCACATGTTCTCAAGCAGAGGGTTCAGGCCGCGGCCGTCCGCCGGAACGGCTTTGTCGGCGGGGACGTAGAACGGGCACTTCAGCAGCAGCAGGCCGAGCAGGAAGACCTGGGCGATGCCGTAGATCGGCCACACCCTGCTGGTGCGCTGCTCGCCGCTCCGGTACGCCAGCACGACGCCCAGGAGCGCGTTCCAGAACGCCCACAGGAGGAGGCTGCCCTCCTGACCGCCCCAGAACGCAGCGAAGAGATACCACTTGTTCGAGCGCAGCGAGGAGTACTCGGCGACATAGGCCACCTGAAACTGGTGCGTGGCGATCAGGTAGGCCAGATAGGCCGAGGCCCCGACCACACCCGCCGCCGCGGTGACCACCGCGCCCTTCGCTGCCTTAAGCAGCGTCGCCCGGCCGGGCCGCCGCGACAGGGTGAAGAGGACATTCGCCCCAACCGTCGCGACAAGCGCGAGCGCCAGCAAGAGGTATCCCAGGATCATGGTTCGCGTGTTTCCAAACCAGCCACGTTTCGTCCGTGCTGCCGTGGGCCGGTTGACCGTGGACTGAAGTCCCGGCTTCCGTTATTCAAGCCCGCCTGCGCGAGCGAAGCTCCGCTTCGTCGGTGCGGGCTTCCGTATTCGATGCTGTTACGGCTTATCCGTGGCCGCCCCCGTCGTCGTTAGCCCGCACCGACGAAGCGGAGCTTCGCTCGCGCAGGCGGGCTTGAATAACGGAAGCCGGGACTTCAGTCCACGGCACTACGCGGGCCGCAGCTGCCGCTGCCGCTACGCCTTCTGGCTTGCGCCGTACTCCTTGGTTTCAGTGCCCTGGTACTTGCTCGGGCACTTCACGAGCAGGCGGTCGGCGCGGAAGGTGGCGCCGTCGAAGCGGCCGATGGCGGTCACTTCGATAGCCTGCTCGAAGTTGGCGGGCTTCTGCTGCTTGAACGAGACCGGCATCCGGTCTCCCTCCTTCGACACGATCTCGAAGGCCAGCGTTCCCATCTGCTGCCGGATGCTCTTCTTGTCCAGCGCGCCCATGACCTGGACCGTCGAGGAGCGCGGGGCTTGCCGCGCCTTCTCGAACGTCAGGTAGGGCGTCAGGTTGGTGACAAACGCCTTGGAACTGAACGCCAGAGCGCCCAGGATGATGACGATGCCGACCCAGGCCGCCGGTTTCACAGGCTTTCTCCTCCATCCAGGTCCCGCCGCCGCTGCCCGCCGCCGGCAGTCGCCTCCAGGCGGCGCTCCAACTCGCGGGACTGGCGGTCCACCCGCATCAGGAAGGCGAAGATGCCCGCCCATACCAGCAGCGCGACGATCAAAAGGGGCAGAAGTGGGTTCATACGACTATTCGTCCTCGGCCTCTCGGGCATCCAGCGTTAGCCGGACGCGCTCCAACCGCACCCCGATGTTCTGGAGCCAGGCGTAGATGCCGATCAGCCCCGCGGTGAACGACCACACCACGGTGTGGTACTCCGGCGAGAGCGACGCCTGCTTGGGGTGGAGCGAGAGGGGGGCCAGGTATTTCGGGATCAGATACCCCAGCATGGGGGTCATTACAGAAGCGAACAGGAAGTACACGGCGGAGACGGCGGCCCGGCGGTCCGGGTCGTCGATGCCGGCACGTAGCACGAAGTAGGCGGTATAGATCAGCAGGAGGACGAAGATGCAGGTCTGCTTGGGGTCCCAGTTCCACGCCGCGCCCCACTGCACGTGCGCGAAGACCATACCAGTTACGGTGGTCAGCAGGCAGAAGAGGGTCGCCAGCGCCGCGGCGACCATGCTCTTGGAGTCGTCCAGCAGGTTCCGGCCGCGCGCCAGGTAGCGCCATGCGAACACGCCCGAGGCGACCGCCGCGATCATGACCACCATCGCGTTCGGCAGGTGGAAGGCCAGAATGCGGGCCATGTCCGGGTCCATGAAGCCCTGCGCCGGCGGCAGGTACAGGAACGCCCCCACGGTGGCCGCTGCCATCCATATGCCGAGAAACAGTTTTGCCGCTGTGGCCACGGTCGTCTTCTACCCCTCGTTCCACACAAAGTCGATCAGCATCAGCGAGGCCGTCACCGCGACCACCGCGTACGACCCCAGCAGTTGGACATCCCCCGCGCCTGCGGCGAACGCGCCGGACTCGTTACCTACCCCCAGCGCCGCGTTCGTGCCGTGAACCGCTGCGACCAGCAGCGGCACCAGCACCGGGAACGACAGGGCGGCCAGCAGTCCGCCCTTCGCCGACGACTGCGCGACCAGCGCACTGGTCATCGTGAAAACCGCCGCGATGCCCACGCATCCCAGTGTCAATACGCACGCCAGCAGCACAAGGTTCGCCGCATTTACCTTTAGCAGCGAGAGAAGAACCGGCGCCGAAAGCGCTGCGAGCGCCAGCAGCAGGAGTCCGTTCGCCGCGAACTTGCCCGCCCACACCGCCGTCGCCCGCGCGGTCAGCCGCAGCGCCAGCGCCGTCCCGCGCTCCTCCTCAAGAACGTACGCCCGTCCAAGGCCCGTCGCGGCGGTGAAGAACACCAGCACCCAGAGCAGGGCCGCCGCCGTCTGCGGGCCGGTCTGTCCCTGGCCCACATAGAGCGAGAGGCCGATCAGGGTTAGCGCGCCGACCGCGAACAGCGCCACCGACGAGAGCGCCACCCGCGTCCGCCACTCGGAGCGCACCTCCTTGGCGAAGACCGCCCCTGCCTCACGCGCCCAGGACAACGCTGCGATCCCCCAGCGCCACCTCGCGCGGGTCGTTGGTCGCCAGCAGGGTCAGGCCGCCCCGCTCGCGCTGCTCCGCCACCATTTGGGCCACCAGCGCCACCCCTCGCTCGTCCAGCGCCAGCGACGGTTCATCCAGCAGCAGCAGGGGAGCGTCACCGCCGCCCCGCGCGAACGCAAGGCGGAGCCGCTGCCGCATGCCACTGGAGTAGACCGACACCGGGTCGTCCCCGCGGCCACCCAGCCCCACCGCCGCCAGACGCTTGCTACTCTCTTGTTTCGAGAGCGGGCGGCCAGCAACGGTCGCAAAAAACTCCAGATTCTCCCGGCCCGTTAGCTCCGGGTAGAGCGCCAGGTCCGGCCCGGCGTACCCCACACGAGCGCGGCGGCCCGCGGCGTCCTCAATCGGGGGCGCGCCCGGAACGGTCAGAACGATCTTCCCCCGGGTCGGGCGCATCAGGCCGGCCACGATCTTGAGCAGGGTGGACTTCCCCGAGCCGTTCGGGCCGACCACGGCGACCACCTCGCCGCCGCTCGCCTCCAGGGTGATGCCGGGTAGCACACGCCGCGCCCCAAAGGAGCGTCGAACGCCCTCCAGACGCAGGGATGCCCGCGTCTCCGCCCCCGCCGCCGTATCGGATGAGACCGGCTGCATTTCGCCCATTATATCACCGCGGCGAGCAGATTGTGAACTGTTTCACGATGTAGTTTGCCGCCCCGGAGCGACGGGAAAATTCCGCTTAGTAACCAAACGTGGCAGGTGCAGGAGACGACTCTTATGGCAGGTCGTGGCATCCTATTCGGGCTTACCGCGCTGCTGGCGGCGGGGACCGCCCTGGCGGTGCACTTTAGCGAAAGGAACGCGGTTCAGGAGAAAGGGTTCTGGCCGGGCGTCACAGAGATGCGGGCACGGGATATGCTGTCCCGACTGCTCCTGAACCGTCAGGCGCACCCGGATGTGGTGATTGTGGCCGCGGATGACAAGAGCGTTCAGGAGTACGGCGCGCTGCCGTGGGAGCGGAGCATCTGGGCGTCGGCGCTGCGCAACGTTCAGTCGGGGGGCGCGAAGGTCGCCGCCTTCGATATCGCACTGGACACCCGGACAAAGGACCGTGAAGACGCCGCTCTCTGGCGGGCGATGGCCAACGGGCGGCGCGCCGTGCTGGGCTTCGGGGTGGACGCCGAACAGACGCGGTGGACGCCGGACGATGTGCGAGCGCTGCGCTTCCTGGAGAAGTTCGCCATTGTAGAGAAGCTGGAACTGCCGGTGGTGGCGGCGCAGACGTCGTTCCCCTGGGCGTACTTTGACGCGCCCGTGTCCGACTTCACGCAGGCGGCGCGGGGCGCTGGCGTGTTTGTGCGGGAGACCGACCCGGACGGCGTGATTCGGCACGCGCGCTCTCTGTACCTTTCGGAGGTGGCCGACCCGCCGAACCTCACCGCGCCCCTGCCGGGCAAATTCCCGATTACCAAGCTTGAAGGGGCCTTTGTGACGCTTACCAGTCTGCCGGTCGCGACCGCGACGGCCGCCCTTCAGGCGGACAAGGATAATCTGGCCGCCGAGGGCGGGAACCTGCGCCTGACGCCGCCGGGCAAGACGCCGACCCGCATCCCGGTGGACACGTCCACGCGGATGGCAATTCGCTACGCCGGACCCGCGGGGACGTTCCCGCGGCACTCTCTGGTGGACGTGGCCCGCGGCAAGGTGCCCCCGGCGACGTTCGAGAACAAGGTTGTCCTCTTCGGGGCGACGGCCGACGGGGCCAAGGAGACGGACCGGCGCATGACCCCGGAGGGGCTGATGCCGCGCGTGGAGATTACGGCGAACGCCGTCTCTAACATCCTCAGCGGGCACTTCCTGGCCTCCGCACGGGGCTATGCGGCGCCCGCGATCCTGATGGTGCTCGGGCTGATCGCCGGGGCGGCGCTCGCCCGGCGCACAGCCGCTGGGGCGATCAAGGGGGGACTGCTCGTTACCGCACTGTATCTGGTCGCCGCCTGGATCGTGGCGAGTGTATGGGGCCTTGTGTTCCCGCTCACGCCCGCGCTGCTGTTCCTGCTCCTGTCTACAATCACGGCGGCCCTGATCCTGCGGGCGGCCGCGGAGGGGGCGGGGCGGCGCTATGAGAGCCTGAAGCCCGTGGCATGACGCGCCGGGCGGGGGCGGGTACAATGCTCTGGTACCAACCCCACGCCCGAGGAGCGCCGCGTTTCATGTCCAGCCGAGCCGATTACACGACCGAGGAGTGGGAGCTGCTGTACCTGTGCCCGCTGTACGTGGGAACCGCGATCGCGACCGCGGCGGGCAGTGGTTTGATCGGTTCTGTGCGGGAGGCGTTCGCCGTGGCGACCAGCCCCGCCAACGCCGCCCGCGAGTTCCGGGAGAACCTGCTGGTGCAGGAGCTTATCGCCACACACAACACGCCCAAGACCCGGGATGTGGACGTGCAGGCGTTCGGACGGGATATGGTGCAGGCTCAGAACCGGGCGTTTGCCGCCTGTCGGACGGCCTGCGCCATCCTGGCCGAGAAGAGCACGCCCGGCGAGGCGGCGGGCTACAAGCAGTGGGTCCTGCGCGTTGCCGAAACGGTCGCGAAGGCAGGGGCCGAGGGGAACTTTCTGGGCATCGGCGGGCAGACCATCAGCCCGCCCGAGGAGGAGATACTCTCCATTCTGCGCCGCGAACTCGGGGTTTCGGGAGGCCGCTGCGGCCCGAGCCGCTGACCCGCCCGTGGTCGTGCCGCGTCATCCGGCGACAAAAAAAGCTGCCCCGGACTCCGGGGCAGCTTTTTTTGTCGTTGCGGAGCGCCTAATTGGCGGACTTGACCAGTTCCGCCAGGGCATCCGGGGTGGTCACCGGCTCCAGGCACCGGGTGCCGACGCACACATAGGCCGTGGGCTTGTCCGGCTTCGGGTATTCCAGGTTCTCGATGTGCTCGGCGTCGTCCTCGTTGGTCGGGTCGAGCACCTGTACGAACCGCTCGAAGCGGTAGACCCGGTGCGCCGCGGAGACCAGCGCCCGCGTCCCCTTGTCCTCCGCCTGTCCCAGAATGTGGACCAGAATGGGCGGCAGGAGCGCGCGCTCGGTGGCCAGGGCGAACCCGGCCGCATAGTAGCCAAGCTGCGGCGCGGCGGGTAGGAACGCCTGGAGGATGCGCTGTGCCAGGCGCGCGTGCTCCTCCTCGCCTGTGGCCAGGAAGAGGCGCAGCAGAGCGTCCGCCATCTGCATGTTATCGGTCACGTCCTTGGTGCCGATCTTCATGGTGCCCACAGCGTTCGGGTAGGTGACCGAGTCGAACAGGCCGCCGGCGCGCGGGTCTTCGAGGTGGCCGCGCACCCAGTTGGCGATCTCCTCGGCGCTTTCCAGATACTGCACGCCCTGGCCCGCCTCGTAGAGATCGAGGCACGCCGCCGTCACGTCCGCGGCGTCGCCCAGCAGACCGGTCGGGATGCGCCCCGCCCGCTCCGCGTCCTCCTCCTCCGCCGGCAGGAAGTGGTTGATGGCGCCATCGGGCTGGAGCAGGTTCTCCAGCACAAAGTCCATGCCCTTCTTGCCCATCGCCAGCGCGGCGGCATCCCCGGTGGCCTGCCACCAGGCTACATGGGCGCGCACCGCAAGCGCGTTCGGTCCCGCAAGGACGGTGGGGTCCACCCGCGGCGGGTTCCACTCCTTGCGCTCCTCGATCGGCTGTGCGTAGTACTCGGCGTCCGCCGCCTGGGAGCCGCCCCAGGTTCCGGTTTCGGCGTTATAGAGTGTGGTGTCCAGGTAGCGCAGGGTCTTGGCGGAGACGTCTTTCCAGCGCTCGTCGCCGGTCAACTGGTACGCGCGGGCGAAGACGCGGGCAACCAGGGCGTTATCTTCCAGCAGCTTCTCGTGGTGCGGGTCGCGCCAGTCCGGCGTCTGCGTGTAGCGGAAGAAGCCGCCCGCCTCCCGGTCGTGCAGGCCGCCGTCGGCCATGCCGCTCAGCGTCTTGTTGATCACGATGGCCAGGTCGTCGTCCTCGATGCCCGTGTGCGGGATGCGCGACTGCTGCTCCAGGAACAGTTCCACCACGTCCGTATGCGGGAACTTGGCCGGGTTCTGGTCTCCCCGGAAGCCGCCGAACGCGAAGTCGAACATGAACTTGCTCGAAAGCAGGGCGTTGCGCACGACCTCGGGCGTCACCGGCAGGGACGGGTCGAGGGCGGGAGTGTTCTCGCGCTGCTGGCGGATCTGCTCGCGCTGGTTCGCGACCATCTGCTCCAGGCCGCGCTTGTCGTTCTTGAACGCATTGAGCACCTGCGGGAGGAGCTGGGCCATGCCGTCCGGCGGGACGAACGTTCCCGCCCACAAGACATCTCCCTCAGGCGTCAGCAGCACCGTGGACGGCCAACCGCCCTGCTGGTAGCGGGCGTAGATGTCCGGCCGCTTGTCGGTGTCCACGCGGACGGGGACGAAGCTGTCGTCGATGTACTGCGCGATGGCCTCGTTGCCGTAGGTCTGCTCGTCCATCGTGCGGCACCACTGGCACCAGACGGCGTGCAGCGAGAGCAGTACGGGTTTGTCGGCGGCGCGGGCGTCGGCGAAGACTTCGTCGCTCCAGGGGCGCCAGTTGATTTGGGTCATGGGTAAGGA
This sequence comes from uncultured Armatimonadota bacterium, assembly GCA_937902745.1. Lineage (GTDB taxonomy): Bacteria > Armatimonadota > Armatimonadia > Armatimonadales > Armatimonadaceae > CALEKU01. Next base: position 36,514 of record CALEKU010000209.1, read on the forward strand.
TGCGTTCCGTTTCGGAGGATTGTACTCGGTCGTCTGTGGCCCGTTTTCGCGGGGGGCGCGGACCCGTGAGGAGTATACACCGCCGTGTCCCCGTGGGGCAAGCCGCCCCCGGGGGCAATTCGGGCTGAACCCGGCGCGCGAAGTGCACGTCGGTAACGCATAAGGGGAACAAGAGATACAGAGTGTGTCTGTACGGAAGGAACGGAAAGCGAGGTCCCACATGAATCGGACACGACCTTTATATAAGATGTGGCGAGGAGCGCTGGCAGGGCTCGTTGCCGGTGGGTGTGTCGTATCGGCGGCCGGGTACGCCGCTGCGGCCGCGCAGGCGCCGGGCGCCGCAGCGGCGGGCGCTCAGGCGGCAAACACCGCGGCAGCCACCCGGCGTCCGCTGGGTGAGGTGCTGGAGCGCATGAGCCGCGATTCGGGGTGGATCGTGGTTGCGGACTCGCGGACCGCAGCGGAGCTTGTGGCGCCGCCTGCGGAGCCGACCACGGCGCAGAACGTCGAGGCGCAGATCGCCGCTCTGGTGGAAGCGCTGCCGCGTGGAGCGACCTGGGCGCGTCTGTATCTGCCCGCGCCGCCACCGGGGGCGCGCGGCTACAGCGGGGACGCCGTAGCGGAGTACGCCGCGGCGCAGGCGCGGCTCTTCGGAAGGGTGGGGGACGCGCCCGCCGGGCAGGTCGAGGTGATGGGCCGGAACCTCTCCGGCGCCGCGGCGGCGCCTGTGGTCAGTGCTCTGGGGCTGACGCCGGTGTATCTGGTCACCAACCCGAATGCCCGCCCGGTCGGCGCGATTGACCCGACCAGCCCGACGGCGCAGGGGTGGACCCAGATGACCCCGGAGCAGCGGGCGCAGTTCGCGCAGGCGGAGGCGCAGCGCCTCCTGAATATGGACCCGGCGGCGCGACAGCAGTATCTACAGCAGCAGAACAGCGTGATGCGTGCGTTCCTGCGCGCCCTGCCTCGCGAGCAGCGCGGGGAGTTCTTCCGGGGCATGTGGGGCGGCGGGCGTGAGCGCGGCGGCGGCAACCGCGGCGGCGGCGGCGGACGGCGCGGTAACCCGGGCGCGAGGTTCTAGCGCACCACGCTCGGGGCGGCGTTTCCACAGGCCGCGCACTTTTCGGGCACCGCCCGCCGCTGCGCACTGTTGTAAAGGTTGTCACAGAAGAGCAGGGGGGGAGAAGGCTCCGCCCCTGTTTTACTGCTGTGCTTCGCTTTATTTAAGGAGTATGCGCATGGCTGTTTCGACGCGGCGGGCGGGCGGTTCTGCGCCCCTGTCGGGCGTGCTGGCGGCGGTCTTTCTCTCCCTCCTGGGGGCTACGGCGGCGTGTGCGCAGCAGGAACCGCCTCCCCCGCCACCACCCACCGCGCCGCCGTCCGCCCCCGTGCCGCCCGGCGAGCGCGAGGGCAGTGCGGAGGAAGGGCGGGAGCGACCGCGGCAGCGCCTGATTATCGGCCCCGAGTTCGGCGCCTACCTGCCGACCAGCGCAAGGACCCGGGATGCGTTCGGAGGGGCATGGACCAATATCGGCGTCCGGGTGGGGAACGTCCGCCAGGCGAACCCGCGCGGTGTGCTGGCCTTCGAGTTCCAGGTGCTGCGCAACTCCCGGGGCGGCAGCCGGGCAACATTGATTCCGCTGACGGCCACGTACCGGCGCGGCCTGTTTTCACCGGGCTCGGATGCGGCCGTTCGGCCGTACGTGGGCATAGGAACCGGCCTGTACCTCGCAGACCTTCGTTCCGACAAATACGATGTGACGTCCGGCTTTCGCGGCGCCGCGGGCGTGAGCCTGCTGGCAGGGATGACCATGCGGGGCAAGGCGCGGGTAGAGGCGCGGTATCTCGGCGTGTCCCGTGTTAAGGGGTTCGACCTGTCCGGGTTTAATCTGGCAGCCGGGTTCCGGTTTTAGGACGGCACGAGTTTTCCGAAACCGAACCCTACCAAATGACGTATCACTGTTACCGGCCAGCGCCGGGGGCGCGGTTTTTCGGCGCGAGGTTTCCGCCCCTCGCGACGGGGTACGATAAAAGTGCGTGCGGATCCGGGCGAGGGGTGGCGTCGGGTCCGGTAGCCGTGCAAGCGTGTGGGCAGGCGACCGTGCGCCAGTGGGGGATGGCTCGAAGAACTTTCCGGTCAGGGAAGGACGGCACGCGGGGGGCGGTGAACCTATCCCTATTCCCTCTGGGGTGGTCATCGAGTCGTCTCGTGGACAGGAGTTTGGGGCGATGACATACAAGCGGTGCTGCGCATGTGATTTCTGGGTGACGGCGTCGGAGAAGCGCTGTCCGAACTGCGGGATACAGGACCCGCGGGTCGAGCGCACCGAGACGCTCACCATGGAAACGCCGATGACGGACGGCACCCGCGCCGCCTTCGGCGGGTTCATCGGGGCCGTGATCGGCGGCTTCCTGATGGACGGCATGGGCGTGGCCGTCGGCGTGGCTGTCGGTGTCAGCCTCGGCGTGCTCCTCGGCGCAGACCGTGAGTGGGGGCCCGGCGAGGTCGCCGCGCTGGCCACTACCGGCCGCGCGAACCGTCACCTGCACAGCCTCCGCCACGATGAGGAGACCATCCAGCAGCGCCTTTCCGACATCGCCGCCCGTGAGAAGAAGCTCTCCGAGGCGCGGCAGAAGGTCGAGATGGAGCGCGGCAATATGAGCGAGGAGCGGTGGCGCAAGGTCTGCGAAGCCCTCGACTCCGCCACCGGCATCCTGTCCCGCCAGCGTGAGCGCTACCACGCCAAACTGTGGGAGATCGCCCTGGTGCGCTGGCAGAACACCCTGGAGCCCCTGGCCGCGGACTGGGAGCGGCTGACCCATGAGGAGTGCAACCACCGTTTGCGCCAGCTGGAGGCCGCCCGTGACCGGGGCGAGGCGTACCAGCGCGAGTGGGAGGGCGTTGACCTCTCCGAACTGCCCGAGGGGCAGCGCTGCGTGGAGCGGCTGAAGGGCGCGCTCGCGTCCTGCGACAAACTGCGCGAGGCCCTGATCGTCCAGCAGGCCGCGCTTGCCGTGAAGGGCATCGCCCCGATGGACGAGACGCTGCACCCGTCGCTGGCGCCCGCAGACACGCTCAAGAACCTGGACCTGTTTAACGCCCGCGCGGCCATCGGGGAGTTCTCCAGCGCGTTCGGCGAACTGGAAGCCGAGTATGCCCGTCTGCGTAGCGAAGAGGAGTTGGCGGAGCGCGCGGTCCTCGCCAAGCGCATGGGATAGGACATAAAGTCGGGTTACAATCAAGCATCGCCGAATCCGCCGCGCGGCCTGTGCGGGGTGTACGAGGAGTGTGTATGCGAACCCGAATTCGATGGGGAAGGGCGGCGAGTATCGCCGCCCTTTTTGCCGTGTCTCTGCTTTCCGCGACTGGCTGCGCCCGGGTGGGAGCCCTGACGGAGGTCCGGCCGGACGGCTCCCTGACGCGCACCGTGACGCTGCGCGGCCCCGCGCCCGCACCCGAGGGGGGGATGAGCCTCGGGCCGAAGATGACCGACCTGGTGGACGCACCCGGCGGGGGCGCGTGGAAGGTCACCCGCGCGACCGAGGAGATGGACCTGGTTATCACTGCCACGCGCGAGGTGTCCGGGACCGACGCGGGCGCCGGCTGGTCCGACATCGTGGTCCGTGGTGAAGCGAAGAAGGAGGCGCAGGAGCCCGATGCGCCAGCCAGCGCGGATAGTGCACCGCCCGCCCCGGGGCCGGTGCGCGTCACCAACCGGGTGAGCGTCCGCCTGATCGCGCCGGGGCGGCTGGAGTACCGCGAGGTCTTCGCCTGGCAGGGGAAGCGCCCCGACGGTCCCGGCGCACCGGACGCGGAGATGAACGCGGTGTTCCTCAAAGGGCTTCCGCCCGCCCTCGCGCGTGACCCGGCCGTTGTAAAGGCGCTCCAGAGGAGCATCACCCGCGAGATGGTGAAGGTGGTATTCGGCCCCGGGGAGCCGATCATGCCCCTGCTGCTGTTCCACCCGGAGTACGCTGAGTACCGACTGCGCCGGCGCCTGACCGGCGCGGTGCGGGCGGCTCTGGCCGAGAGCGCCGCCGGGAAGCTGACGGACGCGGAGCGGCTGGCGGCGGAGAAGCAACTGACCGAGGCGCTGACGCGCAGTATCAGCGCCCGGAGCAGGGCGGCGCAGGCGAACCCCGCTTCGCCGCCTGCCGCAGACGAAAAGAAGGAGGAGGACGGAGGGCCGCCCGTGGCGCTGTTCGTCCGCGTGAAGATGCCAGGGAAAGTGATTAGCACGAATGGTGAGTATGACGAGGACACGGGGGAGGTGATCTGGCCCCTGTTCGCCGAGGCGGCCGGGTTCGAGGATATCGTTCTAACAGCGGTGTGCGAGGTGGCGAAGTGAGCCCGGACGCAGCCTTCTGGGAGGGACCGGCGGCGGCCTCCGAAAAGCCTCACCCGCGCCGCTACATCTGCCGGCGCGCTACGGCGCCGCTGCGCATCGACGGCAAGATGGACGAGGCGGCATGGCGAGCGGCGCCTTGGACCGAAGTCTTCCTCGACATTGAGGGGGAGAAGCGACCGCACCCGCGCCACCGGACCCGGGCGAAGATGCTCTGGGATGACACCTACTTTTACGTCGGCGCCTACATGGAGGAGCCGCACCTGGTGGCGACGCTGACAGAACACGACTCTATCGTCTTCCACGACAACGACTTCGAGATCTTCATCGACCCGGACGGCGACCGGCGGATGTACTACGAGATCGAGGTCAACGCCTTCGGCACGATCTTTGACCTGCTGCTGGAGAAGACGTACCGCGACGGCGGCCCGGCCCGCCACGAGTGGCTGCTGCCGGGCATGCGCCACGCGGTCCACCTGGAGGGCACGGTCAACGACCCCTCGGACACGGACAGGGGATGGTCCGTGGAGTTCGCCCTGCCGTGGAAGTCGCTGGCGGAGAAGGCGGGGAAGATGGCCTGTCCCCCGCGCGACGGCGACGCCTGGCGGGTGAACTTCTCCCGTGTCCAGTGGCGCTACAAGGTCGAGAACGGCAAGTACGTCAAACAGTCTGGCCCCGAGGACAACTGGGTGTGGTCGCCGCAGTTCGAGGTGAACATGCACGCCCCGGAGCGCTGGGGCTTCGTCGAGTTCCGCCGTTAGGCAGCCCGCGTTAGCGCGCTGGCCGCCAGGCGTCTTTCCACGGGACCTCGAAGGTGCCGTCACGGTTCATGGCGAACGGCAGCCAGACGTAGCGGGAGTCGGCGAGATCCTGCTGATTCCAGCGGTCGCCCATGTAGATGAAGTGACCGGGCTTGCCCGGGACCGGCAGCACGAAGGTGCTCTGGGAGCCGAACGTGACGTCCCGGCCCGCCCCGACGAACGGGTTGCCCATCGGCTTCCACTCACCGAGAAGGCTGTCGGCCACGGCGTAGCGCGCGGCGTTCGGCGCCCATCCGGTCGCGGCGGAGGTGATGAGATAGTACCGGCCCTCGTGCTTGAACGGCGCGGGGGCCTCGCGGTGGTGGCGGACCAGGGTCCGTATCCACGTCTTCCCCTCGACCATCGGCTGCTCGGGAGCGGTCCAGTCGTCGTTCAGCCGAACGATATGGAGGGTGTAGTTCTCCTCGCCGGCGTACAGGGCGTACGCCCGCCCGTCGTCGTCCGCGAACAGGTTCATGTCCCGGTAGGTGCTCGATTCCACCGGGCGGTGCATCCCCAGGAAGCGGAACGGCCCCTCGGGGCGGTCGGCCACGGCCACCCCGGCGCGCGAGTCGCCGTAGCCGGAGCGGTCGTAGTGGAACCAGAGGACAAACTTCTTCGTGCGCGGGTGGTAGAGCACCTTGGGGCGCTCGCAGATCGTCTGCCCCTTCCACTTTTCGCTGTAGTCGGCGGCCGGCAGGACCACGCCGAGGTGCTTCCAGCGCACCAGGTCATCGGAGACGTACGCCGACACCCCGATAGCCACGTACCCGTTCGAGCGGTCCTCGCCGTACCAGTAGTACCGGTTGTCGTGGCGCAGGATGCCGCCCCCGTGCGCCTGTATCCGGTTCCCGGCGGTGTCGCGCCACGCCGCGCCGGGGACGATCTGCCCATTGTGTTCCGGCAGCCGCTCCACGACCTCGATCTTCCCGGTCACCCCCTCGAACCGGGCGTCCGCTCAGTCCGCGTGGTCGTTCGCGATGTCGTCGCCGCCATCCGTCACGTCGAGCGTCAGGTAGCGCACCCCGCTCACGTCCACAGACACGGGCTTCGGCGCGTCGCCCCGGCGCAGGACGCCGCTCGCCCAGAGGGTTTTGCCGCCGTCGCCGAGCACGCGGAACTCCACGCTGCCGATCCCCCCGGCGTTCTCGTCCGCGCCGACCAGGGCGGTGAAGCGGCGCGCCCTGCGGTCCAGCCGGACGAACAGGCGACTGAGGGCGTGAGTCCCGAACCCGCTCTCGAACGTCTGCCCGCCGAGCCGCATCGGCTTATCGCTGACGCTGGCGTTTTTCCGGGGACGGCCCCACATCTGGACGGCGCGCGAAACGTCGAGCGAGGCCAGCGGCACCGTTTCGCCGGCGCCCGCCTGCGGTGCAAACCTGGGAAGAGCGGACATGCCCTGATTGTACCTGCTCCCGGGCCGCGCCCGTTTGCCACACGGCTCACATTCCCTTGACGATTCCCGGTCTCCACGGTCTACAATACTGGACGCGCATCGCCGCAGATTACAGGGGGAAGCTATGTCGCTCATTCCGTCGTCACAGAAGATCGGCCACACCGAGATCACGCCGTGGAAGGACGGCAGGCAGGGCGCCTTCTGCCTGATGTTCGACGACAGCGTTCCGTCTCACGTCACGAACGTGGTGCCCGAGTTCAAGAAGCGCGATCTGGTGGGGACGTTCTACGTCAACCCGGGCATGCCGGCCTGGAAGCGGCAGGCACGCGCCTGGGAGAGGGAGTTGCCCGGCCTGCCCTGCGTCGTCTACGGCAATCACACGCAGACCCACAAGGGGGCACGCTCCCCGGAGCAGTTGCGCGACGAACTGGCGCAGTGCAACGAGGTCATCTACCGTGTCGATCCCGGCCCAAAGCCGCGTCTGATCTCATTCGGGCGGCCGGGCGTGAAGCCAGAGGACTGGACCGTCACCGACCCGCAGGTAGCCGCCGCGCTGAAGCCCCTCCACCTTATAGAACGCCCGCCGTTCGGCAGAAACGGGGCGATGATCGGCCCGAAGACCCCGGAGCAGATGGTCGCACTTGCCGACGCCGCCATTACGAAGAAGGACCTCGGGTATCTCATCTTCCACGGCGTGGGCGGCGACTGGATTGTGACCCCGATGGACATCTTCGTGAAGTTCCTGGACCTGCTGGAGGCGCGCCGCGACCGGCTCTGGATCACCGACCACATCTCCGTGCACGTCTACACCACCCTGCGCGAGGGCACCCGGGTACAGGCGGGGGCCGCCGAGAGCGGCGGGCGCCAACTCCGCATCGGCGTGACGACGCAAGCGGACGGCACGCTCTACGACCTCCCGCTGACCTTCGTCACCCATGTCCCCGCCGACTGGAAGGCATGCGAGGTGCGGCAGAAGGGCGCGCGGTCCACACGGGCGGACGTGAAATCCGGCGTGGTGCAGTATGCGGCTCGCCCGCACCTCGGCGACATCACCCTTTTGCGCGCCGGGTAGTCGGTGACTCTCCTTACTTCCGCCGACGCCCTGTCGCATTGACCTCGTCAATGGTATACTGAACTCACGCTGAGGAGCGCTGCGATCCGCGTTTGTGGACCAGGCTCAGCACACAAACTGCGCTCACCCCGGGATTTTTCGGGGTGGGTTTTTTCTTTGTCAGGAGTTGTAACCGCATGACCGAAACGACGACCTCCACCCGGGAAGCCACTCTGGCGACCGACTTCGCCGTGGCCGACCTCAGCCTGGCCGGTTGGGGACGCAAGGAGATCGCCATTGCCGAGACCGAGATGCCCGGGCTCATGGCTATCCGCTCGGAGTACGCCGCCGCGCAGCCGCTCAAGGGCGCGCGCATCACCGGCTCGCTCCACATGACGATCCAGACTGCGGTCCTGATCGAGACCCTGAAGGCGCTGGGCGCCGAGGTGCGCTGGGCGAGCTGCAACATCTTCTCCACGCAGGACCACGCCGCTGCCGCTATTGCCTACAGCGGGACGTCGGTCTTCGCCAAGAAGGGCGAGAGCCTGGAGGAGTACTGGGACTACACCCACAAGATCTTCGAGTGGCCGGACGGTGGCTACACGAACATGATCCTCGACGACGGCGGGGATGCGACCCTGCTGCTCCACCTGGGCGCGAAGGCGGAGAAGGACCTGTCGGTGCTGGATAACCCGACGTCGGAGGAGGAGACGATCCTCTACGCCAGCATCAAGGCCAAGCTGAAGACCGATCCCACCTGGTACTCCACCCGGCTCGCCCAGGTGAAGGGCGTGACGGAGGAGACCACCACCGGCGTCCACCGCCTCTACGAGATGAGCAAGCGGGGCGACCTGCAGGTGCGCGCGATTAACGTCAACGACTCGGTCACCAAGAGCAAGTTTGACAACCTCTACGGCTGCCGCGAGTCGCTGGTGGACGGTATCAAGCGGGCGACCGACGTCATGGTGGCGGGCAAGATCGCGGTGGTCTGCGGCTACGGCGATGTGGGCAAGGGCTCTGCTCAGGCGCTACGGGCGCTGTCCGCGCAGGTCTGGGTGACCGAGATCGACCCCATCTGCGCGCTTCAGGCGGCCATGGAGGGGTATCGGGTCGTCACCATGGAGTACGCGGCCGACAAGGCGGATATCTTCGTCACGGCCACGGGCAACAAGGACATCATCACCCGCGCCCACATGGACAAGATGAAGGACCAGGCCATCGTCTGCAACATCGGCCACTTCGACAACGAGATTGATGTTGCCGGCCTTGCGGACCTGCAGTGGGAGGAGATCAAGCCGCAGGTGGACCATGTGATCTGGCCCGACGGCAAGCGGATCATCCTGCTGGCCAAGGGGCGCCTGGTGAACCTGGGCTGCGCCACCGGGCATCCGTCCTACGTCATGAGCTCGTCGTTCGCCAACCAGGTGCTGGCGCAGATCGAGCTGTGGCAGTACCCGGATCGGTACGAGGTCGGTCAGGTCTACGTCCTGCCGAAGCACCTCGACGAGAAGGTGGCGCGGCTGCAGCTCTCGAAGCTGGGCGCGATGCTCACCGAGCTGACCCCCGAGCAGGCTGCCTACATCGGCGTCACGCCTGAGGGACCGTACAAGTCCGACACCTACCGGTACTAAGCCAGAGGCGCCTTTGCCCTCTCCTCCTTTGCCCTCTCCTCAGGAGGAGGGCAAAGGCGTAGGGCGAATACTGGTTGCGCCGCTGAGGGGAATCCCCTCGGCGGCGCTGTTTTTTGCCGCGGGTTGCCGCAGTTAGCCGCGGGCTGAAGCCCACGGCAAAACCCGCGGCAACAACTTGCTACATTTTCGGCAGGGTCTTGCGCCAGTCGAGGAGGGCGGTGCGGAGGCGGCGGACGACGTCGGGGTGCGCGGATGCAAGGTCGCTGCGCTCGCGCGGGTCGGCGCGCAGGTTGTGAAGCGTCACCCGCTCCTTCGGCGTGTCCCACAGGAGCAGCTTCCAGTCGCCGTCACGGATGGCGAGGTCCGGCCACGGGTTGCGGGGCGGGCCGGGGCGGTCCGGCGGGCGCGACCAGAAGAGCGGCGCGCGGCGACCCGCCTCGCTCCGACCGAGCAGAGTCGCGCTCAGGTCCTCGCCGTCCAGATCGGCCGCTCGCTCCGGCTCTATGCCCGCCAGGCGCGGCAGGCTGGCGGCGATGTCCACGGCGGACAGGACGGCGCGGTCGTTGGTGGAGCCGGCATGCGAGGAGGGGAGCAGGCCGGGGCCCCACGCGATGAGCGGCGTGCGGATGCCGCCCTCGTAGAGATTCGCCTTCGCGCCCCGGAACGGCCCGGCCGACCCGGCGCCCGGCTCCGGGCCGTTGTCGCTGGCGAAGAGGACGAGCGTGTTGTCGCGCCGCTTCGGGTCGGTGCGCACGAAGTCGAAGAGACGCCCGAGTTGGGCATCCATGTGGCGCAGAACGCCGTCGTACAGGGCGCGCTTGCTGCCGTCGCCGCGCATCCCGGCGGGCGGGAAGAAGGGCGAGTGGACATCGTCTGGCCAGACGTTGACATAGAACGGCTTGCCGGCCTTCTCTGCCTTCTCCATGAACGCCGTGGCGGCATCCACGAACGCGTCCGTGACCTCGGCGCGGTCCCGCCAGGTGATCTTCCCGCGGCCCAGCTTCTCGCTGCCCTCGCCCAGCGGCATCTTGCGCGGCGGCTTCCCGTCCCGGTCGTCCAGCATCGCGAGCACCCGGTCGCCGAGCCCCTCAAACTGGGTCAGAGACGCATCGAAGCCGTACTCCGTGATGAGCGGCGCCTCGCCCACGTCCCGCTGGCCGCCCATGTGCCACTTGCCGAAGTGGCCGGTGGCGTAGCCCGCGCGCTGCTGGAGCGCCCGCGCCATGGTCGGCGCCTTCGGATCGAGCCACTGGGCCATGCCCCGCGCGGCGTTGCTCTGCCGGGTCTCCAGGAACGAGGTGATGCGCCAGCGGGCGGGGTACTGGCCCGTGGTGAGCGCGGTGCGCGACGGCGAGCAGATGGGGGAGTTGACGTAGAACTGCGTAAAGCGGATGCCCTCCGCCGCGAGCCGGTCGATGTGGGGCGTGCGGCCCCGCGGCCCGCCGAAGCAGGACAGGTCGCCGTAGCCCATGTCGTCCACGTACACCACCACGACATTCGGGCGCTGTTTGTCGTTCCTCATGGGCTAC
>CALEKU010000210.1 GCA_937902745.1 uncultured Armatimonadota bacterium
CCCCCATTAATGGGGGGAGGGGTGGTCCGAGGAACGAGGACCGGGGAGGGGGGCCTTCCACCACGGGAGGAGGGCCATCCCCCGCAGGGAACCGCCGCCCTTACCACTGGGTCGTGTTCACCAGTGCGAACGGGGTGCGGCATACGTTCGAGCGGCTGGCGGCACGGGGGAAGGACGCGCGGGCGTTCGGCGGGGCGAAGGTGGCGGCGATCGGCCCGGCCACAGCCCAGGCGCTCGCCGAGCGGGGCATCCGGGCGGACTTCGCGCCGACGGAGTTCGTGACCGAGGCGGTCATTGCGCAGTTCCCGGAGTCGGTGAACGGCCTTGACATCCTGATCCTCCGGGCAGCGGAGGCGCGCGAGGTGCTGCCCGAAACGTGGCGGGAGATGGGCGCGCACGTCGACGTGGTCACCGCCTACGAGACGGTGCTGGAGACGGAGGGCGCGGAGGAGATGCGCCGGATGCTCCAGGCAGGCGAGGTGGACGTCATCACCTTCACCTCGGCGTCCACAGTGAAGAACTTCGTGCAGGCGGTCGGGGCGGGCGTGGTGCCGGAGAACGTCCTGCTGGCGGCCATCGGGCCGGTTACCGCGCAGACATGCGAGGAACTGATTCGCGCGCCGGGGTGTATTGCTGCCGACCACACCATCGACGGACTGATCGATGGGATTTTGAAAGCGAGAGCAGCGCCATGATCCGCGGCATCCACCACGTTACGGCCATTGCGAGCGACCCCCAGCGGAACCTGGACTTCTACGCCGGCCTGCTGGGCCTGCGCCTGGTGAAGGTGACCATCAACTACGACGACCCGGGGACCTACCACTTCTATTATGGTGACGGCCTCGGGCGGCCCGGAACGATTCTAACCTTCTTTCCCTGGCCCGGGGCGTCTCCGGCGCGCATCGGGACCGGGCAGGTGGTGAGCACGAACCTCTCCGTTCCCGAGGGGGCCGTAGGGTGGTGGCGTGAGCGTTTGGAAAAGGCGGGCGTGACGGTCGAGGGGGATGCGGCGGCGCTGCGCTTCGCGGACCCGGACGGCATGGCACTGGTCCTGACGGAGCAGCCCGGGGACGCGCGCTCCGGCTGGGACGGCGCGGGCATCCCGGCCGACTACACGGTGCGCGGGGTGGAGAGCGTGTCGCTGGAGGTGGCGGACCCCGCGCGCAGCCGCGGCATGCTCACAGAGACGCTGGGCTTCCGCGCGGTCGCGGACGGACGACTGACTGCGGGTGAGGAGCACATACCCGGCGCGGCGGTGCGGGTCCGCGAGGCAGGCGCGGGCGCGCGGCGCGGCCTCATGGGCGCGGGCGCGGTGCACCACGTGGCGTTCCGGGTCGCGGACAATGCGGCGGAGCTGGCCTGGCGCGACAAACTGGTGGAGGCGGGCTATAACGTGTCGCCGCAGATGGACCGGCAGTACTTCCAGAGCATCTACTTCCGGGAGCCGGGTGGCGTCCTCTACGAGATCGCCACCGACGGCCCGGGGTTCACCGTGGACGAGCCGGAGGAGGAACTGGGCCAGCGGCTGTGCCTGCCCGAGTGGCTGGAACCGCAGCGCCGTGTGATTGAGGACCACCTGCCGCGCATCGTCCGGCCGGGCGTAAAGGCTGCCGCTGCGGCGGCTTAGTTTGCCTCAAACCCTTCCAGAGCGCGGGCGCGGTCGCGCAGCTTCAGGACCGTGTTCCAGTTGCGCGCCGTGCCCGGCACGCCCAGCGTACGCTTCAGCACCGCGGCTGTCAGCTTCGCGTTCGCCATACCACTCTCGTACCGGAGGAACACTTCTCGGCCGTCCAGGACGTAGTCTTCCCGTTCCCGGTTAAACGCCTCCAGCGCTGCCGCCGCGTCCGGCGTCGGCGCCCGCGGGAGGAAGTGCGTAAGCAGGAGGTTCGGCTGGAACTCGGCGTAGGGCTGACGCGCGATCACGCCGTCCAGGTCGTCGGCGGTACGCGCGATCACGGCGCTGTCGAAGCCGAACCGGTCGCGTATCGCCGCTTCCAGTTTCGCGGCGGCGTCCGCCGGAGCCAGATCGCCCACGTCGGCGATGACGTTGCCGCTCGCCAGCAGCGTCTCCGCGCGCTCCCAGCCCAGCCCGGCGCAGACCGCCCGCAGGTCCGCCGACGGCGCCTTGCGCCCGCCCACGTTCACCGCGCTCAGGAGCAGCACGAGGATTCCCATAGCCGGATTGTACCCGGCAGTCCCCACAGGGCATGGTAGAGTATATAACAGGGTATCATCTATCCGATTAGTCGTATTTCTTCTCGGAGGATACCCAGATGCCGGAATTCGATGCGTTTCTACAGGCGAATGAAGCCTACGCCGGTTCGTTCGACCAGGGCGACAAGGCGATGCCGCCCGCACGGAAGGTGGCGGTGGTGACGTGTATGGACGCGCGCCTGCACCCGGAGAAGTTCCTGGGGCTGAACGTGGGCGACGCCCATGTGATCCGCAACGCCGGGGGGCGCGTTTCGGAGGACGCCCTGCGGTCGCTGGCGATCTCGCAGAGGCTTCTGGGCACGCAGGAGGTGGTGGTGATCCACCACACGGACTGCGGCATGCTGACGTTCCAGAACGCCGACCTGGCGGCGAAGATCAAGGCCGACCTGGGGGTGGACGTGGGCGACCGCGACTTCCTGCCGTTCTCGGACCTGGAGCAGAGCGTCCGCGACGACGTCGAGGCGGTGCGTAACTCGCCGCTGATTCCGAACGATATCCCCGTTTCCGGCGCCATCTACGACGTGAAGACCGGCAAACTGAAGGTCGTCGTGCCCCCCGCCTGACGGCGCCCTTTATCGTAGCTGCTGGGGTGGCGCGGCCGCTCGCCGCGCCATCCCAGATTGACCCTCCCGCTAAAAGGCCGCGTTGAACTGCAGCGCGTCGTCGGCGTTCGCGCCCGCCGTGTCATCGCGGAAGTAGTTGGTTGCCGGAACCCCCGTGGTGCTGTTGCCGATGGCCCCGTAGTCGGCGAACGTCATCCCCGTCCGCTTCGTCCACTTCGCGTGACCGTCGCAGTACAGGCGGTTACCGCCGCCGTTGTGCATGGCGTTGTAGAACGGGTGGTTGAACTCCACATAGGTGCCCGTGTAGTCCTCCGTGTAGCCGGTGACCGGGTCTACCGTGCGGCGCGGGCGGCACTGGGCAGTCCGGCTGATATAGGCGTACTCCTGAAGGTATACGATATTCGCCGGGGCCGGGATCACCGCCAGTGCTTTGGTAGAGGCGATCTGGTTCAGCAGGTAGCTCGCGTTGCCGCCGCCCGGAAAGTCCGTTTCCCGGTAGGCGCTCGTGGCCCCATTGGCACCGAGGGAGCGCGGCTGGGCGTTCGGGCAGACCAGCAGGGCCAGGTTCTTAATGTACGGCTGCGTGTCCCGCGCCCAGTTGCGCCGGGTGTAGTTTTCGCCAGTGTTCGGCTGCATGAAGCCCAGGTCAAAGCCGATGCCTTCGACGCTGATGTCGTTTCCGGGCAGGGTCTCGTCGTAGTCCTGGGTGTACATCATCAGGCCGATGCCGATCTGCTTCATGTTGGACAGGCAGGCGGTCTGGCGCGCCTTCTCTCGAGCCTGTGCGAACACCGGGAACAGAATCGCAGCTAGGATGGCGATGATGGCAATAACGACAAGAAGCTCTATCAGCGTAAAGGCGGAGCTTGCACCGCGCGGAGAACCCCGGCGCACGGCAGAGACATTGTGCATTTCTTTCTCCTCATTGACGGTCGGGGCTACGGTACCCCGGAACAGGCGACGATGGTAACGAAGGTCAGTCGGAGGCCGGTCGTGACGGGCACGGACCGGTCGACTCGCGGATGACGAATTCGCCCGGCAGCCGGAGCCGGCGCTTCGGCAGGGCGGGGAACTGGACGGCCTCCTGGAGCGTCTGGACGGCCAGCCCGGCGAGAGCGGGGCAGGGCATCCGTACGGTCGTCAGCGACGGGTGGTGGTGGGAGGCGATGAGCGGCAGGTCGTCAAAGCCGACGACTGACACCTCTTCGGGGACCCGGATTCCCATGGCGGAAAAGGTGTTCAGAAGAGCGACGGCAAGGAAGTCATGGCTGGTGAAGAAGGCGGTGGGCGGGTCATCCCCCTCCAGAAGGCCGCGCAGCGCTTGCTTCAGGTGCTCCCGGTCCTGCCACGCCGTCGTCCCGGTCCACGACAGGACCTCCGTGGTGACGGTCGCACCCACGCGGGACGCGCCTTCCGCGAACCCTGCGGAGCGCGGCTCTCCGGCGAAGAACCCCGGGGTCGTCAGGTAGGCCATCCGCCGGTGGCCCAGGGAGGTCAGGTACTCCGCGGCGCGGACGCCCGCGCCGAAATTGTCGACGACGACCTGGTGCACCCCGGCGCTCTCCGGCACCTCGCCGATGATAACGCCCGGCATCTCCGGGAACTGCTCCCACTGGGTTGAGCCGACGTGGATAAATCCGTCGATCTTCCCGTCGCGCCACAGTTCGGTGGCGCGGTCCAGGTTCCGCCCCATGTCCGGATCCAGGGTGAGTACCAGGGATTGTCCCTGCCGTCGTGCCTCCTCTTCGAGAGATTCGACGATGGTCTGAAAGATGCTGGAGCGGCTGCCGTGGGTCCGCATCACGGCGAGGAATCCCGCCCGCGGGCGGGCGGCGGCGTCCTGCTCCGTCGTCCCCGCGTCCCCGGGCTCCGCGACAAAGGTCCCCGATCCCTGCCGCCGGTAGATCAGTCCCTCGACGCACAGGTCGGCGACGGCGAGTTCGACGGTAGACTTGGCGACCCGGAAGTGGCGCTCCAGGTCGGAGATCGACGGCAGGCGGTCGCCCGGCGAGAGGGTGAGCACCATCTCGCGCAAGCCGTCCGCGACCTGTCGGCGCTTGTGCGGGTGGGGAGCGCGCAGTTCCGGCGGAACCGTCTTCCGTGATGTCGTCGTCATTCCGTAGCCTTCAACCCCTGGGGTCGGGAGAGTATCGGGTGAGTGTCGGTACACTGCACTATAACATAAAACGGTAGAATCCTGTCCAGGGGACGTGCATTTTTTATTCCGCTCTCCGCGATAAAATAGCGCGTGGCAGCACGACGCACGATCTACCTCGATTACGCCGCAACGACGCCCGTGGACCCGGAGGTCCGCGCAGCGATGCTGCCGTTCCTGGGGGACGGGGACGGATACCTGTTCGGGAACGCCTCGTCGGTCCACCGATTCGGGCAGGATGTCCGCCGCGCCATTGACCGGGCGCGGGACGCTGTGGCGGAGATCATCGGCTGCCACGCCTCCGAAATCTACTTCACGTCCGGCGGCACCGAGGCGGACAACACGGCGCTGCTGGGGGTACTGCTCGCAGCCCGTGAGCAGCAGAGCGGGCGCGACCATCTGGTAACCACCCGCGCCGAGCACCACGCGGTGCTCGACTGCGCCCAGTTTGCCGAGTCCGTCCTCGGCTTTTCGGTGACGTACCTCGATGTCGAACCGGACGGCTCTGTGGCGCCCGGGGCGGTAGCGGAGGCCGTGGTCCCGGGGCGCACGGCGCTGGTCTCGGTGATGCACGCCAACAACGAGGTTGGGACGGTGCAGCCCATTGCGGAGATCGCGCGGGCGGTGAAGGCGCGGGACGAGGGCGTCGCGGTCCACACCGACGCTGTGCAGACGCTGGGGCAGATGCCCCTCGACGTGGACGCCCTGGGCGCGGACCTGATGACCCTCTCAGCGCACAAAATCTACGGCCCGAAGGGCGCGGGTGCGCTCTTCGTCCGCAAGGGCGTCCGCTTCACGCCCTGGCTGCACGGTGGCATGCAGGAGCGCGAGAAGCGCGCGGGCACCGAGAACGCCGCCGCCATCGTCGGCTTCGGCAAGGCGGTGGAACGGCTCCCCTCATGGCGCGATGCCGAGGCGGCGCGACTGGCGGGCCTCCAGGCCGGCTTCCTGGCGGCGGTGCGGAGCGAACTGCCCGACGCGCGCCTCAACGGGCCGGAGCCCGGGCCGCGCCGCCTGCCGAACAACGTCAATCTGTCGTTCCCCGGGGCAGACGGAGAGACGCTGCTGCTGTCGCTCGACCTGCACGGGGTCGCCGTCTCCTCCGGGTCCGCGTGCGCGTCCGGCTCTATTGACCCGTCCCACGTCCTGCTCGCGATGGGCCTTCCGCTCCCCCTCGCTCGCGCCGCCGTCCGCTTCTCCTTCGGCCGCGGCACCACGGAGGAGGATCTGACGTACGCCGTCCACGTTGTGTCGGATTGTGTCCGCGCCGCGCGGGTATAAACCCCGCAGGAGGTGGACGAGCGATGACAAACCACACGGACGAGACGATTCAGATGGAGACCGATACCACGACGTACGAGCGGGAGGCGATCATCCAGGCCGCCCAGTCTGCGCTGACCCTGGGGCACATCGAGGATTTGCGCGCGGTGCGCCGGCAGATCCTGGAGCACATGGAGATGTACGAGGGCGACGAGGGCCTCGGGGCCCTGGAGGAGCAGCTCCGCCGGGTCGAGGAGACCATCGGGGAGCAGACGCCGCCCGCCGTGCAGTACATGACCACGGACGACAAGCTCTGAGCCGGGGCACGGGCCGGGCGCGCCCCCCGCGATAGCCCGCGTGGCTCCGGCGGTGTATACTGAGCCGGAGCCACGCCCATGTCCCGAATTTCCCCGCTTCGTGTCCTTCTCAGCAACGACGACGGCATCTTCGCGCCCGGCATCCTGGCGATGCGGCAGGCGCTGGAGGCCACCGGCCACCGCGTCTTCGTGTGCGCCCCCGACCGCCCCCGGTCGGCGTCCGGACACGCCCTCACCATGCACAAGCCTCTGCGTCTGCGCGAAACCGCCATGGCCGACGGCGGCCTCGGCTGGGGCTGCTCCGGCACGCCTGCGGACTGCGTGACGCTCGGTCTGCTGGAGGTGGCGAAAGAGGAGGTGGATGTGGTGGTGTCCGGCATCAACCACGGGCCGAATCTCGGCTGGGATGTCACCTACTCCGGCACGGTCGCGGCGGCTAAAGAGGCGGCGATCTACGGCTTCCCGGCAATTGCGGTGTCGGTCGCGTCCTACGAGGAGACGATCCACTGGGAGCCGGTCGCCCGGTACGTCGCCGAAACGCTCGCCCCCGCCGTCCACGCGCACAAACTCCCGGCGGCCACTCTGCTGAACGTCAACGCGCCCTCGCTCCCCCAGGAGGAGTTGAAGGGCGCGCGCCTGACCGTACAGGGCGATCGACAGTACGTGGACCGGATGGAGAAGCGCCTCGACCCCGCCGGCCGCGCCTACTACTGGCTTGGCGGCCGGCTGCACGATCAGGAGGCCGCGCCCGGCACCGATGTACGCGCCGTGGGCGAGGGCTTCATCTCCGTTACGCCCATCCAACTGGACATGACGGCTCATGCGCTCCTGCGCGACTTGCGGGGATGGGAGGTCGAGCAGTAGCAGCGCTTTAGTATCCGCCAATCCGGGGACGCGCGCGCGACGAGAGCGGGAGATACTTCTTTACGGGGTGTTTTTGTGTGCTATGCCCCGGGGAGGTAGATAAATGTACCGAATCGTCGTCGGAGTGGACACGGAGCGGCGGCACGCGTCGGCGGTGCGGATGCTGCTGCGCCTTGAGCCCACGGGAGCGGTGGTGGATGCCGTCCACGCCATTTCCCTGCCGCCCGTCTTCGCCGCTGGAGAGTACGGCATGGTCGGGGCCGGCGTTGTGGCTGACACTCTCCGGGCCGAGGAGGACGCGGGCCACGCCCTGAGCCGGGAGGTAGA
The DNA here is from genome assembly GCA_937902745.1 of uncultured Armatimonadota bacterium. Taxonomy (GTDB): domain Bacteria; phylum Armatimonadota; class Armatimonadia; order Armatimonadales; family Armatimonadaceae; genus CALEKU01. The sequence continues at coordinate 7,701 of CALEKU010000210.1, forward strand.
GTGCGAGATCGCCCGCGGCGGTCTTGAGCCTGGCGACGCGGTAGTCTCTATCGGGCCCGCCGCGCAGGAGCTTATCGACCACGCCGACCGGACGGGCGCCTCTCTGATCGCGGTCGGCAGTTCGGGCAAAGGTCCCGTGCGCGCCCTGCTCGCGGGCAGCGTCAGCCGCGCCCTCGTGGTCGGCGCGCACCAGAGCGTGCTCATCGCCCGGTCCGGGAAGTCCGAGGAGGCCCCGGCCGCGGAGGGCGACAATCCGCCCCTGCGGGTCGTTCTCGCCACCGACCACTCGGCCTACATGGACCGCTGCATCCCTCGATTGCTCGACCTTGCCCCGCGCGGTATCGCCCATCTCACCGTCGTGACCTGCTACCCGCGGGAGTCCGCGCGCTCCGTGCGCCACCTCCTGCCTGAGTTCATTCAGGACCCGGCAGAGCTGATCTGGCGCCGCCTGGAGGAGCGCAACGAGTGCGTCATCCAGCAACTCGCCCCGCTCGGGTGCACGTTCGATCATCGCGTTGTGGACGCCCGGCCCGACGACGGCATCCGAACCGTCATGGCCGAGACCGGCGCCGACCTGCTGATCGTCGGTGCCCAGGGGCACGGGTTCTTCGAGCGGCTTACGCTCGGCTCTACCTCCTTCCACCACGCCATCGCGGAGCCGTACTCGGTGCTGGTGCTACGCGTGCCGCCGGGCGAGATGGTGCCTGCGCGCCCTCTCACACCCGCCCACACCTGACAACGGCGCTCGCGCGCTCCGCGCGATACCGAGAAGGGAGGGGCTACTATGGCCGCTCATGAATACAGGGCAGCGTCGCTTCCCCGCGAAGAGGAGTTCCCGGTGGGGGGGACGCCCGCCGAGAAGCTGCGGTTCCTGCTGGGTTACGCTGTCTTCGCGCCGTCCGGGCACAACACGCAGCCCTGGCAGTTCCGAATCGACGGTGGGCACGTGGACCTGTACGCGGATTGGTCCCGCATCCTGCCAGTGCTCGACCCTCAGGGGCGGGAACTGGTCATGAGCTGCGGGGCCGCCCTGTTCCACCTGCGCGTGGCGATTCGGCACGTTGGCTACGCCCCCCGGGTGGACATCCTGCCGGACCAGGAGAACCCCGCGCTGCTGGCCCGGGTCCACCTGGGCGAGACATCCCCGCCCACCGCTGAGGATCAGCGGCTCTTCCGCGCCATCCCGCGGCGGCACACGAACTGGCTCTCGTTTGAAACGCGCCCGCTGCCGCCCGGCCTGCTGGAGGAGTTAGGGACCGCCGCCCGCGCCGAGGGGGCCCGACTTGTCCCTCTTGAGCCGGATCGGCGTCCGCTTCTGCGCGGCCTGAACCACGAAGCCGACCTGCGGCTGGCCCGCTCCCGCTCCTTCCGCACGGAGATGGCGGGGTGGCTGGGTGGGGAGCGCGCAGGGAGAGGCGGGGGGATGCCGGGCTATCCGGTCGAGGTCGGCGAGCAGGTCGCCTACGCTGGCCCGCTTGCGTCCACGACCGAGCCCGGCGCTGTGCTGGCGGCGCAGACAGGCCGCCTCCTGGAGCAGGTGCCGCAGGTAGCCCTGTTGGGCACGGAGCAGGAGGGCGTGGCGGACTGGATCGCAGCGGGGCAGGCGCTGGACCATGTCCTGCTGCTCGCGGCCTCTGAGGGCGTTTCGGCCTGCTACCTGAACGGGCCCCTCCAGGTCGAGGCTCTGCGCCCGAAGGTCAGCGAACTTCTGGGTGTCCCGGGCGCCCTGCACTGCGTGTTGGGATTGGGCTACGCTCCCCGCGGCCGTTCCACGCCGCGCCGCCCGGTGGAGGATGTCCTCCTGGCGTAACCGAAAAAACGCCCTGCGCTGGTGGCGCAGGGCGGAGCGAAGAATCCCGGATTCAGGGAGTGGGGACGGCCGTCGTGGTGGCCCCCTTCGCCTTGACCGCGGTCACGTTATCGGATGGCAGGCGGTCGATGAGCTTGGTGTACGGGTCGATGCCCGCCTTCGCCGGCTCCTCCGCCACCTCGAAGGTGAAGGTGTTCTGCTCCTTCGTCAGGCGGTGCCGCTGGAGAGCGAGCGGCTTGCCGAGTGCGTCCCGGTCCCGGGACGGCTTCGTCGGCCGGGCGAAGACCCCCACGTCGAAGTAATCGTTCAGGACCGCCAGCGTCTGGTTGCCGCCGCCGTCCGCGTTGTGCTTCGCCGCCGTGACCGTCAGGGTCACGCGCCACCGGCCGTTCGGCAGCTTCTCGGATACCGCCTCGGTCGCGCGCAGGTCGTAGAGCGTGATCTTCTCGAACAGGTCCGTCAGGAACGCCTGCTCGTCCTCAGTCGCGTCCTCCCGCAGGTACGACACCAACTCCGCCCCTGTGGTATACGGCGGCTGCTGGAAGCCCTTGTCCTTCACGAAGCGCGCCAGCGTGGCGTTCAGCCGCTTCTCCCCGATCCGGTCGGCGAGGGCGTAGAATACCAGCGCGCCCTTGGGGTAGTGGATATACTGCTGGCTCTGCACCTTCACCAGCGGGTTCTCCTCTTCCCGCTCCGAGCCGCGGCCCCGCAGATAGCGGTCCAGATCATAGCGCAGGAAGCGGCGGATCTGGTCCGGCCCGTACTTCCGCTGCAGGATCATGAGCGCGCTGTACTCTGCGAGCGATTCGGAGAGCATCTCCGAGCCCTCGACGTCGCCGCCGAGCACCTGGTGCGCCCACCACTGATGGGCCACCTCGTGCGCGGTGACGTAGTACGGATAGTCGATATCCTCCGCCGACTCGTTCACCCGCGCGATGAAGCCGATGCTCTCGGAGTACGGCACTGTATTCGGGAACGACTGCGCGAACTGGGCATAGGCCGGGAACTCCAGGATGCGGAGTTGGCGGAACTGATACGGGCTGAAGTTCTCCGAACAGTAGGTGAGTGCGGCCTTTGTCCCCTCCATCATCCGGTCCAGGTTGTAGGTGTGCGCCGGGTGGTAGTAGATCTCCAGGGCGACCTTCTTTCCGTCCTTACCGGTCCAGGTGTCCTTCTTCACCGCATAGCGCGCGGACAGGAACGAGTAGAAGTTGCGGATCGGCGCATCCATCTTGTAGTGGAAGCAGCGGCGTCCGTTCTCGGTCCACTCCCTCTGCAGGTACCCGGGCGCGAGCGCGATCTGGTCGGGCGCGGTGCGAACGGTTGCCTCGAAGTCGATCCAGTCCGCGTCGTTGCCCAGGTACGTGTTCTGTCGCGCCGCAAGGTCGGTGTACGGTGCCATGCGGCGGCGCGGCGGCAGCTTCTGCTTACGCCGCTCCTTCTCATCCGTGATCTCCAATCCCTCCTGGTAGCCGATGCGCGGGCCGGGCATGGTGAGGAACGTGCCGTTGGCCGCGATTGCGGTGTTGGGCGTGCCGTTCGGGAAGCCCCGCTTCTCATACGCCAGATCGAAGGCGAGGGTGGTGACTGCGCCGGGCGCGAGCGGCTTCGAGAGTTTGTACGTCCGGAAGCCGATCTCCTGGTCGATCACATCCGGCGTCGCGGGGATGCCGAACTCCAGGCGCTTCACAGTGAGGTCCCGGTCCAGCAGCAGGGCGACCTCCGAAATGGGCTTATCCGTCGCGTTCTCCAGGCGGTACGTCCCCGTCACGCCATACCGGCGCGTTTCCGGGTGCAGGTCCACGTCCATCGTGACCGCGCGGACGCGCGGCATGGGCATCTTCTCCCACTTCGCCTTGTATGTGGTCTCGTAGAGCGCCTGTCGCTTGATCTCTCCCTTCTGGGTGACATAGTCGTTGAGGATGTCTGTGTTGTAGTACAGGAACGCCCCCACGCCCACAAACCCCGCCGCGGAGACCGTCGCCACCGCCCGCGCCGGGGCGCCCAGGCGGCCGCGGCGCCAGCGGACGTCCAGGCGGTCGTCCTTGCCGCGCACCCAGAGCCGCAGCGCGGCGACCAGCAGGAGCGTCGAGAAGCAGAACCAGTACAGCGAGAACCAGAACACCGGCGCGACAAACGGCCCGTAGCCGTTCATGTCGGAGTAGACCGGCGTGGGCGTCCCGCCGAAGAGGTACTGGTTCCGCTCAAAGCCCAGCGTGGGCAGCGCCGCGGTTGCCACGAACATCAGCACCACGGCGCCGTGGCCCAGGAACTTGTTGTTGATGATGGCGTGCAGGAAGAACGCCAGGAACGTCAGGCACACCAGGTAGGGGAACATCGTCCCGAAGAGCGTGGCGACATAGACCGGCAGCTCGAAGTGGAAGTAACCCTTCGCCGCCTGCACGAACATACCGGTGACGATCAGCACGCCGTTCAGCAGGGCCAGCGACAGCAGGACCGCCGTCACCTTCGCCAGCAGCGTCGCGGCGGTCGGCACCGCCAGCGCGTCGGTCACCTGGTCAAGCCGCAGCACCCGCTCCCGCCACGTCAGTTCCCCGGCGTAGAAGGTGATGAGGATCAGGAAGAACAGCCCGAAGCCGCCCGCCACCACCTGCGCAATGACCCGCGTGACCGGGTACACCGTGGTGTCGAAGAGCTTGTCAGCCTGGAACGCCGCCACGAGCAGCAACACCATCCCCGCCAGCGTAATGACCAGGAACGGCACCCCGCGCACCATCTCGCGGAAGTAGAACCGGGTGAGGCGGAGGTAGGCGGAGAGAGGCATGAGTTTTGGCCCCCCTCCCCGGTCCTCGTTCCTCGGACCACCCCTCCCCCCACGCCCGCAG
>CALEKU010000211.1 GCA_937902745.1 uncultured Armatimonadota bacterium
CCCCTGCCGCAGCCGTCACGGCGCTGGCAGGAAACCGGGCGCCGGGTCGGTAACACCTTCTTGCCAAGAACGGGCGGAGGGACCGCCCCGCGAGGAGAACGCCGCGTGACCGACGCCCCCACCCCCTTTTCCCTGCGCTACCGACAGGTCCACCTGGACTTCCACACCAGCCCCGCCATCGACGGCATCGGGGCCGACTTCGACCCGGAGGCGTTCGCCGAAACGTTGGCGCGGGCGCACGTGGACAGCGTGACCGTGTTCGCCCGCTGCCACCACGGGCACCTTTATTATGACAGCAAGCGGTTCCCGGAGCGTATCCACCCGCACCTGGCGAACCGGAACCTGCTCGCCGAGCAGATCGCGGCGTGCCACAAGCGCGGCATCCGCGCGCCGATCTACGTCACCGTGCAGTGGGACCAGTACACCGCCGATAGGCACCGGGAGTGGCTGCTGATCGACGAGGAGGGCAAGGAGTACGGCACGTCGCCGCTGAAGCCCGGGTTCTACCGCAACCTCGATGTCTTCCACCCCGGCTACCGTCAGTTCCTGTTCGACCACGTCGGGGAGATACTGGACACGCTCCCCGTAGATGGCCTGTTCTTCGACATCGTGCAGCCGCGTCCGTCGCTCGCGCTCCACTGGATCGAGGCGATGGACGCCGCGGGTCTGGACCCCGCTGACAAAGCGGACCGCTATCGGTTCGCCGTGCAGGTCATCCACGACTGGGAGCGGGAGATGAGCGCGTTCGTCCGCGAGCGCGTGCCGGACGCCACCCTGTTCTACAACTCCGGGCACGTGGGGCCGCGCCACCGGCCGAACGCGGACGCCTACAGCCACTTCGAGCTGGAGTCGCTCCCGAGCGGGGGCTGGGGCTACCTGCACTTCCCGCAGGCGATGCGCTACGCCCGCACGCTCGGCCCGGACTGCCTGGGGATGACCGGCAAGTTCCACACCTCCTGGGGCGACTTCGGCTCCTACAAGAACCCGGCGGCGCTGGAGTTCGAGTGCTTCCAGATGCTCGCCCTGGGCGCGAAGTGCAGCGTGGGCGACCAACTCCCGCCGCGCGGGAGGCTGGATGCGAAGACCTACGAGCTTATCGGCGGCGTGTATGCGTCGGTGGAGGCGAAGGAGCCCTACTGCCGCGGGGCGGTGCCGGTGGTGGAGGCGGCGGTGCTGACGCCGGAGGCCTTTATCCGCGGGCGCGCGGACTACGCGCTGGAGCTGGAGCGGCGTAACCCGTCCGTGCTCGGCGCGGTGCGCCTCCTGCACGAACTGCGCGTGCAGTACGACATCGTGGACGACGCGGCGGACTTCTCCCGCTACCAGGTCCTGATCCTGCCGGACGAGATTCCGGTGGACGACGCCCTCTCCGCGAAGATCGAGGCGTTCGTGGCGGCGGGCGGCGCGCTGATCGCCTCGGCGCGGTCCGGCCTGGCGCCGGGCGAGGAGCCACGGTTCAACCTGCCGTCGCTCGGTGTGGCCGCGGTCGGCCCCATCCCCGCGGCGCCGGACTACCTGGTGCCGGGGGCGGCGCTGGGGAGCCGGCTTCCGGAGGGGGTGCCGCATGTGATGTACGGGCGCGGCTATCAGGTGGCGGTGGAGGCGCCGGACGCGGAGATTCTGGCGACGGTGCAGGCCCCCTACTTCGAGCGCGGCTGGCGGCACTTCTGCTCGCACGCGCACACGCCGTCCTCGGGGCAGGACGCCGGGTACCCGGGCATGGTGCAGCGGGGGCGGTGCGTGTACCTGGCGCACCCGGTCTTCCGGCAGTACCAGGAGAACGCGCCGCGCTGGTGCCGGGAGGTCGTGGGCGCCGCGCTGGACCGCCTGCTGCCGGCGCCGCTGGTGAAGGCGCCGGGCGCGCCCACGGGCCTCCTCACGGCGCTGAACTGGCAGGAGACGCCGGGGCGGTACGTGCTGCACCTGCTGTACTACGTGCCCGAGCGGCGCGGGCAGGCGTTCGACGTCATCGAGGACGTGGTGCCGCTGTACGACGTCAAGGTGAGCATCGCCGTGCCGGAGACCATCACGGCGGTGATGCTGGCCCCGGAGGGCGAAGGACTGGAGTACAGCCTGGAGCAGAACACGGGGCGCGTAGTGGTGACTGTGCCGCGCCTCCACGGGCACGCCATCGTCACCCTCGTCACCGCGTAGGCCGGGTTGACACCCGGGACGCGCCGCGGTACCCTCCGGGCAGGCATGCCTCCATCCCGCTCTTTAACCCTCGTCGCCTCCCTGAGCGTTTTTCTGGTCCCCGCGTTGGCGCGGGGGCAAGAGCCCGCGCGCGCCGGGGAGGAGCCGAAGCCTCCCGCTGCGGGCGCGGAGAAGAAGAAGGAGCCGAACGCGCGGCAGCGGATACGCTCGAAGCTCCCCCCATGAACGGGGTGACCCGGCGAAGGGTCGCCGCTCCGTGCGAGTGGCGTTGAAGGACTCTGGCAGTTCAGCCAGAGGTACGCAGACACGGAGCAGGAGCGCCCCCGGTGGCGCACCACGCTCACGCGTCGGGTCACGCCGCGCCTGCAGCTCGGGCTGGAGTTCAACCCGCTGGCCGAGGGGACCACGGTGAACCCGGTCGGCAACTACTTCCTGCAGACTGAGACCGATGCCCGGCCGGGGATCGTCGCCGGCTTTTCCAGCGACCGCATCGGCACGCCCCGCGGCATGGCCTACTTCGTCACCGCGCAGAAGCAGCTCGGAGGCGAGGGCGGGCGCGTAGCGCCGTACCTGGGTCTGTCGTACTCGGAGTACGGGCGCGAGATACTGATGCCCTTCGGGGCGAGCCTCGCACTGCGGGACGACCTGGTGCTGACGCCGATGTGCGATGGCCGGTACGGGCACACGACCCTGAGCTGGTTCGACGGGAAGGGGCGCTCCTTCTCGCTGATCGCGGCGTTCAACCGCCGGCTCGGTCTGGCGTTCGCCCAGAACTTCTGAAAGGGAAACCACGATGACACGCACTCTGGCCCGAATGTTTGCAGCGGCGGCCTGCCTGGCGGCGTTCGCCGGGGTCGCGGTGGCGCAGGACGCGCCGACGGTGGTGACGGAGAACGTGCCGAAGAAGGGGGTATGCCTGGTCTGCTCCCAGAACGGCGAGGAGCACGGCGAGGAGAAGATCGCGGGCGCGGTGGCCTACAAGGGCAAGACCTATTACTTCTGCGCGAAGAAAGAGGTCGAGGCGTTCGTGAAGGACCCGGAGGCGTTCCTGCCCGCGCCGGTGCCGCGCCCGGCGCCGGCGTTCTCGCTCAAGAGCGTGGAGGGCGAGACCGCCACGCTGGCGGGCCTGTCGGCGGGCGGGAAAGTCCTGCTCGTGGACTTCTGGGCGACCTGGTGCGCGCCGTGCGTCAAGGCGATGCCGGAGCTGCAGAAGCTGCACGCGAAGTACGCCGCGGGCGGTAAGTTCTCGGTGGTGGGTGTGTCCATCGACGAGGAGGGCGCCGCCAAGGTCGCACCGTTCCTGGCGAAGCAGAAGACGCGGTACACGTACCCCATCCTTCTGGACGCCGCGACGCCCGACGACGCCCCGGGGGTGTGGGAGCAGTGGGGCGTCAAGTCAGTGCCGTCCGTGGTGCTGGTCAAGGACGGCCGCATCGTCCGCCACTGGGCGGGCAAGGTGGACCTCAAAGAGGTCGAGAAGGCCGTCGCCGAAGCACTCGCGCCCTGATAACGTATGGGCGGACCGCTGCGCTCCGGAGCGCAGCGGTCCGCCCGGTGCCTATTGAGCGGTAGTGCCGGGGACGCGCCACTCCAGGCCGCGGACCCAGTCCCAGGAGCCGCCGTCGCCGATGCCGATGAAGAGCGGGCCGGGATCGCCCGCGGCCACCCGGATCGTGAGGCGGTGCCAGCCGCGGTTGACGTCGGCCTGCTTCCAGGTGTTGCCGGGGCGGTGGATAGCGGGGACCCGGTACGTGCCCTCGTGCTCGTGCAGGAGTTCGCCATTCAGGAAGACCCGCACGGCCCGCCCCGGCGTCTGCACCACGAACCGCGGCTGCGCGCGGTACGGCATCTTGAACTCCGCGGCGAGGGCGCAGGCGCCCTCGGGCAGCGGGATGAAGTGCCCGGCTACCTCCCGGACTTCCCCTGCCGCCTCTTCCTCTCCCTCCGGCCAGAGCAGGACCGGCAGGGTCAGCGGCAGTCCCACCTCGACGTGCCAGGACAGCCCGCCCGCGGACAGGAGCAGGTCCGCCACAGGGGCGGAGGGACGCGCGGTGGCGCCCGGAACCGCCGGAGCCGTGACGCGCACTTCCCGCTCGGTCGTCTCCCCGGCCTTGAGGTCCACCCGGAACGCCGCAGGCTCGGCCGTCCACCCGGCGGGAGGGCGCACCGACACGTTCGCCCCGCCCTCGGGCAGATCGGCCGGGGCGGTGAAGCGCAGGGTCAGGGACGCGGGGACACCAGGGGTCAGCGCAACGTCGGCAGGGTAGACCACGGACACCACCAGCGGTTCGGCGCAGAGCAGCCCCTGATGCGTCGGCGCGTCCGCGGCGAGGAGCAGGTCGCGCCCGAGGGGGGAGCGCACGGGGACGTCAGACGCCCCCGCGGCGACATCCGCCGGGACGCCTTCCAGGGTAACTTTCGCGCCGTAGTGGCGGCCCGCGGCGACGGCGAGGCCCGCCACCAGGTCCGTGAACGCGTCCAGCGTCGCCGGGAGGCCAGGCATGGCGACCATCCCCGGCGACAGGACGAGTTCCCGCCCGATGGGCTTGAGCCACGCCTCGCCGATGCTGTCCGGGTCGAGGATGCCGAGCAGGGCGCCGAGCGTGGCCCCGGTGCAGTCCGTGTCCATCCCGCAGTTCACCGCGATACAGAGCGCCTCGCCGAAGTCCCCGCCCGCGAGCCAGCCCAGCACGGTGAACGCCAGGTTCTGGGCGACATCGGTGAAGTTCTGGGTGCCGTGCTCGGCGAAGACACGCTCGCGTACCTCGCGCCAGTCGCCGGTCTCCGCCCAGAGGCGGCGCGTGTCCGCGATGGCCCGTGCCACGCGGGAGTCGGCGGGCAGGTACGCGGCGGCGGCGTCCAGCAGCGTTTCCCGGTCCCGCTCCACGAACGCGAGGCTCTCCAGCGCGGCGAGGTAGACCGCGGCGTGTACGCCCTCACCGTCGTGGTCCACGCAGGCGTCCTCGCGGGCGAATGCCACGGCAAGGTCCGGATCGCCGGGTGCGAGGCAGGCCCACAGCTCTGTGCGGATGGCCGCGCCCATGCCCGCTGTGAATCCGTTGTCGAACGCCCCGCTGGCGGGCGGGTAGATGCCCGCGGCGAGGTTGCGCACCGCCACCCCGTACTCGTCCGGCAGGAGCTGGATGTGCCGCAGCCAGGCATCCGCGAGCATCCGGCGATGGATCGGCAGCCCGTGGCGCCGGATGGCCTCGGCCCAGACGACCTGCAGGTCCAGGTCGTCGTTGGGCAGCATCCGGTCGGGGACCGGGTCGTAGAAGGTCAGGGACAAGGTGCCCTTTGTGTGCCCCTCGTACGGCCCGCCGAGCGTGCCACCGACAGCTTTGCCGAGCCAGCAGCCGAGGGCGCGCCGGCGGTACTCCACGAACGGATAGGACGAAGGGGTCTCAGACAAGGGTTCTTTCCTCCAGAAAGGCGTCGATCTCGGCGCGCCGGGGGCATGAGGGCTGCGCCCCCATGCGCGTGACACTGAGTGCGGAAGCGGCGCTGGCGAAGCGCGCGGCCTCGCGGAGCGGCTTGCCCTCCACGACTGCTGCGGCGAGCGCGCCGCAAAAGGTATCGCCCGCCGCCGTGGCGTCGATCGGTTCGACGGGGAACGCGGGCACAGACACGGCGTCGGCGCCACGCTCCGCGACCAGGGCACCCTGCTCTCCCAGCGTCACCACCACGAACCGCGGGCCGCGCTCCAGCAGCGCGCGCGCGGCATCCCGCGCGGTGTCGTGGTCCGTGACGGGGCGGCCCGTCAGCGCCTCGGCCTCGACCTCATTCACCACAAGGCCGGTCATGCGCGCGGAAACGGGGATCTCCTCGGTGCGAGCGGGGGCGAAGTTGAAAAGGACAGGGACGCTGTGTCGCTCTGCGAGTTCAAGCGTCCGGCCGATGGTCTCGGCGGGAATCTCCATCTGGAGGACCAGCAGTGCGGAGGCGCGGAGCAGTTCTTCGCAGGCGTCGAGGTGGGCAGGGGTGAGGGCGTCGTTCGCGCCAGGGGCGACCGCGATACTGTTGTTGCCACGGCGGTCCACCCAGATCAGAGCGGTCCCGCTGGGACGGTCGGGGGTGCGCACCACGAAAGAGGTGTCGATGCCGTCAGCGCGGTACCCCTCCACCATGGCGCTGCCGAGGGCGTCCTCACCCACGCAGGCGACGAAAGCGACCTCTGTCTCCTTCCCGCACGCCCGCGCCGCAGCAACGGCCTGGTTCGCGCCCTTGCCGCCGAACACCTGGAAGAACTCGCCCCCGGTGACCGTCTCGCCGACCGCCGGGAGGCGTTCCAGACGGACAACCATGTCCACGTTCGCGCTCCCGACCACCGTGATCCGCTGCTTCGCGCCGTCCATGTCCCCCGCGCGCCCCCTCGCTCGTTTCGCCCGCCCCGTTCTCCGGAGAAGAGGGCGGACCCGAGTATAACACGCGGCGCGGGCGGACTGTCAAGCCGGGGGCAGAGCCGCGGCGACGCAGGGGCAGACGGCGGGCGCGTTCCGCGCCACAGCCCACGCCGCCGGATGGCCGCCGAGCCGCATCCGGTCCTCAAGAAGGTCCTGCGCGGCGCCGGTAACGCGCACGAGGCCGCCGTGCCCCAGCACGATGTCGCGCGCGGGGCGGATGAGCACCGGGGGCAGTGCGTTCGCCAGGCGCTCCAGGCGCGCGGCCCACTCCCTCGCCTCCGCCTCTCCTCCCACGATTACGGGTAGCACCCGGCCCGGGGAGGCGCTCTCCCAGACAGAGAGCAGAGCCTCCCCCGCCGCGCGCTGGTTGGTGTGCAGCACCAGCACCACATCTGTTGCCGTGGCACCCGCCCCCAGGTCCCCGGCGGCGCCCGCAGGGGCATCAGGCCAGAACACCGGTCGTACGCAACGGCCCCAGCCGCTGCGCCGCCCCGCGGCCTGCAGCCCGACTAAAACCGCGTGCGACTCCTCTGTCCGAAACTCATCGGCCACCAGCGCCAGAAGTGCGTCCATACCTCGCCCCTCCATTCCCGACTAAGTATACCATATTTATAAACTTAGCCATTAGGGGACTTCTACCGGTGCGGCTGCTACTGTTGCGAACCCGTGAGACGATACACCTGAAAGCCGGAGCGCCGCAGCATATCCGGGATGCGGCGCACGGTGTCCCGGTTGAACTCGCGCGCCTCTTCCGGAAGTTCGTTCCAAGGAAGAAGACTGGGGTTGGTCCGCTTCGCCTCGTCGCGCTGCGGGCCGTACGACCACCCCTGCTGCACCCGCTCATCGCGCCAGCGCTCATGCTCCATCTCCGCCATCGTCTCCACCTCCTCGGGTGTGAACGGGAACGTGCCATCTCCCCAGTCCAGCACCGGGGCGATGCTGCAGCCGATGGCATGGAGCTTCTGCCCGATATGCTCCGCCTGGTGGCGGTTGGACTCGCGCCACTCCTCGCTCAGCGCCTCCCAGGGGACCGCGTTCGCCGGCGTCGCCCCCGACGCCAGGCCCTGGTCGCGCTCGTCGGCGTGACGGTGCAGGTAGTGCTCATGGATTGCCCGCGCCAGCACCTCGGTAGTGCCTCCCAGCACCAGTTCCGGCGTACAGGTGCGCTCCAGCAGGCTGAAACCGAACAGCGTGTCGGCGTCCGCGTCCTCCAGCGCCCTTATCTCCTCTCCCTGGAGCAGACTCGCCAGGCCGACATCCCGCACCAGGCAGGCGACCACTGGGAGGCAGTTCGCGTGGCCTCGCCGGTGCAGGGCGAGCGCGGCCGAAAGGCACTCGGAGTCGTCCGGCAAGCAGACGTAGGCGATGGTCACGGGGCCAAAGCCCTCGCCCCCCGCCCCCGCCTCCAGGAAGGCGGCGCGCTGGAACTCCGGGGAGGCGGTGTCCATCTCCACGGCGTTCAGGTCGCAGAACCGGTCGAGGTCCGGGTGGCGCAGGCGCAGCCACGCCATCACGGACGGCACCTGTCGGTCCACGACGGTGACGTGAAGCCGCGCGGGGGGCGCAGCGGCGGCGGCGCCTGCGCCCTCACCCCCGACGGTAATTTCAAAGCGCTCGCACCATTCACGCAGGGCGTGCAGCAGGACGCTCTGCCCCATCTGTCCGCCGCCGACCACCAGCAGGTGCGGCAGGTACTCCGGGTGGCTGCGGCTCCTGGGAAACGGGGGATGCGCCGACAGGAGCGCCCGCGCTCCAATGTCGTAGGTGTTAAAGAACTGCATGCGGAAGGTATCGCCCGCGCCCGCTATCTCCCACCGGCGCAGCAGGTGCCAGAGTTGGGGATTGACCACGTGGGTCACGCAGGTGAGCGGCGGCCGACTACTGCTACTGCTGCCGCCACCGCTCCCCCGGTGCCCCGCGCCGTTGACCAGGGCGCGGGCGACCGTGGCGATCTCGGCGTTCACACCGTCCTCGGTACAGACGGCAATCAGGTAGCGGGCGGTCTGGATCTGGGCCTGCGTCAGCGTCTCCGGCTCGGTAGCGTTGCCCATCAGGACCACCGCCCCGAGAGCTCGCGCGGGGGCGATGAAGTCGTTGAGGTCGTCCTTCTCGATGCAAAAGACCGGCAGGCCCATCTCGCGGAACGCCCGCGTCAGGAGCAGGCCCTTCTCCCCCAGGCCGCAGACGATCACGTGGCCGCGCAGGGAGCGTGCCCGCCAGAGTTGCCACTTGTCGTAGAACAGGGAGGCGACGGCCTCCGCGGCCGTGAAGGCGGCGACCAGAGGCGCCATCCAGCGGGCCACCTCCAGCGCGGGGTTCATCGCCCCAACGCCGAAGTAGCTGCCCGACTCCAGCGTGAAAAGCTGGAAGGTCAGGTAGAGGATGCCCAGGACGGACCAGGAACCCTCCTGGTTCTTCTGCTCTATCAGAAAGCCGACAAACCCCAGGAGGATGGCGACAAGCCAGCCGACGATCACCACACTCCAGCGGTGCTGGCGCCACCAGCGCTGCAAACGCAGGCGAAAATTCTGCTGTTCCGGAAGCGTGGGTTCTCTCAGTTGCTGGCGCATTTCCCTTTATAAAGGCGCGGCAACGCCGCGGGGCATCAGGTTTCGAGAAGTTCGCAGAACGTGTGGATGAGAAGGATGTGAGCTTCCTGAATCCGTTCCGTCGCCTGCGAGGGAACAATCAGCGCGTCATCGACCTGGCGGCTGAGCAGGCCGCCATCCTTGCCGGTCAATGCGAAAGTGTAGGTATTCTGTTCCCGAGCGGCGACTGCCGCACGGCAGATGTTAGCCGAGTTACCCGAGGTGGAGATCAGACAGAGGGCATCCTTCTCGGTGCAGAACGTTCGCACCTGCCTTTCGAAAGCCCCCTCGAAGTCGTAGTCGTTGCTCCAGCAGGTCAGGGTGGCGGCGTCGAGGAAGTGCATGGCCCGTATCCCCGGCCGCTCGCGTTTGAACCGCGAAACGAGCTCCTCGGTGAAGTGCATCGCGTCGCACGCCGACCCGCCGTTGCCGCAGCAGTAGAGCGTGCCGCCGCGCGCCAACCGCTCCTTCAGTGTCGCCGCAATCCGCGCCACCTGCGCGGGAATGTCACTCGCCAGAAGGGCCTGCTTGACCGAAACCGCCTCCCCGAAAATCCTGTTTATCTTATCTTCCATGTCCGTTCTCACCCTGCCGGCTTATAATACCTCGCACTCCGCCTTTCCTATTGCTCTCGAATCCACCGCCTGCACGGCTGCCCGTGTCTTCTGCGGCATTGTACCTGCCGCGTAACTTTTCACCCCGCTCACGCGTCTGTTTATCGTGGGCTTACGAAGGAGCTGCCGGGAACGGCGCAAAGCCCCCGGTGGGGCGGAAAATTTCCGCAGATTTTTTTCGAGCACCCTGCCTTTTCACGGTTTGTTCACGGAGTGACGTTAATATCGGAATGTTGATGCGCGATGGAGTGTGTCGGAGTACGGGAGAGAGCGGAGATCACGTACCTACGGGAAGCAAGGACGGGGCCGGGTGAAGAGGGCCACCGCCACAGGGGGAGACCACGGAAGCGGGGATCACACAGAGGTTTTGAGGGTCGGAGATCACACGGAAGCAGCAGACAGTCAGATTCAGTGAGTGAAGCGGGAGATCACAGCGGAGATCACACGACGAGCGGAGAAAGTCAGACGGTCGGGAAGAGACGGTAAAGACGGAAAAGCAGGAGATCACAAGCGGAGATCACACGGGACGGTAGTTGACGGTCGATAGGTAGTAAAGAAAAGATTCGTAAACAGAAAAGTAGAGAATCACACCAGCGGAGATCACAACCAACAAGCACACGTGAGAGAACAATGAGCGGCGGCCGGGGCGAAACGCGCCCCGCCGCAGAGCGCGGAGATCACAGCCAGTTTTTGACGGCCCCGGGCGCCCGGGGCCGTCTCTCCCTTTTATGGGGTGGCGGGTTCGGGAGAGGCGCTCCCACTGTCCTGCCGCACCACGAGGCGGGAGTTGCGCGCCGGGGCCTCGATCACGGTGCGCGATCGGCGGACGTCCGGCCAGATGACGGTGACGCGCCGGGGTGTCGCTGCCCCCAGCCCAAAGTGCACCACCCCCGGCTCGGTCTGGGCGGCCCAGTGGCCGTACGGTCCCGACACCTCGCGTGTCTGGGTACGGCCGTCATCGGTGGTCAGCGTTACCCGTGCCCCGAGGGCGTTCGCGTTCGCCCCCTTACCGTCCCCCACCAGGCGCAGCACCAGCCAGCCGTTCTCCGGCGGCGGCAGACGGTTCTCAAACAGCGCGAGCGCCGGCTTCGGACGCGCCTCGGGCCAGCGCGTGGTCGAGCCGGTGGCCGCAAAGTCGAGATCGCCGTCCCGGTCGAAATCGCCGAGGGCAAGGCCAGGGCAGTTCGGCCATTCCAGCCCCAACTCCTTCTGACGCTCCACGAATGTGTGATCCGGCTTCTGCAGGAAGAGGCGCAGGCGGTTCTGCGGGTAGTCGGACTCGCAGACCAGGAGGTCGAGCAGACCGTCGTTGTCCAGGTCCGCCCAGTGCGCCTGCAGGTCGCCCTGATTCCAGTTCGATGCAGTCTGCCCCGCATGGCTGCGTGCCAGGCCGCGGCCGGGCCGGTCGGAGCGCCCCGTCTCCGGGTCCGGCGCCACGAGCGAGTCGAGTTGCCGGTCGAACACCGGCACCTTCGCCGTTTCCAGGCGGTTGACCAGAAGGCAGGACAGGTCGGAGGACTCTCCTGCCCAGGCGTGCGTGATCTCGGCGGAGAAGAGGTCAAGGTCGCCGTCGTTGTCGAAGTCAGCGGGCACCAGCGAGAAGGTATTACCGCCGGCACGGAACGGCAACTCGTCCTCCCGGCGGATGCCGCGCTGCCGGTGCGCCGCCTTCACCGCCTCCGTGTAGCGTCCGTGCCGGATAGCGTCACCGTCCACGCCGTAGTTCGCGGCCAGATCGTCATAGCGAGGCGGCGCGGCGTGCATCCGCTTCCAGAGTGTGTTCCACTGCCGCCCGTAGGCAGCGCCGAGCAGCTCCGGGTAACCGTCGTTGTCCAGGTCCGCGGCGGTGAGGCCGTAGAGAGGACGCGGGGCGTGGGCCGCGCCGGGCGCGACGGTGTGGGTGGGGAAACCCCACGCTTCGGTCACATCCGCGAAGCCGCCGCGGCCGTTGCCCTGGAACACGCGCATCGGCTGCGCCACCAGGCTGGCGCCGTCGTACTGGTTGCCAAACGCGACATCCAGATTCCCGTCCAGGTCGAGGTCCACCAGGACCGCGCCGAGCGTCGCGGTGTGACGCTTCTGTTCCAGGCCGCACCGGGCCTGCCGCCGGAACTTCCCGCGGCCGTCGCCGAGGTAGACGGCGTAGGTCTGCGGATTTTTGGCGAACTGCGCGGCATCCTGTGTGACTACAGAGACGGCATCGAGGCGGCCGTCGTTGTTCAGGTCCCCCCAGAGTAGAAAGGAGTGGTCGCGGTCGTCGAGTCCCGTTCCCTTTGCCCCGTCCACGAAGGTACGCCCGGAGCCGCTGCCCGGCGGCGCGGGGCGGGAGAACAGGATGCGGAAGGGTGATCCGCCGATCACCAGATCGGGCCAGCCGTCCTGGTCCACGTCGATAAACTGCGTGCGAGCGGCATTGTCGGAGGCGACGCCGCGGGCGGCGGCCACGTCCGCGAAGGCAGGAGGGGGAGCCAGGGTCAGAATAAGGGGAAGCAGCAGCATACCCGCCAGTATACCCGTGTGGTAGCAGGCGCTCTTTGTGGCCGCCACTTCTGCCGCGGCCACGTGTCAGATAAGGGAACCATCGCCGCAGCAGGCGGGGTATAGTACGATTACAGGCGGAAGGTCTGCGCGCGCGCCTCCCCACGCGCGGAGCGCGCGAGGCGCCTTCAGGAGGATGTCACCATGCCGGTGAGCGAAGAGCAGAAGAAAAAGATCGACGAGTGGATCAGAAAGACGGGACGAAACGAGTATGGAGATACGCCCGACACGGTGTACGCCGGCGGCAACCCGCTTTTTGATTCGCGCCGTCCCGGTCTGAAGGATCGTTACGAGTATATTCTGGAAAAGCACCCGGAGCTGCGCGCGGACGCGGGGGACAAGCAGTAGTCCTTCCGACACGACGGCCCTGACTGCAGGAGGTTCAGGTGAAGAAGACGACCCGACTAACCCTCGCCGCGCTCGGCGTCGCGGCGCTCGGCCTCAGCGCCGCGCCGATGGTGCCGGTCTGGCTCTCGGATAAAGAGTTTGCCGCATCGGACTCGCTGGTCCCGCTCAGGGAGGACGCCCGGCTGCCGCTCGACGCGCGCTCCCTCCCCTTCGCGATTGACGTGGACCTGAGAGACGACGTCACGCGCAGCGATATCGCCGCCATTGAGCGGGAAACGGGCCTGGACCTGGAGCTGAACTCCGTGTACAGCGGCCCGAACCGCCTGATGCGCGCCGTGGCCCCCAATGCCGACGCCGCCCGCCGCCTGGTGGAGCGTCTGCGCCAGGACCCCCGCGTTGAGGCGGCGGACATGGAGGTTCTGTACTCCATCCCTGTGGACAGCATGGAGATGCGCAACACCCTCCGGTACCAGCCGGTGCCGGGCGCGGTGGCACAGGGCGCGCTCGATGAGGCACGGCGTCAGGCCGCTGAGGAGCAGGCGCAGCAGGTGGCAATGGGGCAGACCTTCCAGACCGGCGCCGCCCCGTCCTTCGAAACGGTGGACCCGACTATCGCCCCGAGCCGGGCGTCGGAGCACCGCTTCCGGGTGGACAGCGCCGGCCGCTGGAACTTCGCCGCCCCATCGGCAACGCCGCAGCAGCAGCAGCAGCAGACCTCGTCACTCTCCTGCACAACCGGAGACTGCCTGACCTCCCCTGGCTCCGCCTTCACGCCGCCGAACGACCCGCTCTACAGTGAGCAGTGGAACTTCCGCATGATCGGCGTGGAAGACGCCTGGAAGACCACGCGCGGTAAGGGCGTGGTGGTGGCGGTAATCGACACCGGCGTCGCCGCGAAGACCACCGCCAAGGGCAAGCAGGCGAAAGACTTCGGCAGTACCCCGTTCGTACCGGGCTACGACTTTGTGAACGACGACGCGGACCCGTACGACGACCACGGGCACGGCACCCACGTTGCGGGCACCATTGCGGAGTCCACGAACAACAACGAGGGCGCGGCGGGCATCGCCTACGAGGCGAGCATTATGCCGCTCAAGGTGCTGAGCGCCCAGGGCTTCGGCAAGAGCGCCGACATCGCGGACGCCATCCGGTACGCGGCAGACAAGGGCGCGCACGTCATCAACATGAGCCTTGGCTCCTCGCAGCCGTCGGACGTCATCCACCAGGCTGTGAAGTACGCCCGCAAGAAGGGCGTGGTCATCGTCTGCGCGGCGGGCAACTCGTTCCGCGAGGGCGTCGGCTATCCTGCCGCCTTCCCCGAGTGCATCGCGGTCTCCTCGGTCGGGCCGAGCGGCAAGCTGGCTGCCTACTCCTCGTGGGGCAAGCAGGTCGCCCTGGCGGCGCCGGGCGGCGACATGGTGGAGAGCCACGACCCGAAGGATGGTATCCTCCAGAACACCGTGTTCCCGGAGAGCCAGGGCGGGCGTGGCGACGACTACTACGCCTTCCAGGGTACGTCGATGGCCTCGCCGCACGCGGCGGCGGTCGCGGCGCTGGTGGTGTCGCAGGGCGTCAAGGACCCGGCGCGGGTGCGTGACATCCTGACCAAGAGCGCCGTGCCAATGGGCGAGCCGAAGAAGTACGGCGCGGGCATCCTGTCCGCTGCGAACGCGGTGAAGACCGCATCCGCCGAGACGGGTCCGAAGCTGCGCCACATCGTCTTCCCGCTGCTTGCGGTGCTGATGCTGGTGGCCGGCAGCACCCGCCGGATTCCCGGTCTGCGGCTGGCGATGGTGGGCGCTCTCGCCCTGGGCTTCTTCGGCCCGGACACCGTGACCCACTATGTCGGCGCGGACTCGGCCTGGAACCTGGTCAGCTTCTCCGTTCTCCCCGCGGTGGCGGCGTTCGCGCTGCTGCGCAAGGGGCCGGGCATCAAGGTGGCCTCCGCTCTGGCACTGGGCCTGGCGGTGAACCTGTTTGCCAACTGGCACAACGGGATGCTGCCCTTCACCACGGCGACGTTCGGCGACGCCGCGGTGCCGTGGACGGCGGCGAACCTGGCCGCGGCGTTCACGCTTGCCTACGCCGGGACGTTCAAGGCCGCGCGCCTGTCTCGCACCGGCGCTTAACGCTTAACGGTCCTGAAGCAAAACGGCCCGCGCTCCCTTCGAGGGGCGCGGGCCGTTTTTTTTCAGGGCCGGGGCCTACGACGCCTTCACATGCGCCACCGGAACGTTCCGCTCGCGCTGCGCCAGCAGGTCGGCGAGCGACGCAAGCGCGGCCTCCTTCGAACTGAAGTACCCCAGCATCAGGGTCTTCCCGTTCAGGTCCGCCTTCAGGGCCGCCCCGCTCCCCGTCACCTCCACGAACAGGCGGCTCACGTGGTCCAGATTCACCGCGCTATTCTCCGCCGCCAGATGCACCCACATACCCGATAACCTCGCCTTTCCTCGTGTCTGCCAACCCGATTATCGGGCAGGCATCGGGAAATCCGAACCGGGAATGCCTCCGCGGTTATCTCTGGGAGATCATCGCGTCCCTCCGGGTCACTTAAGGAGTTGGAGCCAGGACGGTTCTTCGGGCAGGCGATCCTGCTCCAAAACAACGGTGGTACCCTCCGGACCGGTCAGTAGCCAGATGCGGTCCGCGGTCTTAAGGATCATGGAGAAGCCATGGCCCAGCGTCCCGGCGGTGGAAACGCCCTTCTCCAGGACCTTCGGCAGCGCCTCCTCTGCGATGCCGTGACCGTGGTCGCGCACCCACACCTGAATCACGCCTCTCGCCGCGTCCGCGCCCACGCGTCCCTCGCCGCTCCCGCCGCCGTGGACGTGGGTGTTCATCGCCGCCTCCCCCACCGCCAGTTCCAGGTCGAAGGCGCGCTCCCTGTCGTAACACAAACGCGCGGCTACGGCGCGCACCTGGTGGCGCAGGACATGCAGGCGGGAAAGCTCCAGTGGCACCGGACCGTGCTCCAGTGGCAGCGGTGGAGGCAGGTCACCGGGCGACAGGCACAGACGGAAGCGCCCCTCGGTCAGGCTGCAGAGAAGGTCGCGCATAAACTGGCGCTGGCGTCGGTGCATCGCCTCGCGCTCGGCCTCACGCTCCATCTCCTCGGTAATGTCCCGGATGTATCCCACGGCTCGCACCGGCTCGCCCCGAATGTCACGCGTGAACAGGCCGCGGGTCGCGACCCAGCGTGAGGTCTTGCCGTCCGGCCAGAGCGTGCGGAAGTGCACCCCATGGTCTGGCTCACCCTGGAGCACGTTTTCCATGGCGTGGACCATGCGCTCGCGGTCATCCGGGTGGACCCACGACTCCAGCCACTCCTGCAGCGTGATCGTCACTGGCGCGCGGGGGCGGCCGTAGAGCGGGGGCACCTCCTCGGAGAACGTTACCGTACCCGCGCGTACATCGGAGTCCCAGGTGCCGAGGTCACCCGACGCCAGCGCGAGGCGCAACTGGTCCTGCGCCTCCTTCTGCGCCGTGATGTCCACTACAAAAGCAACGCCCCCCGTGCGAGAGCCCTCGTGAAACGCCGCCGCGACCAGCACCGGCACACGCGCGCCGTCTTTGCGCAGGAACTCCTTCTCGAACGGCAGGTGCCGTCCGGTGGCCAGCAGGTCCGCCATGGGCCGCTCGTCCCGCTCTCGCATGTCCGGGGGGGTCATCTGGATCCAGTTCAGTTGCCCTGCCGCCAGGTCCTCGCGCGTATAGCCCAGCATCTCCAGAAAGGTGTCGTTGGCGTCCATCAGCCGCCCGTCGATCGACCAGTAGACGATGCCCACCAGGCCCGCGTCCAGAAGACGCTGTGCCCGGTGCTGGCGCTCCGTGGTGATGTCACGCACAAGGAACGTCACCCCGCGTGACGCGTACGACACGCCGGGGTCGGGCACAGCCCGCACCCGGTACCAGGCCCTCGTCGTCGCGTAGTACTCCTCCCAGAGGACTTCGCGCCCTTCGCGGCGCGCGATCTGACCGTTCTCCTCAAACCGCGATCCTACGGTTGTGGGAAAAACCTCCCAGATGACCTTCCCTATCACCTTATCCGCACTCTCCCTGCGCATCATGCGCAGAGCGGCGGCATTGACAAAACGGTAGCGCCAGTCCGCATCGACGCTCGCCACCGCCTCCTCACACTTCTCGGCCAGCAGCCACACCAGCAGGCCGGCGGCAACGCTGGCCTCCGGCCTCTGAGCTGCCGCGTCCCCGGGCGCGGCGGCGGGCCCCTCTGGGGAATCCTCTTGAGTCACGGCATCCTCATCATATAGATGTCAGTCGCTTCTCTGCACTTCTCAAATGTACCCCATCCCACCGGCTTAGAGTGGTTGATCCTCTGGGAACAAGAAGGGCGAGGCGAGCGGGCTTCGGCGGCATCGTCGATCACAAGGACAAACCCGGCCACCGGTCGAACGGTAACGAGGCGATGCAACCGACCTGGAACATACATCTGTTCGGTGGGCTCCGAGTCCGCCGCGGCGACGACGAGTTTTTCCGCTTCAGCACTCGCAAAGCAGGTACGCTCCTGGCATTCCTGGCGTTCCATGCCGACCGCTCCCACACGCGCGAAACGCTGTGTGACCTGCTCTGGCCGGACGAGCCGCCTCAGACCGCCCGCGCCCGCCTGCGCGTCGCGCTGACCTCGCTGCGGCGCCAGTTGGAGCCGCCCGGGGTTCCCGCGGGCAGCGTGATCCGCTCGGACGGCAACGAGTGGGTCGCACTCGCCGGAGCGGCCGTCACTACCGATGTCGTGGAGGTCGAGCGAGCGCTGGAAACCCTCGCAGATACTGCCGCAGGAGAGGACGCCTGGCTCGCCGCGGGCCGGACCCTGGTTGCCCGCTACCGTGAACCTCTGCTCCCGGGCTTTTACGAAGACTGGGTGATCGCGGAGCGGGAGCGGCTATGCCAGGCGACGGTGGAGCAGTTATCGGCGCTGGCCCACCGGGTCGCACCAGACGCCGGCCTGGAGTTCGCCCGCCACGCGGCGCACCTGGACCCTCTCTCGGAGGAGCCGCTGCACGCCCTGCTCCCCTTGATGGCTGCGAACGGTCAGCCCGGCGCCGCCCGGCGTACCTATGAGGCGTTCCGCCGCCGCCTCGACGCCGAACTCGGTATGGAGCCGTCGCCGGAGTTGGCGGCTCTGGCGGCGGCGCTCCCGGAGGGGCGGGACGAGCCCGCCCCGAAACCCGCGACGCCCACCCCGGTGGTGCTGCTCCCCAGTGAGCCAGAGATGCCGCCCGCGCCCCGGCGGCTCCCGACGTACCCGACCCGCTTCTTTGGACGCGAGGCGGAGCGGCGGGCGCTCCGCCTCGCGCTTGACGAAACGCCGCTGGTGACGCTGACCGGACCGGGGGGTGTGGGCAAGACGCGCCTGGCAGTGGAGACCACCCGCGCCTGGGACGGTGCGGGGGTGTTCGTGCCGCTGGACGCCGTCACCTCACCCGAGCGCATCCCGGATGCCATCTGCGGTGCGTTGGGAGATAAGGCGGCGAAGAAGAAGGGGGAGGGACGCGAGGACACTCCGGAAGCCCTGCTCGGGCGGGCGGCGGACCTGCTGGCGGAGATGGCGTCGCCGCTCCTGGTGCTGGATAACCTGGAGCAGGTGGCCGACGGCGCCGGCTCGCTGCTGCTGACACTGCTGGGCAAGGTCCCCGCGTTGCGCCTGCTGGTGACCTCTCGCCTGCGCCTGCACCTGCCCGGCGAGCGGGAGTTCCCCCTGCCGCCGCTACCGGTTCCCCCGGAGGAGGACAGCCCGGACACCTCGCTGGAGGAGACCGCCAGCGTGGCGAGCGTTGGCCTGTTCCTGGACCGCGCCCGCGCCGCACGCCCGGACTTCCAGATCACGGCGCGCAACAACCGGGACGTGGCGACGGTGTGCCGGATGCTGGACGGGCTCCCCCTGGCCATCGAACTCGTGGCCGCCTGGGGCGGGTCGCTGGCGCCTGCACAGATGCGAGAGCGGCTGGCCGACCAGGGCAGCCTCCAGATTTCGGACCGCCGCGCGGCGCCGGACTTCCGCCACCGCTCGCTCTACGCCGCGATTGACTGGAGCTACAAACTTTTGCCGCCGGACCTGCGGACGTTCTTCGCACGCCTGTCGGTATTTCGCGGGGGCTTCACGGCAGCGGCGGCCGCGGCCGTGTGCTATGACGACGCCCCCTCCTCCGCGGCCGACGACCCGAGCGAGACCGACGAGGATGCCCGCGAGGCCGCGGCGAGCGAGGCGCTGGCGCGCCTGAGGGCGCACTCGCTGGTGGCACACCTGGACGACAGCGTGGAGATGCGCTACACGCTGCTGGAAAGCCTGCGTTCGTTTGGCGAAGAGCAGATCGACGCGGCGGAGCGGGAGGCGGCGGCGGAGCGACACGCCGCCTGGTGCGCAGATCTGGCCGAGGGGTTCGATACCGCCGACTCCGAGGGCGACGACCTGGGGGGATGGCTGGAGCGGATCGACGCCGAGATGCCGAACATACGCGCGGCTTTGGAGCACGACCTGGAGCGGAACCCGGTCCGGGCGGTGCAGACGGCGGGCGGCCTCTGGGACTACTGGCAAGTGCGCGGCCGCCCGACGGAGGGGCGCGCATGGCTCGAGCGCGCGCTCGCGGCGGCCCCCGTCCCGCCGGAGCCGCAAGAGCCCGGCGCCGCCGAGCCGGAGGAGGTGGTGACCCTCCTGCGGCAGCGCGCGCGCGCGGCGCACGGGGCGGGAACGCTCGCCGGAATGCAGGGAGCGGACGCGGCGGGCGCCTACTAT
Source organism: uncultured Armatimonadota bacterium (assembly GCA_937902745.1). Lineage (GTDB taxonomy): Bacteria > Armatimonadota > Armatimonadia > Armatimonadales > Armatimonadaceae > CALEKU01. The sequence goes on from CALEKU010000211.1 coordinate 19,394, forward strand.
GAGGAGTGTCTGCGCCTCTTCCGCCGCGCCGGGGACCGGCGCGGAGTCGGCCTGGCGCTGAACAACCTGGGCCTGTTCGCGCTGTCGCACCACCGCTGGGATGAGGCCCGCGCCTGGTTCACCGAGGGGCTGGAGGTGCGGCGCGAGGTGGGCGTGCCGGCGGACCTGGCGGGGTCTCTGCTGAACCTGGCAGTGGTGGACTGGGAGGTGAGCGACTTTGCCGCTGCTCTGCCGCGGTCCCGAGAGGCGCTGGAGTTGTTCCGCCGGGGCGCCGACCGCCTGGGCGAAGCGCGGGCGCTGAACAACCTCGGCGGCATCGCGTACGCGATGGGCGACCCGGAGGCGGGGCTGGCATGGTACGAGCAGAGCCTCGCGGTCAAGCGGGAGTTGGGCTTTGCACCGGGTATCGCCATGACCCTGGCGAACGTTGGCGTGGCCGCGATGTACCAGGGCCACTACGCGGAGGCCGCTGCCTACCTGGAGGAGGCACTGGAGAGCTACCGGCAGATTGACGCCCCGCAGGAGATCGCCCACCGCCTGCGCAACCTCGCCCAGGTAGAGACCTACCAGGGCAATTGGGATCGTGCCTATGCCCTGTTGGTGGAGAGTCTGGAGATCGCCCAGGCCTGCGACACTCCGGACGACCAGGCGGGCACCCTGGAGGCGTTCGCCATCCTCGCCGGGGCGCGGGGTGACGCGGCGGCAGTCGCGCCGCTGCTGGGGGCCGCCGACCGCATCCGGCGCGAATTGGATGGCCCGCTGCACCCCAGCGAGAGCGTTGCCGTGGATAAGGCTGCCGCGGATGCCCGCGCAGCTCTTGGCGACGCAGCCTATGAAGACGCCTTCGCGGAAGGCGCCGCTCTGCCCCCTGAAGAGGTCCTGCGCATGGCTGTGGCGCGGGGCAAGCCGGGAGGTTCCTGAGCGCAGGCCCCTTTCCCCTCTGACCGACGCGGCGAAAAAACGCCCCCGGGCCATGACCGGCCCGGGGGCGTCGCCTTGCGGCAGTGCCCTGCGGCGATTCCTGCCTTACGGCAGGCGGGTGCGCAGGTTCAAACCGAACGTGCCGCCATTGTAGGTGCCCTGGATCACCAGGTTCGCCGACACCCCCTTGCCCCCGATGCTGGCCGGGAAGGTAAGAGTGGCGGACTTGGCGCTCTGCGGGCCGGTGCCGATCGTACCCAGCAGCGACGGGTTGATCGAGGATGCGGGCGTGGTGGTCGTGCCGACCTGCATGGTGGCGGAGGTGATTCGCACCTGGGTCGCCGTACCGCCGTCATTGCGCACCGTCGCAGTGACGAAGATGGTGTTGCCGGTGCGGCTCATGGCCACCTGAGTCACCAGGTTGGGCGCCAGTACCTGCTGCTCCACCGTGTCCAGCTTGATGCGCCAGATGCCGCGTCCGAACGAGGCCAGGTTGAGGTAGCCGGTGTTCGGATTGGCCTTGAGCGACGTCACCGCCAGGTTCGGCAGGCCGAGCGGCGTGGACGCATCCTGCCAGGTCGAGCCCTGGTTATTGGTGAAGAACACACCGATCGGAGTGCCGATGAAGAAGCTGTTGGTGGCGTCCCCACGGGTGCCGTCGGCGTTGAACGTAATGGTGTCGCGGGCGATAGCCGTAGGCGTGATGCCCGGCGGCAGCGACGCGATACCGGTGCCATTCTGCGCGGTGAAGAGGAACGAACCGCCGAGCGTGTTGGCGCAGCGGTAGATGCCAGCGCCCGCGATGGCGACGATGATGTCCGATGAGACGTTGTCCGGGTTCACGGAGATCGCCGTGATGGCCCGACGTATCGAGTCCTGGCCAGAGATGTCAACACGGCTCGGAAGAGTCGGGCCGTTCAGCTGTGTCCAGGACGCGGTGAGGTTCGGATAGGGCGTGGTCGAGTCCTGCTGGCGGGCGTTCTGAGTCATCCACAGGCGCCCCTGGCTGGTGCCGACGTAGATGCGGTTGCCACCACCGGAGATGGCGATCGCGGTGATGTGCTCACCAGCATCCGGCGCGAGCACGGTGCTGCCCACGGGCCGCCACAGCCCGCGGTTCTGGTTGGGCGGTTCGGGAGCAGGGTTGGCCGTCAGGTCGTAGCGCCACAGAGACTTCGCCCCGGCGTACATGGCGTTAGAGAACGGGTCGGTCTCGATCAGCCCCTCATAGCTCAGGTCCCCCGCCTCGTTCGTCCACCGGGTGGCATTGGTGTTCGCCTGCGGGGCCACCGTCGGGAACACGTACTGGTTCTGCCCGCTCACCCGGACCGGCTGGCCGAAGCCGTCCACGAGGTAGCGGTCGGGCGTGATGTCAAGCGCCGTGGCCCAGTTGTCCGTGGTCACATAGTAGCGCTTGTTCGGGAACCCGCCCGAGCCGCCGGTGCAGGCGTACTGGATATTCGGGTTGCTCTGCGAGATAGCGACCGCGCCCACGTAGTTGCCGACGACGGCGGCTGGCTCCGCCGCGATGCCGCTCGCCATGGCCGGGGTCTCGGCCGCAGCCCCGGCAGCCAGCGGGGAGTTCAGCACGGGGATGGTGGTCCAGTCCGACGTGTTCCCCAGGCTGCGCGCGGCGGCGGTCGCCGCGGTGCCGCCCAGCACGATGTTCGGGTTGGTCGGGTGCCAGTCAGCCCGGTAGAACTGGGTCACCACCAGGTTCCGGTTGATCTGCGGGTTGCTCACGAACCAGAAGCCGAAATCGGGGAAGGCGGTAATCTGGTATACGCCGCCGTCGTTGCATACAAGCAGGGTGTTGGGCGTGTCCTTGAAGTAGGTCAGCCCGTGCTGGTCGATGTGGATCTGCGCGCCGTTACCCAGGCTGAACATGGTGTCCACCCAGTCCGGCCCGCCCGTGAACGAGGCGGCCAGCGTGCGTGCCCCGCCGTAGAGGGTGTCGACCAGGACCGGGTTCCCGCTGCCGTCGAACGTCATAGTGGGCACGGCGTTCAGGCTCAGGGCGTAGTTGGAGAGCGTCCAGTTGTTGCTTGGTCCCTCGGTAGCGGGGAACGAACCGGAGATCTCGGTCCAGGTCTCGCCGGCGTCGGTACTGCGCCAGACTCTGCCGTCGGAGAACCGGGCATTGCTGTCAATCACGTACACGGTTTCGGGTTCCACGGCCGAGGTTGCCACCTCGATGCCGTAGCCGCCCGCGTACGGGTCGTTGAAGTCCGGCTGCGTGCCGTCATCATCGGGATGTTGGTCGCGGGGGATCGGCTGGATGTGGTTGTAGCGCAGCGGAGGATTCAGGCGGAACCAAGTCTCACCCCGATCATCGGAGCGGAATAGGCCGCCGCGGCGGTTGGTGGCGTACAGGAAGCGGTTCCCCTCCGCATCCGCCACACTGATTTCCAGGTCGCTCCACCCCTCGCCGATCGGCTGCGGCTGGTTCGGGGGATTGTTGTCGGGGTCGCGGTCGTCTAACAGGGTGTCAGGCGTGACATCCGTCCAGGTGTTGCCGTTGTCGGTGGAGCGGTAGATGCCGCCACCGGTGAGACGGCTGTTGCGGGTAGTTGCGAGGATGGTCTGGGGCGACTCCGGGTCGATCACGATCGCGCTGACGGTGCCGAGCTCCTGCCCAACGTTGACGAACGTCGCGCCGCCGTTGACGGAGCGCATAATACCTATACCCGCGCCGCTGCCGCCGTCGAAGTCACCGGTCCCCACGAAGATGACCTTGTTGTTCGCCGGGCTGATGGCGATAGCGGATGCCTGCTGCACCGGGAACGAGTCGCCCAGCGACGTCCAGGTGAAACCACCGTCCTGGGTGCGCCACAGACCGCCACCCGCCGCCGCGGCGTAGAAGGTCAGCGGGTTCTTCGGATCGTAGGCCACGGCGTTGACGCGGCCGGACATAAAGGAGTTCAATAGCCCCAGGGTCGACTGGTAGCGCGGCTCCATGGCGAACGGGCCGATATTCTCCCACTTGGTGTTGGTGATCTGCCCGATGTCGATGCGCGCGATGGTCTTATCGCCCGGCTGGAGCGTAGCGGCGCCGCCGCTGCTGCTGCTGCTGCTGCCGCCTACCGCCAGACGGGGCATCCGGCTCTTGTGCGCCAGTGCCTTCGCCAGGGCGTCCGAGTCATGGTAGCCGGCCACGTACGACGGCGGGCCGGCGTGGGGCGGCAGGTTGCCGAACGGAACAGCGCCGCCCTGGGCGCGCAGCGCCGTGGGCGCGACGACCAGTGCCCCGGCAGCCACGAGCGCAGCCAGGGCCAGGGAGGGCCGGCCCGCAGCCGCCGTGCGGCGCCACCGCTGCGGGCGCTGCGCCGCGCCGCGGGCGCGTCTCGATAGTTTCGTGAGGTGCTTCATATCCCTCTTCCTTTGAGCAGGTACGTTGCGAAGGGGGAGGCGGCTCGCGCCGCCTCCCGGGGTGCGCAGTCGTCAGTCGTCAGTCGTTAGCGGATGCGGTAGACGTTGCCGTCGAACCCGCCGATGTAGATCGCGCCGTCAGGTCCAAATCCGGGCGACGAGTCGATATCGAAGACCCCGCCGCCGCCGCCACCCACAAGGTAGCTCCACTTCAGGGTGCCATTCGGGTTGATGGCGTAGACGTTGTCGTCGTAGGAGCCGATGTAGATCGTTCCGTCCGCGCCGATGGCGGGCGAGGAGGTGATGCCGTCATCTACCGCGAAGGGCCAGCCGGGACGGAGTTCCCCGGTCGCGCCGTTCACCGCGAAGACGTTGCTGTCGTTCAGGCCGGTGAAGTTGTCGAACGAGCCGAAGTACACCGTGCCGTCCGCCCCGATGGCGGGGGTGGAGTAGATCGGCGCGTTGGCGTCGAACGGCTCCGCCCACTTGGGCGTCAGGTCCCACCTCAGCCCATGGAGCTTGCCATCAAGTGAGCCGATGTAGATGCTCGTTCCGTCGTCACTGATCGCCGGAGCGGACGAGAAGATGGCATCTCCGGTGGCGTACGGCGCGTAGACCTGCTCACCGGTGCGGCCATTCAGCGCGTACACCCGGCCGTCGAGCGAACCGAAGTACACGGTCACAGTGTCGCCCTGAACCAGAAGCGCCGGAGCGGTCTGGATGCCGCCGCCCGCGCCCTCGAAGCGCCACAGCTCCTCGCCGGAGTTGCCGTCGATGGCATACAGCGTGCGCCCGGCCCCGGTGGAGCCGAAGTACACGATGCCGGTCGGGCCGATAGCGGGCGGCCCGAAGACCTCGCCGTCGGTGGTGAAGGTGAACTGCACCTCGCCGGTCGCGGCCCGCACCCCGTAGAGATTGCCGTCGGTGGAGCCGACGTACACCAGGCCGTTGCGACCGATAGCAGGCGAGGACTCGATCACGCCGCCGGTCGCAACGCGCCACTTCTCGGAGCCGTCCGGATTGATGGCGTAGAAGTTGGTGTCGTAGGAGCCGACGTACACCGTGCCGTCCGGCCCGACCGCGGGCGAGGAGAACACGATAGACGAGCCGGTCCCGAAGAACACCGCGCCGTCCCCCGTGGTCGGACTGCCGAAGGTGATGCGGCCGGAGTTATGGGCGTTGCCGTGGAACTTGGCCCACGGCGCCGTCTCCTCCAGGCCGACCGGCACCACGTTGATAACCTGCTGGCCGGACTTGCCCGACTCGGTGTCGGTCGCGGTCACGGTCACCGTCTGCGGGCTGTTGACCGAGCCCACGATCGCCAGGTCGGCGTCCGGCTCCGGCGTATTGCCGTCGGGAGTGACGGTAGCCAGCCCCGGCTGCGACGAGGCCAGAGTAAAGGTGACCTTGTTCTGGCTCGTGATGACGATGTTGCCCTCCGCGTCCTTAGCCACTGCGGTGATCCGCTTGACGCGGCCCTCACCGAAGGCGTAGTTGAACGTCGGCGTCACCTCGACGGTTTCGATGGTGGAGTCCAGGGTCAGCCGAATGTCGACGTCCTGGCCGTCCGCCACCGTGAAGGCGACAGCGGTGGACTTGCGGGCCTGAGCCACGCCCGTGCCGCCCGGGTTCGGGAACGCCTCGGCGGTGGCCATATAGTCGTCACCCGGCTCCAGGTCGCCGAAGACGGCTTCCGAGGCAGGCCGGTCCAGCGTGGCACGCCCGACCTCAGCATCGCCCTTTTTGAGGACGATCACGATGCTCTGCGACGCCTCGGGAATGAGGCGGGTAATCTCGGGCCACTTGACCCGGAACACGGCCCGGCCGGTCTTGCGAGCGCCAGCGGCAGAGCCGATGGGCTGCGGCCCACCGATCAGCGGGCTCGTGCCGCCGCTGCCGCACCCGGAGGCGGTGACGGACAGCAGCGCCGCCGCGGCCAGGGCCAGGGCCGCCGCCGCCTTCGCCCGGCGGGGGGCGGTATTTCGTCGCTTCATAAGAGCGCTTCTCCTCGCGTCGTTGTGCGCGTTGTCGGTGTGTTTGACGGTGGTCATGTCAGCAGGCCCCTTCTCAGTCGACCCCGATCGTGACGCTGCCCGCCTGGACAGTGACCGGGACCTCGGTCACCTTGTTCGGGTCGTAGGTGCTGCGGGCCTGGACGATCACGGTACCGCGCTGTGGCGGGGCGGTGAACACGCCGTCCGGCGTGATCGTGCCTACCGGCGCGCCGTTCGGGTCGGGCTTGACCGACCACTCCACCCCCTGGTCTGCAGTGCGCTCCACCGTGGCGGTGAAGGCAAGCTGCCGGTTCACGGTCACCTGCGCCGGGTTCGGGGTCACGACCACCTTCACCGCGGAGTTGACCGTCACCGTTGCGACGCCGACCTTGTTCGGGTCGTAGTTGCTGGTGGCGCGGATCGTGACCGTGAGCGGATAGTCGAGGCGCTTGGGCGCCTTGTAGACTCCGTCCGCCGTGATCGTGCCCATGTCGCCGTCGCCCGGGTCCACGCTCCAGGTAACCCCCTGGTCCGCGGTGTTCTTCACCACGGCGGTGAACGCCTGCGAGTCCTCCAGCGACAGGGTCGGGTTGGCCGGCGTGACCTCTACCTCGACATTGGAGACGATGGTCACCGGCACCCGGAACGTCTTGCGGGCGTCGTAGGCGCTGGTGGCGACCAGAGTGATGGTCACCGGGTAGTCGAGGCGCTTGGGCGCAGTGTACAGGCCCTCAGGCGTGATCGTGCCCACGGGACCGCCGGTCGGGTCGGGCTCGATGCTCCACACGACACCGGTCTCCGGGGCGTTGGCCACCGTCGCCGTGAACTGCTGGGTCGCCTCCAGCGGCAGGGTGGCCTGCGCCGGGGTCACGTTCACCACGGCGTTCGAGGTCACCGCGAGCGGCACGGGCTCACTGGTGATACCGTCCACGCGCGCTCGAATCACCGGGGTTCCGGGGCGCACGCCAACCGCGCGCCCCTGCTCGAAGCGCACCAGATTGTCGCCGCTGTCCACGGTGAAGAAGGCAGAGCCGGGCGTCACCGCAACCACCTCGCCACCGACGGCACGGCAGGAGAACAGCAGGTCCTTCGCCTCGCCCACGAGGATCTGCTGATCCGGCAGCAGTTCCACCTGCTCGATGCGCCCGGTGGCGCGGAACGAGCCGGTGAGAACACCGTCGGCACCGCGGATCGCGGTGATCGTCAGCCCCTCGCCCACCACCGCCCCGCCGGCATTCGGCTGGGCGTAGAAGGTAACGCGCAGGATATACGAGGGCACCCCGTCCGGAGTAAAGGTCACGGGCGTCGGTGAGTCGTAGGTCTGAGTGACCTCGCCCAGGTTGTTGGGATCACGCTCCACGGTGAAGGAGGCGATGGGCGCATCGTTCGAGGCGGCCCGCACCAGTTCCACCTTCGCCGACAATGCCGAGGAGAGCTGCGAGGCGTTCATATTGCGGCTGCGCGCGCCCCAGGTGATGTTGACCTTGATGCCGCGTGTGATCGGAGCGGGCGGCGAGAACGTCGGGGTCGGGGTGGGCGTCGGTGTGGGGGTAGGCACGGGTATCGATGAGTTCCCGCCGCCGCACCCCGCCAGGTACGGCATCAGGCTGCACGCGGCGATGATGCCCCCCGCGGCGAGAATCGGCCGGATTACCGGCCTGAGATTTTGGCGCATGTACGGTCTTCCTTTCCCGGGACGCGGGCGCCGCGGTCGGCGCGGGGCCGCGTTTTCCGCCCCGGACAGGCATTAGGGTGTCGTGACGAGTGAGCAAGCACGGGCGTTACCCGGTAGTCCTTGTCAGTGTCCTGCGCGCGGGCGCGCAGACGGGTTCAATCGTTCGGATGCCGAGTCAAAGTTCGGGCCGATCCCGCGGAGACTTCCCGCAGGTCGCCCGTCCGCGGCTTCGGCGGGCCGTCGGGGACATATTCCAGTAGTTCGCCGACAGTACACTGGAAGTAGGCGCAGAGCCGGTCGATGGTGTCGGTGCTGATCTGGGCGAAGTCCGAGTGGATAACCCGGTTGATGACGCCCGGACTGAGCCCCGTCTCGTGGGAGATCACGCGATAGGTAAGTTTCCGGCCCTCGCGCTCCTCCTTCTCCAAGCGGAGCCGCTTCAATCGGCTGCGGATCATGAGGCTGCCTTTCTCGCAGTTCCAAATGGACGTGCGGGGAGGCGGCGCGGCAGACGCCTACGCCGCGTCAGGCGGCGAGAGCCGGGGGAAATGAAAGCGGAATAAGAGCGGCGGGCGGGGGATTATCCTGGGGCAAACACATGAGCTGTAATCCTTTTCACTCCGTCAACAGCGTGGTCAACTGACCGCTACCGCCTGCGCAATCGTATGAATAGCGAGGCGAGGCAAACCAGCGATGTCTTCGTGTCAACGGTGACCCGAAATCTGTTGATGCCACCTACCACCGGTCCGCAGGCTCTCCGGACCCGGGGGAAGGGTGGCCTCTCTTAAACGCGAACCTACTGCCATATCCCTGAGCCTGAACGCTTCCCATTGTAACCGAAAAAGTCGCATTCTCGCGAAATTTATCTCTTGCACCGTCGCTTTTTTTTGCCAGACAGGCTTAATTCTCCGTACAAGAGCTATAAAGAACCCATTTAAAGCCGTTTTGTATCCGAGCATAGATACAAAATCTACACCCCAAGCAATTACCCGGAGAATCGGAGCACCGCAGCGCAGCTCATGACCTCTTGTACCTTCCCGATGTAAAAAACCTGCGCGAGTTTTTAAGATAACTTCACCACACCGTACCGGCGGGGAGGCTCAGGATACCAAAGGCGAGAAGGAGTTCCGGTCTGCGGGCGCCAACACCTTCCCGGAGTATCCAAGAGGAGAGGAAACGATCATGACCGCTGCGGTCACCTGGGAAACGGGCTACGTCGAGGCGGAAGGGGGCCTGCGCCTCCACTACACGCGTGCCGCGGGCGGCGCGGGCAAGCCGCCGCTGGTGCTTGCGCACGGCTTCAGCGACGACGGGCCGTGCTGGACCCTGCTGGCCGAGGTCCTGGCGCCGAACTACGATGTGGTGATGCCGGACGCCCGGGGCCACGGCAAGTCCGACGCCCCGGAGGAGGGGGCGTCCGGCCTGATGGAGCGGGTTGAGGACCTGCGCGCGGTAATCCTCGCCCTCGGACAGGAGCGCCCCGTCATCCTGGGGCACTCGATGGGCGGCGCCACCGCACTGGCGCTTGCCGGCGCTTACCCGGACCTGCCGGGCGCCATCGTAGTGGAAGATGCCACCGCCTTTGGCCTGAACCCTACGCCGCCCGCAACTCCCCCCGCGAACCGCCCGCCGCGGCCCCACTGGGTAACGACCTTGAAGCGCAAGACGCACGCGGAGCTGGTCGCGGATCAGCGCGCGGCAACGCCCCACTGGGCCGAGCGGGAACTGATTCTCTGGGCGGAGTCGAAACAGCGCATGAGCCCGCTGCTCGTCTCCCGCCCCGCAGCGGAAGCGCCGGACTGGCGGGCGCTTCTGCCGCGTATCGCCTGCCCTGCCCTGCTGCTCACGGCGGACCCGGCGCGGGGCGCTCTGGTCAGCCCCGAAGGCGCGGAGCAGTTGCGGTCGCTGGTCCCGCACCTGCGCGTCGTCCACATCCCGGACGCTGGCCACTGCATCCGCCGTGACCAGCCCGACCGCTACCTCACCGAGATTCGCAGTTTTCTGGCAGAGGTAGCGCGGTCGTAGCGCCGTCGTAGCGCCGTCGGCCCCGGGAAGCCCCTCGTGACCACCGCGCCCAGTGATGCCCCCCTCCTCGATTTGGTCCGCCGCGCCGTAGAGCGCGGGCTCTCCGAGCGGTTCGGCGGGGCGCCCGTGCGCGTCGCCGCGGCGCACCGCTTCCCCTACTCCCGCGTCTTCCGGTGCACTCTGGACGCGGCGCCGGGAGCCATGCCGGCTACCGCGATCGTGCGGCTCCCGCGCGAGGGCGACGAGGATGCACGCGGCGGCGCCGCCCCGCTGGAGCGGGAGCGGGCCGCGCTGGAGACCCTGGAAGCGGCGGCGGGGCTCCCCCCGCTCGCTCCGCGCTGCTACGCAGGCGGGGCGGCGGACGGCTTTCTCGCTTCGGAAGACCTGGGGACCGGTCCGTCGCTGCTCGACGTGCTGCTCGGTGCGGACCCTGGCGCGGCGGCCCGAGCGGCGCTCGGGTTCGCCCGCGCCCTGGCCGCTCTCCACAGCGCCACCACCCAAGCAAGCGACGCTCTGCCCTTCGCAGCACCGCCCATCGCGGACGACTGGCGCCGGGTGAGCGCAGCGTGCGCCGCGCTAGAACTTCCCACGCCGGACGTAGCAGCGGACCGGGATGCCGACCAGATTGTCCGCACCCTCTCAGCGCCCGGCGCCACCCTCCTCGCCCTCTCCAGCGGCGACCCGTCGGTGGTCAACTGTAAAGCCGGAGACGACGGCACGGTGCGGTTCTTTGACTTCGAGGGGGCGTGCCGGCGCCACGCGCTACTCGACGCCGCCGTGGCTCTGCGCTTCCCCTACCCTACCGGCGGCCCGCCCTGGCGCCTCCCGCCCGAGGTCACCTCCCGGATAGAAGCGGCGTACCGGAGCGAACTGGCGCGGGGTTGTCCGGCGGCCGAGGACGATACCACCTGGCATATGGGGATAGCGGCGGGCACCGCCGCCTGGGCAGTCGCGCGTTTATTGCGCCTCCCCCGGGTGGACGCTGGGCCGGACCGCGACGCGTGGCCGCTCGTGCCGCCGGACTGGCCGGGGCCGGTCCCCGAGCGCTCCCGGCGCCGCCAACTGGTAGCGATATTGGAGACGGCGCTGGCGTCGCCCGGCTTCCCCCCTGGCCTCGCGGCCTGGTTCGCGCGCCTGGCGGACGCCCTGCGCGCCCACTGGCCCGAGGCCGCGGAGCCCCTGCCGCTCTACCGGGCGTTCGTGGCTGGAAGCCCGCCGCCGCAGCCCGGTGGCTGAACCTACTCGCCGAGAGTGGCGAGGAGCCGGGTGGCGCTGCGAGCGGGAAGCAGCAGCGCGGCGGTGCGCGGCGCGAGCGTCAGGGTCAGGTGGGTGTCCCCCGCACCAACCGGGAGTTTCCGACCCGCGATGGCCTCGACCAGGGCGCCTGTGCCAGCACGCGCCCGAAGTGGGGCGGGCAGGGCGATGCGTACACGACGCGGCCGGTCCGAGCGGTTCAGGACGAGCACGGCGGCGTCCGGCGCCGCTCCGGGCAGCACCCGGGCGTAGGCGAGGGTCCCCGCGGCGTCATCGGTGAACAGGATCTGCGGGTCGCCGGACTTCAGGGCCGGGCTGGCGTTCCGGGCGGCGATCAGCCGCTTATAGTAGCGCAGCATCGCGTTATCCGGCGTGGCCAGGTCCCAGCGCATGCCGCGCCGGTTGTCCGGGTCCGGGCCGCCCTCCATGCCCAGCTCCTCGCCGTAGTAGATCGACGGTGCCCCGACCCAGGTGAACTGGACCGCCGCCGCCAGCCGGTGCCGCGCCGCATCGCCTCCACACTGCGTCAGGAAGCGGGGCGTGTCATGGCTGGAGAGCAGATTCATCAGGTTGCGCGACACCTGGGGGGCGTAGCTCTCGTAGACCCCCATCAGGCGCGCCAGAAACTGCGACGGCGTCTCCTTCTCCTCCGCGAAGAAGCGCAGGCAGGCATCGCGGAACGGGTAGTTCATCACCGAATCCCACTGGTCGCCGCCCAGCCAGGGCGTGCCATCGCCCCAGACCTCGCCCACAATCCACATCTGCGGGTCGAGTCTCTTGGCCCGCTCCCGTAGCAGCCGCCAGAAGCGCGGATCTACCTCGTTGGCGACATCCAGGCGCATCCCCGAGAGCGCCACCTCTTTGTCCCAGAAGTCCACCAGCCCGAGCAGGTAGTCGCGGGTCGGCGGGTGAAGGACGTTCATCTTGGGCATCGCCGCGTAGCCATTCCAGCCCACATAGTTTGGGGCGCCCGGCCCGTCGATGCGGACGGGGTACTCGCGCACAAAGAACCAGTCTTTGTAGGGCGATGCCGGTCCCTTCTCGCGGACGTCCGCGAACGGCCCGAACGTGGTGGCGCTGTGGTTAAAAACAAAGTCCATCACCGTGCGGATGCCGCGCTTCTCCAGGTCCCGGGTGAGCGACGCGAACTCGGCGTTGGTGCCGAACTCGGGGTCGATGCGCCGGAAGTCGGCGGCGTCGTAGCGGTGGTTAGACGGCGAGGCGAACACCGGGTTGAAGTACACGGCCGAGACGCCGAGGCTCTGAAGGTAATCCGCACGCTTGCGCACCCCGGCGGCGTCCCCGCCGAAGCGGTGGAACCACTGCGGCGCGGTGTCCCACGGGGCCTTCTCCTTCGGGTCGTTCTCCGCGCTGCCGTTGTCGAAGCGGTCCGGGAAGATCTGGTAGAACACCGTCTTCTCAACCCAGCCGGGCACCGCGAACGGCTGGAATGCCTTTGCGCTCAGTACAAAGGGCTTCGGGGTACCCGCGGAAACGCCGGCCGCGCCATAGCGGATGATCTTCGGGCCGTCTGCCACCTCAAACCAGTAGGCCAGGTCGGTCTTACGGTCCCAGGGCAAGCGCGCGACGAACCGGGTGTATAGCTCGTTCGTGCCGCGCGCAACGGGCCGCAGGGGAGTACGCTTCTTTGGCTGCTTCCCGGCGCCTGAGACCAGCGTCACCGCGCGGACATCCCCCGGACGCACCCGCAGCGACAGGGTCAGGGCGCCCCGGTCGTAGTTGCGAAATGGGACGCGGGTTTCGTGCAGCAGGGCGCTTTTGGCCGTCACGCCGTCGTTCGGCCGGGCGGGTCGCGCGTAGTCCGGCGGGAACAGAACGAGGACGGAGTTGATGTTGCCGTTGCCGTCGTTCTCGCTCTTGGCGGCCGGGTCAGTGACCCAGGTTTCGCCGTCCAGCACGAACTTGTAGCGGTGGCTGCCGAAGGGCAGCGGCAGGGTCACGCGCCAGGTGCGGCCGTCCGCGTCCACCGTCATGGGGGTGACGCCCTTGTTCCAGTGGTTGAACGTCCCCGCGAGGTGAACGGTCGTGAGCGGGCGGTCGGCACGGTATACGAACGCGTGCCGAGCGGTGTCCTGCTGCCGCGCCGCGGTGGGCAACGGCGTCTGCGCGCGGGCAGCGGACGGAACGGAGAGCGGGGCGCCGCCGAGAGCGACAGCCAGGACGACGGCGGCAGCGATGCCAGTAGATCGTACAGTGACCCTCATATCCCCATCATACGACAGGGTGGGGAAAAAACCGAAAGACCCGGCGCGCCTGTGGCACCGGGCCTTATTACCGTAACCGTTTACCGTAACCGTGGCTGCTACGCAGCCTTGCGGCGCCGGGCCACCAGCACAGCGCCCGCCAGCAGACCGGGCGCCAGCAGCGCCAGCGTCCCCGGCTCCGGCACCGCCGCGGCAGCACTGAAGGTGACGGTCAGATTATCGATCGCCATCCCATGATCGGTACCCGCGTTGTCAGGATCTGCCCAGCGAATCCAGAGTTCCTGACCGGCCGCCAGATTGATCGCCGTACCCGCCCCGTTGCTGATCGACGTCGTAGAGATAGGGGACGAGACGCCGCCGGTCTGGGCGGTGCCGGAGCCGGTCACGGCGTAATCGAGGGAGTCAATGCCGGTATAGCCGCCCCCCGTGATGCTCCCAGCGCCCGCGTCGAAAATGCCGAACTCGAAGTCGATGGTCTGCGTAGCCGTCACGTCCGTCAGGCGCCACAGTTCGCCAGTGTAGGAGACCTGGAGATTCGTCAGCGAGATTGCGCCAGTGTTGACGAACCGGAACCCGTAGTATACGGTGCCTGTCGTTCCCGAGGCGATGGACCCGAGCGCCCGCTCCCCAGAACCGGTGCCGCCAAAGGCGTAGAGTGAGCCATTGTTCGTGGAGCCGTTGGACGCCCGGATGATCTCGCGGTTGCTGTATAGGCCCGTGATCGTGCTGTTGTTA
>CALEKU010000212.1 GCA_937902745.1 uncultured Armatimonadota bacterium
CGGAGCACGTTGCCGCCTTTCTGGACGAGTTCCGGGGCCGCGGCCCGGAACGCCCGGAACGGTAAAGCGCTGCCCTATCCGCCGGTGACGACGACGTTCTGGGGGCGGCCCGCTTCGAAGGCATCGATGTTGTCGGCGGTGGTTTCGAGGATGCGGCGCACGGCCTCGCGCGTGTTGTAGGCGACGTGCGGGGTGAGAATCAGGTTGGGCCGCTCCCGCAGGAGCGGCTCTCCGATCTCCGCCAGTCGGTCCTCGTGCTCCAGCACATCGAGACCCGCGCCGCACAGGTGCCCGGAGTCGAGCGCAGCCAGCGCGGCCTCGGTGTCCACCAGGCCGCCGCGCCCCGTGTTGATGAGCAGGGCGCCCCGCTTCATCTTCGCCAGCCGCTCCGCATTGATGAGGTGGCGCGTAGAGTCCGTCAGCGGCGCGTGCAGCGTCACCACATCCGCCTGCGCCAGCAGCTCCTCCAACGGGACGTAGGTAAAGTCCAGCAGTTCGGCGTACACCCGGTTGGGAGCCGGATCGGAGGCCAGAATGCGCATATGGAAACCGCGCGCGATGCGCGCTACATGGAGCCCGATGCGCCCCATGCCGATGATGCCGATGGTCTTGTCCTTCAGGTCCCAGCCCTGCGTCCCCTCCGGCGCGAAGTCTGCCGCGCGGCCCCGCAGGTAGGAGAGGTGCAGGTTGCGCGCGAGCGCCAGAATCAGCGCGAACGTGTACTCGGCGACGGTGTTTTCGCCGTACGACGGGACGTTGCAGACGGTAACGCCCTCCTGCCCGGCGGCGCTGACGGCCACATGGTCAAAGCCAGTAGAGCGCGTTGCTACGAGGCGGAGCCGGGGCAGCGCCGAGACGACGCGCGGCGTAACCCGGTCGTGAACGAAGACGCACAACACCTCACAGTCGGCGTTCTCCGGCAGCGCAGCCCATTCGGGGGTAATTGTGCCGTCGAAGAAGCGCAGGGCATGGTGGGAAAGGCGCGCGCGGAAGAACTCCTTCTCCTCGGCAGTGGCGTTGGCGATGGTTATCTGCATCAGGCAGTCTCGTCTCCTTCTTCAGCGGACCCGGGCAATAGGAAAGGCGTCTCCGAAGTCCCGCAGCAGCGGGCAGGAGGGGGTCTGCCGGTTCTCCGTGAGCGCGGGCACACGCGCCCGCAGATAGGCTAACATCTCCTCGGCGGTCACTACACCGTCCCGGCCCGCACCGCCGATGTCCAGGTCCGCCTTCCCCTCCCCGACCGCTTCGCGCAGCGCCAGGGTGAACGCCCCCTGCTTCGCGCTGTCGAGTTCGTAAGAGAGTTCATTGCCGCGGCTGGAGCAGAAGACCAGTACCCCGGCGCGCTTGGCGAGCAGTTCCGCCATACGCTCAGTGTCCGCCCGCTGGCCCGCCCCCAGGGCGTTGCCGGAGTGGCAGGCGTCCAGGAACAGCAGGACGCGCCGCGCCTTCAGCCCCGCCAGCGTGGTCTGGAGCGCGGTCCAGGGAAGACCAGTCTGGCGGACGCTTGCCGGAGTGAGCGGGTCGATCTCGTGCGTAGCGAAGAAGTACTCGCCTTCGGACGCCTCGATACCGTGCCCGGACAGGAACACCGCCACGGTGTCCTTTTCAGATGCCGCCTCCAGAAGCTGGAACAGAGCCGCGCGAACGTTCGCCGTGGTAGCCTGGTCGTCGTACAGAGTGGTGGCCTCGACCTTATCATACAGCCGCGCGCCGCCTGCCTTCCAGAGCGCCGCGAACGCTTCGGCGTCGTCGTGGGCGTACTTCAGGTCGAACTTCGGGTTCTTGTAGCGGCTTACCCCAACCGCAAGCACGCGCAGGGTTCCGCCGAGGCCGCCCTGCGCCGCCCCGCCCGCCGCCCCGCCGCGCACGAGCACGATCTGCTCGCGCCCGGCGACGCCCTTCTCGCCGTAGGCAACGGCGGTCACGGTGACCGGAGCGCTGCCGGGCGGCACAGCCACCTTCGCCTCGAACGTCTGCTCGACGGTGTGCCCCACGGGGATGGGCTTGGAACCAAGCTGAATTGGCTTTGAGCCCAGTTGTATGGGCTTGCTCCCCAGTTGGATCGGCTTCGAGCCAAGCTGGATGGGTTTCGAGCCAAGCTGAATCGGCTTGCTGCCCAGTTGGATTGGCTTGGCGGCGATGGGCCGACCGTCCGCCAGCACCTCGATACGCGCGACGTTTTTCGGCGCGCTCACCGCGAGACGCACCGTCACCGGGTTCCCGGGCACCGGGTCACCGTCCTGCGGGGTTTCAAAGGTGACCAGGGGGGGCGGACCCGCCGCGCGATTCATGTCGGCCAGGGTAGAGGTCGTGGATGCCGGGACTGTGGCAGACCCGGTGCCGGTGCCGGAACCCTGGGAGGGCGGAGCGGGTTGCTTCCCCGTTAGCGCCGCGCGCACGAGCGCCGGGCGGCGCAGGGCCGCCTCGTATGCCTCCACCGGGAACAGGTCCGCGCCCACCCGCCACGCGATGCGCCGCCCGGCGCCGGGTGACCCGTCGTAGAAGCCCTGAGGCGTCACGGCAACGTAGTCGGCGGTGGGGCGGGCGTCGCCGGTCGTGTCCGGCACCAGGGCAAGCGTTGCCACCAGAGCGCTGTCCGCGGCGCGGTGCGCGCGGACGGCGTTGTCCCGACCCGCACTCAGCAGGAGGCCATCCGCCACCGCGACAGCGGTCGCCCCGCCGGGGTGCGTCCCCTCCAGCACTTTCGGCGTCCCGGCGGCGTTGCGAGTATCCCACAGACGCAGGGCGCCGTCCCGCCCGGCGCTGACAACGGTGCGGTTATCGCTCAGGAATGCTATCCCGGCGACGCCGGAATCGGCATCTTCGGGGCGGGCGGGCGCCTGGAGAGCGCGCTGGAGCGCACCGGTCTGCCCGTGGTACAACCGCACCTCCTCACCGATGGGAGCGAGGTCGTTGTCCGGCTTGCGCAGGGCAGCACCGGCGGCGACCGACCGGCCGTCCGGCGCGTACGCCACCGCTGCCACCGGGAACGGGACCGCGGCATTGACCACCACGGCGCCGGTCGCGGCGTCGTGCAGGCGGAACCCTCCGGGGGCGAGGTAGCCCGTGCCGACCGCCACGTACTTGCCGTCCGGCGAGACCGCCAGCGCGTTCACCGGCCCGACCATGTTGTCGCCGTTGAACGACTTGCCGAAGGTTCCGGCCTGCGGGTCGCACGACGCGAGGAAGCCCCGGGTCGGCGGGTCGCCACCGCCTACGTAGAGCGTCTTGCCATCCGGCGCGAACGCCACCGCGTTCACCTCGCCGGGCGCGTCCGCCACCACCTTCAGCGACTTGCCCGTGGCGGCGTCCCACAGGCGCACCGTCTTATCGGCGCCGCCGCTCGCGAGGGTCTTGCCGTCGGGCGAGAAGTTCACGGCATTCGCCGGGCCGGCGTGGCCGGACATCACACGCAGCACCTCGCCGGTCTCGCGGCTCCACAGGCGCACGACGCCGTCCGCGCCCGCCGTTGCGAACACCTGCGCCGCAGGCGAGGCGGCGACGGCGAGGATCTGCTGCCCCCCGCCCAGTGTGCGCAGCAGGGTGCCGGCAGTCCGGTCGTTCAGGCGCACGGCCCGGTCGCTGCCGGCGCTGGCGATGGTGCGGCCGTCCGGTGAGAAGGCGAGGGCATACACATGCCGGGTCGCCCCGGGCAGTTTCGGTCCCTCCTTCGGGGCGGTTGCGTCCTTCACATCCCACAGGAGGGCGAAGGGACGAAGGCGCGGGGCGTTGGCGCCCTCAGGAAGCACCATCGCGCCACCGGTCGCCACGGTCGCGCCGTCCGGGGAGAAGGCCACGGCGGACGTGCCGTCGCCGGGCCGGTTCATGTGGAGCATCCCGAGCCGGTTGCCGGTCGCGACGTCCCAGACCACGGCGTCGCCGTCCGCGCTGGCGTCCGCAAGCCGCGCGCCGTCCGGCGAGAACACCAGCCCCTCGACCGGCATAGCGTGCCCCCGGACGCGCCGCTGAAGCTGGCCGTCCTCCGTCTCATACAGCGTCACGGAGCCGTCGTCCGCACCCGCCGCCAGCAACTTGCCTCCCGGGGCGAAGGCGAGCGCCCCCACGGGCTTGTCCTGCCCGGGCGGCAGTGCAATCCCGGCCACCAGTTCCGGGGTCGCGTCGGCCGCGTCGGCGCCGCCGGACGCCTTCCACAGAAGGACCACACCCTTTTCGTCGGAGGCCGCCACCAGAGGCGTCCGGTCGTCCAGCAGTGTCACCGCCACGGCGCGGAAGGTCTTCCCCGCCGCCTCGGGCGGGGGCGGGAGCGCGCCGAGCCGCGCGCCGCCGCGCACCGCCCACCCGCGCACGCTGCCGTCCAGACTCACCGACAGCAGCGCATCTCCATCGGATGAGAGCGCCAGGCCCCGCACGGGCGCCGCGTGCCCCGTGAGCGTGGCGCGCAGTTCGCCGGTTCGGACGTCCCATAGCTTCACCGTGCGGTCGTCGCCTGCGCTGACAAGGGTGCCGCCGTTCTTCGTGAATGCGATCGCGCGGACCGTCCCCGTGTGCCCGATGTTCAGCACCAACTCCGGCCGGTCGTTCGCAGAGGGTGGCGGAGGCGGAGGCGGCGATGGGGCCTGTGCATGAGCGAGTGTGAGCGCGGTGAGGAGGGCGATCGCGGCAAGGCAGGCCCGGAGATGCCGTGGACTGAAGTCCCGGCTTCCGTTATTCAAGCCCGCCTCCGCGGGCTGCTGTGGACGGGGGCGGTTAGCGCTGTGCGATACCTGCGTACATTTACCGGAGCCCGCGGAGGCGGGCTTGAATAACGGAAGCCGGGACTTCAGTCCACGGCACCAACGGCAACGGCAACAACCCGACGGGCCACGGAGGCTGTTCGGCACGACTAACATAAGTCCTCCCAGGTGCATTCCGACGCGGCCTGACGGGCCGCTCCCCACGCATCCTCGCCCAGCGCAGCGCGCAGACGCTCCAGTTCCGATGTCGCCAGGTCCGCGAAGGGCGACTGCAGCGCGCGGAACTGCGCCTCCGCATGGTGGTACAGTTGGGCGGCACGGACCGCGTCCCCGTCCTTCTCCGCGAGTTCGCCGAGGTTGTAGAGCAGGGTCGCTATCCCCTGCTTGTCCCCGAGCACACGCAATAGCCCCAGCGCGACTTCGTAGTGCTCCCGCGCCGCTGCCAGATCCTCCCGCAGATAGGCGACCGCTCCCAGCGAAAGTAGCGTCTTCGCTTCACCGCGCAGGTCGCCCGCGGCACGCCGCGGCTCCAGGCTCTCCTCGTACAACCGGGCGGCCCGCTCCTGGTCACCCGCGAGTGATGCCAGCCGGGCGAGGTTATAGATTGCGTGCGCCCGGCCGGCGTGATCACCCGCGGCCCGCGCGGCCAGGGCGGCGTTCAGGTGCGCCTCAGCGTCCGCGAACTGCTCGGCGTCCATCGCAATCAGGCCCAGCAGGTTCTCCGCGTCCGCCGCCTCGCCGCCCGTGTCTCCCCCGTCGGCGAACAGGTCCCGCGCCGCCTCGGCGTGGGCGCAGGCAGCCTCCAGGTCGCCCCGGTCGTGCTGGAGACTGGCGCACCGCAGCAGCAGCCGGGCGCGCACCAGGGGGGCGGCGTCCCCGGCACCCTCCGCGACCTTCAGGGCCGCCTCCAGGGTGCGCGAAAGCTCGTCCCAGAAGCCCAGATCGTGCAGCGGTTGGGCGAGCGCCAGCGCCAGGCGCGTACACAGGTCCCTATCGCCGCTCTGCTCCGCCCAGGCGAAGGCGGCGCGCAGGTTCTCCATCTCGGCGGCAAGGACAACCAGCGCCGCCGCCTCGTCCGCCGTACGCAGATGCTTCCCCTGTGCCTCGGCGAGCGCCAGGTAGTAGCGCGCGTGCCGCTCCCGTACAGCGCCGGCCACATCCGCGCCCCGCTCGTCCAGCTTCCGCTCGGCGTAGGCGCGCAGGAACTCCAGCATCCCGAAGCGCCGCGTCTGCGCGGCCGTGTCGGTCGCCGCGCGCAGGAACGAGTGCCGGCGCAGGCTGTCGACCCCCTCGAATACGTCGAACACGTCACAGACCGCCTCGGCGGCCTCCAGCGTGAACCCGCCATGAAAGACGGAGAGCTGCGCCAGCAAATCACAGTCGTCTTCGTTCAGGAGTTCGTAGGACCAGTCCACCGCCTCCAAAAGCGTGCGCTGGCGCGGCGGCAGGTGCGCCGCGGCGCGGCTCTGGAGCAGTCGGAAGCGCTCGGTGAGCCGCGCCCGCAGGTCGCGCGGCGTCATCACTCCGATACGCGCGGCGGCCATCTCAATCGCGAGCGGCACCCCCTCCAGCGCAGCCACCACCGCCGCGATATCCTCGGCGTTCTCCGGCGTCCGCTCAAAGTCCGCCTGTCGCGCCCGCGCGCGGTCCAGGAACAGCTCCTCCGCCTCGTTTTGTGGCAGCGGCTCCACCTCCTGCACCTTCTCCGCGGCCAGTTCCAGAGGGTGGCGGGTGGTGGTCAGGCAGGTGAGGTCGGGCACCGCCTTCAGGAGGCTCGCCACTGCCCGGCTCGCCGCCTCAATCTGCTCGGTGTTGTCCAGCACCAGAAGGGACGGCCCGCCCGCACCGCGCAGGCGCTCCGCCACCTGCGCGGCCACGGCCGCGCCCGGCTCTACCCCGAGGGCGCCCGCCAAACGCTCCACCAGGTCCGCTTCGGTGCGGGCGCTGTCCAGTTCCACCCACCAGGCGCCCCCCCCGAAGGCCGCGCGGCACCGCTGCGCCAGTTCCAGGGCGGAACGACTCTTGCCCATGCCCCCGAAGCCAGTGAGGGTCAGGGCGCGGGTTGCCGGGTCGCGCAGCAGCGCCTCCCAGCGTGCCAGGTCGCCCGCGCGCCCGATCAGGGGGGCCAGCGCCTCCGGCAGGTTACCGGGCGGCTCCGCGGCGAGGGGCGGGGGGGCAGCGACCGCGGCAGCAGCGGCAGTCACCGGCGGCGCAGAAGGTTCCGCCCCCGGAGGCGGCGGCGTGAGGACATCGGTGGCGGCGCTCCCGCCGAGCACGCCCCGGACGTACTCAATCAGCGCGGGCAGATGCGCCTCCAGGGGCGGCGGCAGGGCACTGAGCCAGTGAACGGGGTTGAGGTAGTAGGCGAACGCGCCGGTGGGCAGCACGTCCTCGATGCGGAAGGGGATCACGCTCTTGCTGTTCTCGAAGGAGAACTGCACCTCGCGCCGCACCTGCACCGATGCGTCCGCATTCTTCGAGAAGACCAGCACCGTCACGGCGCATTCGGTCAGCCCGCGGACGATGGACTCGCTCCAGTCGTCGCCGGGCGTGATGTCGCGCGGGGCGATCCAGCAGCCGATGCCCTGCGCCTCCAGGGCCGCGCGCACAGCGTTGGCGGCCTCTTTGTCTTTGGACGAGTGACTGACGAAGACCTGTCGCGGCATGGTGCAGCGTTCCCCCGTCCCAGGTTCGCGCCGCGTCATCCGCAGTCCTGCACGCCTTACCGGGTACACATCCGGCGAGGCTTTCCGGCGGGTATCATAGCGTCGGAGTAACAGAACCTGAGATGACCATACGCGAGCGGACGGAGCAGCGGGAGCGGGAGACACTCAGCCCCTTTGCAGCCAAGGCGGCGGAGTCGCGCGGGCGGGCGCACGTGGAGGAGCCGGAGGACATCCGCACGGCGTTCCAGCGGGACCGGGATCGCGTGCTCCACTGCAAGGCGTTCCGCCGCCTGAAGCACAAGACGCAGGTCTTCCTGGACCCGGACGAGGACCACTACCGCACCCGTCTGACGCACACCCTGGAGGTGGCCCAGATTAGCCGGACGGTGGCCCGCGCCCTGCGTCTGAACGAGGACCTGACGGAGGCGGTCGCCCTGGCGCACGATCTGGGGCACCCGCCGTTCGGTCACGAGGGCGAGGCGGCGCTGGACGCGGTGCTGCAGGAGTACGTGCCGGGGGAGCGTTTCCGGCACTACGAGCAGTCGCTACGCGTGGTGGACGTGCTGGAGAAGGATGGGCGGGGCTTGAACCTGACCCACGAAACGCGCGCCGGCATTCTGGGCCACAGCAAGGGCCGCGCGGACCTCGCCGCCGCGGGCGACGCCCCGGCCGCCGATGGGATGCCCCTGGAGGCGACCGCGGTCCGGATCTGCGACCGCATCGCCTATGTTAACCACGATATTGATGATGCGGTGCGAGCGGGGCTGCTGGCGCCGGACGACCTGCCCCGCGAAACGCTGGAGATGCTGGGGCGCACCCACGCCGAGCGCATCACCACGATGGTCCGTAATGTCATCGAGACGTCGATGGACCAGCCGTACGTGGCGATGGGAGAGCCGGTGCTGGGCGCAACCAACCGCCTGAAGGACTTCCTGTTCGAGAACGTCTACACGCGCCGCAACACCGCCAAGGAGGAGCTGGCGAAGGCGGGCGATATGTTGCAGCGGCTTTTCCGCCTCTATATGGACGAGCCGGAACTGATCCCCCATGCCCGCGCGACGCGCGACATGGACGTGCCGTTGCGCGCCGTGGTCGTGCGCGACTACGTGGCGGGGATGACCGACCGCTACGCCGCCGAGCAGTTTCTGCGCCACTTCTTCCCCCGAAACTGGGTCGGCCCTGTACTTTAAACAGGCTGTCAGAACGGGCAGAGCCGGCCGTTCTGGCAGGTAAGCGAATCTCCCGTCGAGGTGCTGCGATGACCCCCACGCCGAATACACTCAAACTGCTGCTCGACTTTGAAGTGGGAGGCGGCGAATCCTTCTACAACGCCCGCCTCAAGCGCCCGGTCTGGCCGGGTGCGCAGTCCGGGGTAACCATCGGGGTCGGCTACGACCTCGGCTACGTCACCCGTGACCAGTTCCTGAACGACTGGCAGGCGCTGGAGCGTGAGGACCGCAACCTGCTCGCCGGGGTGATTGGCCTGAAGGCTGATGCCGCCAAGAATGCGCTTTCGCGCGTCCGCACCGTCGAGGTCCCCTGGTCGATCGCCTACGCCGTCTTCACCGGGGTTACCCTCCCTCGCTTCTGGGAGCAGACCCGCCAGGCATTCCCCGGCGTGGAGAGCCTGCCCGGGGACGTGCAGGGCGCGCTGCTCTCGCTGGTCTTCAACCGCGGGGCGTCGATGAACGGCGACCGGCGCCTGGAGATGCGCCAGATTCGCGAGGCCATCGCGGGCGGCGATGTCGCCTCCATCCCCCGCTACATCCGCGCTATGAACCGCCTGTGGGCCGGCACCGACATCGAAACGGGGATGCGGCGGCGGCGCGAGGCCGAGGCCGCGCTGGTTGAGTCGGCGCTCGCGGGCGGGGTCCAGGTGCCGACCGGCGAGACCGAAGTCAAGCCCCTGCCCCCACTCGCGCGCGTCCTGCGCCGCGACAAGGAGGGCGACGATGTGAAGGCGCTCCAGCGGGCGCTGGCGCAGCTCGGGTTCTACAAGGGCGCGGTGGACGGTGAGTTCGGCCCGATCACCGAGCGGGCGGTGCGCGACTTCCAGCGCAAGGCCGCGCTGACGGTGGACGGCGTGGTCGGGAAGCTCACCTGGGAGGCGCTGAACGGCGAGGTCACACAGGGGCTGACCGAGGATCGTGAGGCGCAGGTAGACCGCCGCAAGAAGCTGGCCGCGTTCGCGAAGGAGGAGGCCGCGAAGGGCCTGACGTGGACCAACAAGGACTCGGAGGCGGAGAAGTACCTGAAGCCGCTGCGCGAGCCGATGCGCAAGCTCGGGCATATCGGGGCGTCGCCAGTCCTGTTCGACTGGTGCGCGGCGTTCGTCACCTACTGCTGCCGCGAGGTGGGCTACACCATCCCGGACCAGCCGCCGGGCTTCTGGGCCACCGTGGCGCTGGTGGAGTCGTGGAAGTTCTGGGCGAAGGAGAACGGCTGGTGGCACCCGCGCGGCACCATTACCCCGGAGCCGGGAGACATTGTCTGCTTCGAGTGGGGTGACGGCGACGCGCAGCTCGACCACATCGGCATCGTGCGCGCCTACACGCCCGGCAGCGCGGAGATTGAGACGAGCGAGGGCAACGTCGGCAACCGGTCCAAGAACCTGACACGGCGCCTGGCGAACTGCGCAGGGTTCATCCGCCTGGCGCCCTGACCGTGCCCTTTGCCAATGGCCGCGGCTTGCCCAGGTCGGCGATGAACAGATCGTCGAAGCGCAGGCCGCGGCCGCGCGAAGGCTCCGAGCGGAACAGGACGTAGCGCATCAGGAGTCCCGCCCCCTCCGCGCCCCGGTAGACCACGGCGGCGTTGATCGTGCGCGCCCGCACTGCGCCGTCGTCCGGGGCGCGCTCCACCTGCCACTCCGGTTCGATGATGCGTATCTCGACAGGCCGGATGCCGCGCGCCGCCAGCAGCTTCGTCATCTGCGCCTTGAGCGCGGGGTCCCTGCGCCCCTCGCGCGGCAGGTACGCCGCCCCAGGCGCCTGCCCCCGCACCGTGGGCAGGGCGGGGGCAAGAACCAGAAGCATCACCGCGAACGCCACACCCCGTGCCGCCCTCTTCATCATTCTGGCGGACCGCCCCGGCGCCTAGGCGATCAGGGCCTTCACCACGTTGCCGTGGACATCGGTGAGGCGGAAGTCGCGGCCCGCATGGCGGTACGTGAACTTCGTGTGGTCGAAGCCCAGCAGGTGCAGGATTGTGGCGTGCAGGTCGTGGACATGCACCGGGTCCACTTCGGCGCGGAAGCCGAACTCATCGGTGGCGCCGTAGACGGTGCCACCCTTCACGCCACCTCCGGCCATCCACATCGAGAAGCCGTAGTGATTGTGGTCGCGCCCGTTCATCTTCCCGGCGTTCGCGCCCGGCGTCGGCAACTCCACCACCGGGGTGCGGCCGAACTCGCCGCCCCAGATCACCAGCGTCTCCTCCAGCATTCCGCGCTGCTTCAGGTCGGTGAGCAGCGCCCCGATGGCCTGGTCACACTCGCGCGCCAGGTTGCGGTGCCCCTGCTCCAGGTCGTCGTGGTGGTCCCACGGCTGTCCCGCGCCGTGGTAGAGCTGAATGAAGCGTACGCCGCGCTCGGCGAGGCGGCGAGCCATCAGGCACTGCCGGGCAAAGGCGCCCGGGCCGTACATATCCTGGATAGCCTGCGGCTCCCGGCTCACATCGAAGGCATCCGTGGCGTCGCTCTGCATTCGGAACGCCAGTTCAAGGCTCTGGATCCGCGCCTCCAGCGGCGCATCCTTGCCGCGCTGCTCCAGGTGCCGCTTGTTCAGCTTCTGCACCAGATCGAGTTGCGCCCGCTGCGACTCGGGCGTCGCCCAGTGGTGGCGGACGTTCTCGATCAGCTTCTCGACGTTCTCATTGCGCGGGTCGATGTAGGTGCCCGCCAGGACCCCAGGCAGGAAGCCCGCCTGCCAGTTCTGCGTCTCCTGGATGGGGAAGCCGCCAGGGCACATGGCGATAAAGCCGGGCAGGTTCTGGTTCTCCGTGCCCAGACCGTAGACGGTCCAGGAGCCCATGGAGGGGCGGATCTGGCGCGCCTCACCACAGTTCATCAGCAGCAGGGAGGGCTCGTGGTTCGGGACATCCGCATGCATCGAGCGGATGATCGCCATGTCGTCCACGTGCTTCGCCACGTGCGGGAACAGGTCGCTGACCTCGATACCGCTCTGGCCGTACTTTTGAAACTTGAACGGCGAGCCGAGCGCCGCCCCGGTTTTACGCTCCGTCTTGAGGTTATCGACCGGCAGTACCTTGCCGTGGTACTCGTTCAGCTTCGGCTTGGGGTCGAACGTGTCCACATGGGATGGTCCGCCGTTCATGAACAGGAAGATGACACGCTTCGCCTTCGCCGGGAAGTGTGGCTTCTTCGGCGCAAGCGGGTTCAGTGGCGGCGCCGCGGCCGCGGCCGGAGCGGCCGTCAGCAGACCCTCAGCGCCGAGAACTCCCGCGAGGCTGGTGAGCGCGAAGCCGTTCCCCATCCGCGCGAGCAGCTCCCGGCGCGTCAGGAAGGCGTCTCTCAGGCGCGGGCGGTGGTCGTACTGTGACATGACGTGTGTTCTTCCCCCTGCGTTCTTGGTGCCGACGCGCGCGCGGGTCGGCGCTACACGGGCTTCTGATAAACGCGGACGTAGTCGATGCGATACTCCTGCGGCCAGCCCGCCGCATCCACACCCTTCTGGCCGCCCCAGGACCCGCCGATAGCCAGGTTCAGGAGCAGATAGAACTTCTTGTCGAACGTCCACTTTCCCGCCCCCTCGTTCGGGAACGTGAAGTACTTCCGGTCGTCCACGAAGAAGTCGAGGCGATCGGGGTACCACTCCACCGGGTAGACGTGGAAGGCGTCGCCGTAGTCGGGGACCTTGAGGGTGCCGCCCTTGCTCGTGTGCGGCTCACCGACGCCCGGCTGGTGGATGGTGCCGTGGATGACGCCCGGGTTGTGCGCCACGTGCTCCATGATGTCGATCTCGCCGCAGCGGGGCCAGCCGACCTTCGTGATGTCTTCGCCGAGCATCCAGATCGCGGGCCAACTCCCCAGCGTCTTCGGCAGCTTCGCCCGCACCACGAACCGGCCGTACTTCCACCCGGCCTTCCCCTGTGTGGTCACGCTCGCGGCGGTGTATTCGGAGCCCTCGAACGACTCCCGGCGGCCGGTGATGATAAGAGGGCCACCCTCCACGCGGGCATTCTCCGGCCGCGCCTTCGTGTAATACTGCAGTTCGTTGTTGCGGACCTTGCCGACCTCGTAATCCCACTTCTTCGGGTCGGGCAGGCCGTGGTAGTTGAACTCGTCCGCCCAGACGAGTTTCCAGTCCTTGCCCGTGAAGTCGTCGTCGCGTCGCGGAACCATGGTTACCTACTTTTACACGCCGGGCCGCCTGATGCCTTCTACGGAAGACGAAGAGCCGCGCTGCCCGCGCCGTTTGCGCGGGCAGCGCGACTCCATTGTATCCCAGGTGCGCGTGTGGTTCGTCAGGGGAGCGGGTTCAGCAGGCCATCGTTGAGATCCGCGAGGCGGCGCTGCCCGGCAGCGGGGCGCTGCATATGCTGAGGAAGCGCGGCGCGGGCGGCGACACGCGCCATGCTCTCCGCGCACAGGGTAAGGCTCCAGAGCGCCGCGCGGCCGAGGCGCCCTGATACGGCGAACCCTTCGGACATCGCCCCGGCAACCTCCTCACGGACCGCCAGAAAGTCGCGGTACTGCGAAGCGACGGCTCTCGCCTCTTCCTGCCCTTCCAGGACTCCTACCACGCGCCCGTTCATCTCCAGCGCGCTTCCCGCCAGGCGCCGCAGGCGGGCGTTCACACCGACGCCCCCTGGCGCCTCCACCAGCAGGACGCTGATCTGCCAGGCGTAGCGGGCGGTCCTCAGAGCGACCGCCGCATCCTGCGCATCCTGCACCACCTGGGTCAGGCGCGCGGCCTCGGCCGGAGGCAGAGAGGTTTCCAGCAGACGGCCGCGCGTCCTCTGCTCCAGGCGCTCGGCGAGTTCCAGGCCGACCTGAAGCGGTCCGGCGGGGTTGGCGCGGCCGCCCGCACCGACGCTCGGGCGCATGGCGCAGGTCAGGGTGCCACCGGTAAGGTTCATCAGGGTCCGCAGGTCCGCCTGGATTTCGGCGGCGCCGGCAGTAGACGCATCAGCGACCGTTCGGAGAGGCGGGGGGATGGCAGGGGCGCTCTGAGAGCGGGACGGTAGCGCCGTTGCTGGCACCGGGGGGAGTGGCGAGGGCACGGCGACGGGAGGCCGCGCCACCTGTCCTCCCTTGCAGCCCTCGTCGGAGGGGGCAGAGGTGTCTGAGGTAGTCGAGGTGTCGGTGCGGGAGCGGGAAAATAGCGTGGTGAGTGCCGTGATGCCTCGTAACATGGGAAAGGTCGGCCTTTCTGACACCCCTGCTCGCTCGCTCACCCTATGCAAAGGGACGGCGACGACCCGCGGGCAGGTAAATCACCCTACGTAGTACTACGTATAGTAGGGGTGAATAGGCCGGTTTCTCAGGGCATAATTACCGGGAATAAAACGAAACTTTACGACAGACAAAAGACAACGAACCCCGGCGCCAGTGTGGTGCCGGGGTTCGCACAGGAGCGCAGGCGGACTACCGGCCGAAGGTCGCCTTGAACGCCTCGATGGCCTTCTTCAGAGACTCCATGGCCTCCTCGGACAGCGCCTTGGTAGTGGTGATACCGAGCGGGATGTCCGGGTAGTTCTCATCCACGTAGGCGAGCAGCCCCTTCTCGAACGCCTGCACCTGCTCGACCGGAAGGTCGTCCAGGTAGCCGTTCGTGGCCGCAAAGATGGAGATGACCTGCTTCTCCACCGGCATCGGAGCGTACTGCGGCTGCTTCAGCAGTTCGGTCAGGCGCTGGCCGCGGGCGAGCTGGCGCTGGGTGGCGCGGTCCAGGTCGGAGGCGAACTGCGCGAACGCCTGCACCTCGCGGTACTGGGCGAGCTCCAGCTTCATGCGCCCCGCAACCTGCTTCATGGCCTTGATCTGCGCCGCACCGCCGACGCGCGACACGGAGACGCCAATGTTGATAGCCGGGCGGATACCGGAGTTGAACAGGTCGGTCTCCAGGAAGATCTGCCCGTCCGTGATCGAGATGACGTTCGTCGGGATGTAGGCGGAAACGTCACCGGCCTGCGTCTCGATGATCGGCAGCGCGGTCAGGGAGCCGCCGCCCTTCTCGTTGGAGAGCTTCGCGGCGCGCTCCAGCAGCCGGGAGTGCAGGTAGAAGACGTCGCCCGGATACGCCTCGCGTCCCGGCGGGCGGCGCAGCAGCAGGGAGACCTGGCGGTACGCAACGGCCTGCTTGGACAGGTCATCGTAGATGATGAGCGCGTGCCGGCCGCTGTCGCGGAAGTACTCGGCCATGGCGCAGCCCGCGTAAGGCGCAAGGTACTGGAGCGCGGCGGGGTCGGAGGCGGGGGCCGCCACGACCGTGGTGTACTCCATCGCGCCGTAGGTCTTCAGCGTCTCGACGACCTGGCGAACGGTGGATGCCTTCTGGCCGATGGCGACGTAGAAGCAGTAAACGTCCTGCCCCTTCTGGTTGAGGATCGTGTCGATGGCGACGGCGGTCTTACCGGTCTGGCGGTCGCCGATGATCAGCTCGCGCTGGCCGCGGCCGATGGCGAGCATCGAGTCCACCGACTTGATACCGGTGTACATCGGCTCCTTGACCGGCTGGCGATCCACGACGCCCGGGGCCATGGTCTCCAGAAGGCGGGTGGACGTGCTTACCAGCGGCCCCCCGTCGTCGATCGGCTGACCGATGGCGTTCACGACGCGCCCGATCAGGCCCTCGCCGACCGGCACCTCGATAATGCGCCCGGTCCGCTTGACCGTATCGCCTTCCTTGATGTCCCGGTCTTCGCCCAGGATGATCGCACCGACATTGTCCTCTTCGAGGTTCAGGGCCATGCCCATGACGCCCCCGGGGAACTCCAGGAGCTCGGACACGGCCACGTCCCGCAGCCCGTAGATGCGGGCGACGCCGTCGCCGACCTGGAGGACGGTGCCAACGCCGATCTCCTCGACGTCCCCGGCGAACTGGCCGAGCTGGCGCTCCAGGATGCTGGTTATCTCATCAGGTCTGACTGCCACGTTCGTTTTCCTTAACTGTCAGTATCCGGCAGGCGAGGCCGGGTCTTTGCGCGCGCGGCGCTGCCTACGACTACCTTGCCAGAAGCTGCTCGCGCAGGCGCTCCAGCTTGCCGCGGACCGTACCGTCCAGAACGGTGTCGCCGATGCGGACGAGGACCCCGCCCATAATCGCCGGGTCCACCTCCGTTTTCAGCTCGATGTCCTTGCCGGTGCGGGCCTCCAGAGACTTCTCCAGGGCCGCCTTCTGCGGTTCGGTCAGCGGGACCGCGGTGACGGCGGTGGCGAACGCGATGTTCTGGTACTCACGCACCAGGCGCTCGTATTCGTCGTAGACGCCGCGCAGGAGGGTGGCGCGCCGCTTGTCGATGAGCAGGTTGATCACCGCGAAGGTGGCTGGCTGCACCCTGCCCTGGAGCGCCGTGGCAACGGCCTCCTTCTTGCGCGCTTCGGTGACAAGCGGCTGGTTCAGGAGCGACATCAGGATCGGGGATCCCTCCACCGTCTCCACGGCGGACCGAAGATCGTCGCGGATGGCGACGATATTGTCCTGCTTCTTGGCCTGGGCAAACAGGGCGGCGGCATAGCGCCGCGCGACCGATTCTTCACGCATCGCGGGTGTGTGTCCTGCTTCGTCTCAGTGCGAAATCCGTACCTGACGGCCGTCGCTACTTGCTCGGTCCGCCTTTTCAGGCGTCCGCTTCGGGGGCGGGCGTCGTCCGGCGGCGCGAGGCCGCCTTCGGCGCAGCGGCCGGGGCGTCCGTTGCCGCCGCGGCGGTGGTGGCAGTGCCGTCCGCCGAGATGAACTCGTCGATCAGCCGGCGGTGGCGCTGCTCATCCAGGCCGTCGCCGATGACCTTGGTGGCTGCCCCCAGCGCCAGGTCCACGACCTGCTGCCGGATGGTAATAAGCGCCTGCTCACGCTCCCGGGCGACCTCCTCCTCGGCACGAGCGACTATCTCCTTGGAGCGGTTCTGCGCCTCATGGAGGAGTTGATCGCGCGACGCCTGCGCCTCGCGGATCATAGTATTGATGCGCTCGCGGCCCTCGGCCTCGATCGAGGACAGGCGCTGCTCGTACTCGGCCCGGAGCGCCGCCATCTGCTTCTGGTCGTTCTCCAACTGCTCATAGGTGTTGGAGATGTCCTTCTGCCGCTGCTCCAGCAACCCCGTCACCGGTGCGAACAGGAACTGCCGGAGCAGGAAAAGCAGGATAACGAACCCCAGGATGTTGACCAGGAAAGCGTTGACGTTAAAATTGATGTCCTGAAGTATGCCCATCGGGTTGACCTGGGTCCAGAGGCGCGGCGGGCTGAAAGAGCGCGCCCCACGCCGGTTTGGGAACGGTACATGGTGAGAAACGTGCGGCGCGCCGGGTCGGGTTCCCGTCCGACCCGGCGCGCGGCGGCGACGCCGCCCTTACGGCACGACTACGGCAGGAACAGGCCCGGGGCCGCGGAGCCGGCCATCTGGACCGCCTGATCCGCGCTGATGCCGGGCAGCTTGCCGGACATGATGAAGAAGGTCAGCAGGGTGAAGAGGGCCAGAGCCTCCATGAAGGCGAGGGCCAGAATCATGGCCGTCTGGATCTTACCGGCAGCCTCGGGCTGGCGGGCGATGCCCTCCAGAGCGGCGGCCGCCGCCTTGCCCTGACCCATCGCCGCGCCGATCGCCGCGAGGGGAAGGGCCAGAGCCACTGCCAGCGCGAGCAAGCCTAAATACAGCATGACTGAGAAATCCTCCGTTTGGATGACGTCGATACTATCGAGAGATTTGGCGGTGTGGCGACCGGGCCGCGCGCACCGCCATCAGCAACAATGTTAGTGCGCCGCTGCCGGCGCCGCGGGCAGGTTCTCCCGCACCTCGTCGGCGGCACGGTGCGCGTCGGTATGGTCCCCGTGGCCCTCCGCCGCGTGCTCGTGGCCGTGGTCGTCGTGCCCATGGTCCATGGCAAGCTGCAGGTACACGCACGTCAGCAGCGTGAATACCCCCGCCTGCACCAGAGCCGTCAGCAGACCGAACATCACGATCGGCAGGTGCAGCGGCAGCGGCACCGGCAGCAGCGCCAGCAGGCCGATCAGCACCCCGATAATCATCTCTTCGCCGAAGATGTTTCCGAAGAGACGCAGCGAGAGCGACAGCGGGCGCACCAGTTCGCCAAACAGTTCCAGCGGGAAGATCAGCCACGACAGCCACCAGACCGGCCCGGCCAGGTGCTTGAGGCGCCCCGCCAGAGTCTGCTCCTTGATCGCGGTGTACTGCACCACCAGGAAGACCACGGTGGCGAGCGCCAGCGTCATGGAGATGTTCGCCATCGGGCTAATCAGGATGGCCGGCCCCATCTCCTGCGCGCCCTTCTCCCCGTTCCACATCAGCGGCAGCGCGCCGACCAGGTTGGAGCAGAAGATAAACAGGAAGAGGGAACCGATCAGGGGGGCGAACTTCTCGCCGCCCGGCCCGATGGAGGTGCGGGCGAAGCTGCGGAACCCCTCCACAATGATCTCAGCCAGCGCCTGCAGCTTCGAGGTCGGAATCTTCTTGAGGTTGCGCGTGGCGAGCACAGCGAACACCACAAGCAGTACCGCAACCACCCCGCCCGACAACGAGTTCTCGAAGGGGCTGTGGTGCGCGAGCGGGCTGGTGCTATGATGTTCGCCGTGTCCCGCGGAAGCGTGCGTGTCCGCGCCGTGACCGCCCGCCCCCTCGGCTCCGTGAGCCTCGCCGGCGGTGGTCTCGCCGCCGGCGTGCTCCGCCTGGGCGACGACTATAGATTTTCGGTTCAGTTCCGGCAACGTATCTCTACCTTTTCCGCGATCAGGCCATTTCCCGGCCGGCGACGGTGATAGTTTGTCTCGAACTGTCGTATTAGGTCGTATGGCCGCGCGTGCGCCCCACGGAGCGGGGCGACGCTGCAGCCAGGCAGCGCCCCACCACGCGAAGGACGATGTTCGTGGGGACCAGGCTCACACCGAAGGCGAAGGCGGCAAGCTCGTTCAGGCTCCACCAACGCACCAGGAGCCAGAGCACCGGGGCGACCAGGAGATATTTTACCAGAGCCACCCCGGCAAGCGCCCGTAACCCGGCCCTGCCATCCCCGCGATTTTTCCGCGTTTCTTCCGCAACACCTGGCAGGAACCGTTTCGCTACCAGGTCATTCGCCCCGAGCATCGCCAGGGCCAGCGCCGCACCCGAGGCCAGCGGCAGCATCGCCCACGTCCACTGGTAGGCCCACAGGTAGAGCAGGCCCACCCCGGTCAGCAGCAGCGTACTGCGGTAGGTACGTCGCAGGAACCCTTCGTCCACCGCGCCGTCGCCCTTGCTGCTGCCGCCCGCCGCTACCGCTGCCGTCGCCCGGCTCTTGCCCACAGGCCGCTCCGAAGCGCCGCTCTGCATCCGCGTCCCTCCGCAGCCGCCCCCGCGTCGCCGGTCACGGCTCGCGGTTCAGCTGCTTCACCAGCCGCACCGTGGTCCACACCCCGGAGGCGGTCCCGAGGAAGAACCCTCCGATCAGCCCCCAGGGCGTGGCCGGATTCCCCAGCAGGTACCGGTCCACCAGCAGTCCCAATCCAACCCCACCCGCGACCGCGGCGAAGAGTTGTATCCCGATCGTCAGCGCAATGCCGGTGCTGCGCAGGTCCGCGCCCCCGCCCCCACCGTCCGGTCCATCGAACCGACCGCGCCGGAACGGCTGCACCTCCGGCAGGGTCGGCGGCGTGTACTTCACACGCGGCGGCTCGGGCAGGTCGCCCCGCCCCGGGATACGCACCGCCTCCGGGTCCGGGAAGCGCGCCCGGATGTCGTCGTTCTTCTCGCTCTCTCCGCCGCTGCCGCTCTGGTCGCTGCTCACGCTCCTGCACCTCCTGCCATTGCGAGTCGCACGGCACTGCTGCGTGCACGCGCGCACCCTACTACAGAAGGTACCCGCCGGGCCGGGCCTTCGCTACGCCGCCACCTCTGCTGCCGACTGCCCCAGACGGAACACTCCGTGCAGGGCGCGCACCGCCGTTTGCGCCTCGCTCTCGGGCACCAGCACCGAGATCGAGTTCGGCGAGTCCGCCGTCTGGTACACCGGTACGCCCGCGCCCGCCAGCGTCTCCAGAATCAGCGCCATCACACCGGGCATCCCCTGGAAGCGGGACGCAATCACCGAGACCACGGTGCAGCCCTCGCGCACGTTCGCCTCAATCGTGTGCAGCTCCACAAACGAGGCCGCCCCCTCCAGCATCTTGCGCTGCGCCTTGAAGCCCGCCCACATTCCGAGCCCGAGCAGGTAGACCCGCCCGAACGGGGGGCGGCGGCGCTGCCCCAGCGCCACCGGAACTACCAGTCCATCCAGCAGCACCCGTACACGCTGCAGATGCTCCTTGGCGATCGCAAACGAGAACGACGGGCCGGTGGTGGTGTTGAGGTAGAGCGGGATCTGCTCTCCCTGAAGCATCCGGTAGATATCCAGCTCGATCTGCCCCTTGTCCCCCTCGTTGCCGCCCGGCAACTCGAAGGTCAGGTACACGATCTGGCCGGTGTTGGTCACCCCGGTGACGCGCCGCCGAATCTCCTCGCTGACCTCGTCCTCGCTCGTAATCAGCGTCCCGTCCTCGTCCTCGAAGGTGGACTTCACCCAGAGCGGGATGCGGTACTGGTTGGCGAGCTCCGCGGCGCGCGGGTGGACTACCTTGGCGCCCTGGTGAGCCATCTCAGCCACCTCTTCGTAGGTCGCCACCGGCAGCGTCCGCGCATCCGACACGTGGCGCGGGTCGGCCGTCTTCACCCCGTTGACATCGGTGTAGATCTCGACGCTAATCTCCTCGGCGTGCGGCTTGAGCGCCGCGCCGAGCGCGGAGGCGGTGGTGTCGGAGCCGCCGCGTCCCAGCGTCGTGATCGCCCCAAACTCCGTGGCTCCCTGGAAGCCGGCCACCACCACGATGCGCCCCTCGTCGAGCATCCGGATGATATAGGAGGGGTCGATGGACTGGATGCGGGCGTTGCCGAACTCGTAGTCGGTGCGCACCCCCGCCTGCTGCCCGGTCAGCGCGATGGCCTCGTAGCCGCGGGCGCGCAGGGTCTGGGCGAAGACCACGGTCGAGATGATCTCGCCGCAGGCCATCATCATGTCCAGCTCACGCGCCGCGGGCGGCACGGTCGGGTCCACCGCGCGCAGGGTATCAATCAGGGTGTCGGTGGCGTACGGCGCCCCCTTGCGCCCGATGGCGGACACCACCACCACGACCTTCCAACCCGCCTGTACGGCCCGAACAACCTTGAGGGCGGCCTTCTGACGGTTCTCGTCCGAGGCCACGGAGGTCCCGCCGAACTTCTGTACCAGAATCTTCACGGCGCGGCCTCTTCCTCTATTATTTGGAACCGCTCGCGCAGCGCCGCGGCGCCCCGCTCCGCCACCGCGCCCTCCACCAGGCAGTGGACCGCGTTGTAGGCGTCGCCCGTCTGCCGCACGGGGATTCCCTGGCCCACCAGAGCCTCGTAGATACCCGCCATCACCCCGGAAAGGTCGCGCATGGCGCCGGCCATGATGCTGAGCAGGGCCAGGTCGCGCCACATGGTGTAGTCGTGACCGCGCTCCTTCAGCACGGCCTCGCCGGCGTCCACCGCCTCTGCGCGAATCGCGAAGCAGAGCGAGTCCGGCCCCAGTTTCACCATGAATACGGGTACGCTCGCGGCGGCCAGCGCCTGCAGTAGCGACAGACGCTCCGACTGCGCGCGCGCGGCGTCCGCAAAGCGCACCGACACGTGGGCCACCCCGGGCGTCACGTCCACCCGGCTAACGCCCCGCTCCCGCTCGAAGTACACCGGCTTTGACGCCGCCCCCATGATGGGCCTCGGCCTCCCGGCGGTCCCGGCAACAGTGATGCCCGGGCCGCGCTCACTCCCTACACGACGATCCCAACATTGTGCCGAATTTCACAGACTTCGGTTCAATCCGCAGTATAGCGCACCGCAACCATGCGCGTCAACGAATTCCGCCTATAAGGAAAAGGAATTTCCGCCAGCTACGCCCCTTACCCGTTGACGTCGCGTAGACTTCTGAAGTAAAATCGTTTAACCGGTTAACAGCGGTGATAACCGGGATGCTGGCCGGCGTGAAAGGTCGGGGCGACGATGCCGACGACGATCAAAGACGTGGCCCGGGCGTGCGGTGTCTCTGCCGCCACCGTCTCCTACGTCCTCAACGACTCCCGGACCGTACGACCGCAGACGCGCGAGCGCATCCTCGACGCGGTCCGCTCCCTCGACTACCATCCCAGCGCCGTGGCGCGCGGCCTGTCGCGCAAGCGCATGGACACCCTGGGTGTCGTGTTCCCGGCCTCCCGAGCGATCGCCTCTCCTATTACCAGTTCTTACTACGCCCCCCTGCTCGACGGTATCCTGGAGGTGGCGCGCCGCCACCGACAGAACGTCACGCTGTTCCAGACCCGCAAAGATGACAGCGTCCGGCGCCGCCTCGCGGCCTACCGGGACGGCCGGTGCGATGGCCTGCTGCTGTTGGGCGCGGCGACCACCGACCCGGCGGTGGACGCCCTCGCAGCGGCGAGCCTGCCGTTCGTGGTCATCAGCAGCCGCAGCGACGACCCGCGCATCTGCCGCGTGGACGTCGATAACGAGGCGTCTACCCGCGCGATGACGCAGCACCTCCTTGCGCTCGGGCACCGCCGAATCGCCGCCGTCATGCCGCCGCCGGAGCAGGGGACCTACGTGGGCCAGAGGATCGCCGGATGGCGCGCGGCCCTGGCGGAGGCGGGCCTCGCTCCGGATGCCCGTGACCTGCTGCAAGTGCAGCAGGAGCCGGGGTCTGCGGACGCTCTGGCGGATAGCGTCCTGTCCTGGCTTGCCGAAACGCGCCCCACCGCCCTGCTGTGCCTGCGCGACCTGGAGGCGTTCCGCGTCCTGGAGGCGCTGGCCGCGCGCGGCGTCCGCGTCCCTGAACAGATATCCGTGGTCGGCTTCGACGACCGGCTCGAAGCCGCCCGCACCTCCCCCCCTCTCACCACCGTTCGCCAACCTCTGCGCGACAAGGGAGTCGCCGCCGCGGAGATGCTGCTCGCACTTATCGCGGGGGACACGCCCCCCGGGCAGATCCGCCTGCTACCTACCGAGATCGTCGTCCGCCAGTCCGCCGGACCACCGCCGCTCCGGATGTGACCAGCCCTCCCCGCCTCCTCGCGGCGTGAGCGCCGCAACAGCCGGTAGTTAAGGAGTATGAAACAATGACTCGTTTCCCCTATCGTCACTCTCAGAAGTCAGCGTTCACTCTCATCGAACTGCTCGTTGTTATTGCCATTATCGCGATACTGGCAGCCATACTGTTCCCAGTTTTTGCCCAGGCGCGGGCCAAGGCGCGGCAGGCCGCCTGCCTCTCCAACATGAAGCAGATCGGCATTGGCCTGATGATGTACACCCAGGACTACGACGAAGCCCTGGCGGGCAACCAGACGACCGCCCCGAACGGCACCGCTGGCGACGCGGGGTACGCCAACGTGAGCGACATCGGCTTTATGGACACTGACCCCACGAGGGTCGAGCGCAACTGGGCGCGGGACGTCCAGCCCTATATCAAGAATACGGGCGTTTATATCTGCCCGAACGCGGAGCTACGTTCGCTCGGCCCCGGCGGTCCGACCAGCGCCTACCGCGAGAGCGACCACCCGCAGGCGGCGAATATCTCCTACCTGATGAACGGCATTCCGGCCGGGCGTAAGCTCGCGGCAATCCCCGCCCCGGCGGAGATTATTTATCTGCACGACTACTACTTCATCAGCCGCGTCTGCCAGGTGCGCCCCCATCCGGACGGCTTGCTCAATAATGTGATGCAGTACCGCCAGTTCAACCACGATTACTATGACCTGATGCACCAGAACGGGGGGAACCTGCTGTACTGCGACGGCCACGCTAAGTGGAAGAAGAAGACGGCGATCAAGTTCAAGGACTTCGGCGCGGACACCAGTTCGCTCCCGGACCCGGAGCAGACCTTCCTGGAGATCGCCGGGGCCCAGAACGGTCAGCGCCTGCCCGCCGCATTCTGAGCAGGCGCCCCTAGGCGCCGCCGTCGCCCGCGTGGTTGCCGCCGGTTGGCCGCCGCGTGTATCGCCGTAGGTTGGTTTTACCGCCCCGTTACCGCCGTGGACTGAAGTCCCGGCTTC
>CALEKU010000213.1 GCA_937902745.1 uncultured Armatimonadota bacterium
CGACGCATCGCGCGCACGGCCCCCGCCGCCGACCCGGTGCCCCCGCCGCGGATGACGTGCGGCGGTAATACCATGCACATCGGCGTACTGACCCTGTCTCTCTCGATTGAGGGAGCGGATTCTCTTAAGGACAAGCGGCAGGTGGTCCGCAGCCTGATCCAGCACATTCGCAACAAGTTCAACGTTTCCGTCGCGGAGGTAGACGAACTGAACGTCTGGCGCCGCGCGACCCTCGGGGTGGCGGTCGTGTCGAACGAAGCGGCCTTCGCAAACAAGGTCCTGTCGAAAGTCGTGGACCATGTGGAGGGCGATTGGCGTGTGGTGGTGGACGATTACGGTATAGAGATGTTGTGAGCCCGGCCACGGCGGCCCGGCCACTCTGCGGCCCGGAGGCATACGCAATTTTACGGAAGGAGAGCGGGTTACCATGCCGACCATACGTCAGGCTCGCGTAGGCGAGATGATTAAGCGGGAATTGGCGGAGATACTCCAGCGGGAGATGCGCGACCCGCGATTGGCGCTGGTCACCGTGACCGGCGTGGACGTGGCGCGCGACTTTACCATCGCCAAGGTCTTCATCTCGGCCATCGGGACGCCCCAGGAGAAGGCGGCGGCGCTGCGCGCCCTTCAGGGAGCGTCGGGGTTCCTGCGAGGGCGCCTCGGCCGGGCCATCGAACTACGCTCCGTGCCCGCCCTCGCATTCCGGTACGATACCGGCATCGAGCGCGGCGTTCGGATGTACGAACTGCTCCGCCAGGAGGAGAAGGAACTGGCCGAACTGCTGGGCGACGACTTAGAGTCGCCGTCGTCGGACAGCGACGACGCAGCGGACACAGCAGAGGAAGGCGAGGAGGGCGAGTCGGAGATGCTGGCGGAGGTGTCGGGGCGCTCGGCCCCCACCGCGGAGGGCGCGTGAGCACCACCGCCGTCCCCGGGGCGGGGGCGGTGCCTCCACCCCTGGAGCGGGAGAACCTGCCCGAAGCGGTCGCCGCACTTCAGGCGGCGTCGGATATTGTGCTGGCCTGCCATGTCAACCCCGACGGCGACACGCTCGGCTGCATGCTCTCCCTCGGGCTTGCCCTGGAAGGCATGGGCAAGCGTGTTACGCTCCTTTCGGCCGATGGCGTGCCGGAGATCTATACCTTCATGCCCGGCGTCGAGCGCATCGAGCGGGGCACCGAGCGGCGCGACTTTGATCTGGCAGTGGTGGTGGACGCGGGCGACCTGAACCGCATCGGCGCGGCGAATCGGGCAACGGTTGAGGCGGCACCCGTGCTCATGGACATCGACCACCACGTGACCGGTGGGGAGTTCGGGCACGTACGCCTTCTGGACGCCACCGCTGCCGCCACCGCCGAGATCGTCTACGACCTTCTTCTGGCGCTCGGCGTGCGCATCACGCCTCCGCTCGCGGAGAACCTCCTGTGCGCGCTGCTCACCGATACCGGCTCGTTCCGGTTCATGAATGTGACCCCGCGTACGTTCGCCCTGGCCGGCGGGCTTATGCAGATGGGAGCCTCGCCGGCGCCTATCGCCGAGCGCGTCTTTGACAACCGCTCCTTCGCCGCGCAGAAGCTCCTCGGGCGCGCTCTGGAGTCGCTCCGGCGAAACGCGGACGGCTCCGTGGCCTGGGCGCACGTGACGCAGGCCGATTTCCGCGAGTTCGGCGGCACCGATGAGGATACCGAAGGGATCGTGAACGCTGTCCGTGCCGTTCGCGGCACCCGGGCGGCCCTCTTCCTGCGCGAGATGCCCAATGGCAAACTCCGGGTGTCGCTGCGCGCCCAGGACCCGTTCGATGTGGCCGCGGTTGCGGCGGTCTTCGGCGGCGGTGGGCACCGTCTGGCGGCGGGCTGCACCCTGGAAGGGCCGCTCGCCGAGGCGGAGGCGCGTCTGGTCGCCGAAGTGGAGAGGCAGATGGCAGCAGGGGAGCGTCCGTGAATGGCCTGCTGAACGTCAACAAACCCGCGGGGATGACGAGTCACGATGTGGTGGCGAAGGTGCGTCGGGCGCTGAAGACCAAGCGGGTAGGGCACGCCGGGACACTGGACCCGGACGCCATGGGAGTGCTGGTGGTGGCCGTGGGCAGTGCCACGCGCCTGCTGCCACACCTGCCGCTGGAACCCAAAGTATACGTCGCGCGCGTGGTCTTCGGCGTTGCTACCGACACCGAGGACGCCAGCGGCCGCGAGACCGAGCGCGCCGACGCCTCCGGACTGCGTGAGGCGGACATCGCCGCCGCCCTCCCCGCCTTCCTCGGCGAGATCGCCCAGATTCCGCCCATGGTCTCCGCAGTCCACCATGAGGGACGACGCCTGTACGAACTGGCACGCCAGGGCGTCACCGTCGAGCGACAGCCGCGCACCGTCCGCATCCACTCCCTCGACCTCTCCGGGTTTGTATCCGGGGTGACTGCGGAAGCCACACTGGCCGTGACCTGCGGCGGCGGCACCTACATCCGCACCCTCTGCAAGGATATCGGCAAAGCGCTCGGGCTGCCCGCGCACATGAAGACGCTGGTCCGGGAAGCGGTCGGTCCGTTCCGCCGTGCCGAAGCCGTTCCTCTGGATAGACTGGAGGCGCCGGATGCCGCGAACGCACTAATTCCCGCGGAGCGCTGCCTGGGGCTTCCCCTCCTGGCGGTGACGGAAGGCGAGGCGCGCCGCATCCTGCAGGGGCAGCCGGTCGAGCGTCCCGCGCAGGAGGCCGGCGTGACCGACGGCGGCGAAGTGGCCCTGCTCTACCACGAGCGGCTCCTGGCGCTGGCGCGTCGTGATGAGGGGGCGGGGGTCTACCGACCCTTCAAAGTCTTCGGGGAGGCTGTCTCGCCGCAGGGCGCGAACGAAGAGTAAATGACGCTGCAGCACACCCGACTGGAAGAACTGCCCGACACGGGCGGAACGCCGCCGCTGGCCATCGCGGTCGGTGTCTTCGACGGCGTACACCGGGGGCACCAGGCCCTCCTCGCCGCCGCGCGCCGGGAAGCCCCCCGCGTCGGCGCCGTGCCCGCCGCGCTCACCTTCCACCCGCACCCCATGGCCCTGCTCACGCCGGACCGCGCCCCACGCCTTCTGTGTACGCTGGAAGAGCGGGTCGCGCTGCTCCGCGAGCACGGCGCGGAGGTAGTGGTCGTGGCGCGCTTCGACGAGGAGTTCGCCGCGCAGGCGCCAGAGGCGTTCATAGAAGGGGTGCTCGTGCGACGGCTCTCCGCCCGTGCGCTCGTGATCGGCGATGACTTCCGCTACGGGAAGGGAAGGGAAGGGGACGCGGCGGCGCTCACCGCGGCGGGGGCGCGCTATGGGTTCGATGTCCTGCGCATCCCGCACGTCCTGGTGGAGGGCGTTCCCGCGCGCTCCAGCATCATCCGGCAGCACGTAGGGGAGGGGCAGGTCGAGGCGGCGGCGGCGCTCCTGGGACGCCCGTTTCGCATCAGCGGGGAAGTGACCCGGGGGAAGCAGCTTGGCCGTACCATCGGGTACCCCACGGCGAACGTCTCTCCCAGCCCCGAGGTGCTGATTCCTGGGCCTGGCGTTTACGCCGGGAGGGCCTACCGACCTGTTGACGGCTCCTGGCACAGGGCCGCCATCAGCGTGGGCACCAATCCCACTGTCGCTGAGGATGCGCCGACCACGGTGGAAGCCTTCCTGATGGACAACTTCCGCGACGACCTGTACGGAGAGCATCTGACGGTCGAACTTACCCACTACCTGCGCGGTATGGAGAAGTTCGCGTCTCTGGACGCCCTGATTGCCCAGATGGACGACGATGTGGCGCGGACGGCGCAGGTAGTCCCCCGGCCCTAACGCGCTCGCTAGCGCACCTCCAGAGCCCCGCCCGAGAAGCGCGGGGGGACACTCTCCTCCCAGACGGCCTCTACTGACTCGACGTGGGCTGTCGAGGGGCCCTGGCCCAGCTCCGCCAGGAGGCGCTCAAGCGGCGAACGATCCGCCGCCTCCGCCTGCACCTCCACCGAGCCGTCCGTCTGGTTGCGCACGTAGCCGCCGGTCAGCCCGAGGGGGTGGGCCGCATGGTGCGCCCAGTAGCGGTAGCCAACCCCCTGCACCCTGCCCCGGACGACCGCAGTCAGGCGCACGACGGCGGTCGAAGTGGTTTGTGTGGTCATGATATTAGTCGTAGCTGCGGGCGCCGGTCAGCAGGTCATAGCGGAACGTCTGGTCGCTCTTCACCGGCTTGCCGTCCTTGAGTGCCGGGTTCCACTTCCACTGCTTCAACGCATCGACAATCGCAGCGTCCATCTCTTTGATGCCGGTGGATTCCTTCATCTCCACCCGCGTCTTGCCGTCCGCCTCAATGGTCACTTTTACCTTCACCGCGGTCTTCTTTAGCGGCTTGTTCTCTGAGAAGATCGGGATCATGGGGCGGATCAGGAGCGTCGGCTCAGCGGCC
This sequence comes from uncultured Armatimonadota bacterium, assembly GCA_937902745.1. Taxonomy (GTDB): domain Bacteria; phylum Armatimonadota; class Armatimonadia; order Armatimonadales; family Armatimonadaceae; genus CALEKU01. The sequence goes on from CALEKU010000213.1 coordinate 4,408, forward strand.
CGGCTCTCCTTGCTGGCCGTAGCGTCCTCAGCGGCGGCGGGCGGCGTCTGCGCCGTCACCTTGAGCATCTGGTCGCCAACCTGAATCTTCTCGGCGACATCCTGCCCTTCGGTGACCTGACCGAACACGGTGTACTTGCCGTCGAGGAACGACGCCGGCTTCTCGATCACCACGTAGAACTGGGACCCAGCAGAGTTCGGCTGCGGCGTCTTCGCCATCGCAACGGCGCCCCGCCCGTGCTTGAGCTTCTTGTTCCGCTCGTCGGGGATGGTGTAGCCCGGGCCGCCACTGCCGTCGCCGTTAGGATCGCCGCCCTGAATCACGAACCCGGGCTCGACGCGGTGGAACTTCAGCCCGTCGTAAAAGCCCTTGCCGATCAGATCCAGGAAGTTCTTCACCGTCACCGGCGCTTCCTCGGGATACAACTCCATCTTGATCGTGCCCTTCGGAGTCTCGATGGTCACGATCGGTCGCTTCAACTCGGGGTTTACGGTGACGGACGAAGGCGCGGCGGGTGCGGCAGCAGCGCCTGGCTTTGCCGGCGGCGGTTGCTGCTGCTGGGCCAGCGCGCGGCCCGCGAAGCTGCCGCCGGCCGTCAGGGTCAGCACGGCGAGCGCCGCCATCGTGGCGGCGCTCCCCCCGGGGAACATAAGGCTGCTGCTGCGCTGCTTCTGCTGCATGGAAGGACGCACTCCTTACTTGGGCGTCTGCACGGTGACCTTGAGCATGCGGTCACCGACCTGGATCTTCTCGGCGATATCCTGCCCCGTGATGACCTGCCCGAAGATGGTGTACTTATTGACGCCGTCCGGCTCCTTCTCGTCCAGGTGCGGCGCCGTCTTTCCAATCACGATGTAGAACTGCGACCCGGCGGTGTCCCGCCCCGCGTTCGCCATCGCCACCGCTCCCCGGTGGTGCTTGAGCTGCTTATTGGCCTCGTTCTTGATGCTGTAGCCCGGCCCACCGGAGCCTAGACCGGGGTCGCCCGGCTTGGCATTCTTGCTCTTGGGGTCGCCGCCCTGAATCACGAAGTTCGGCTCGACCCGGTGGAACATCAGGCCGTCGTAGAAGCCCTTGTTGGCGAGCTTCACAAAGTTCTCCACCGTCTTGGGCGCTTCTTCGGGGAAGAGCTTGATCCGGATGTCCCCCTTGTTGGTCTTGATCGTCACGATGGGGTGCTTGACGTTCGCAGTGGCGGCCGCCGGCGGCGATCCCTGCGCACGGACCGGGGAGGGGAAGAACGTGACCAGGGCGGTGGCGGGCACCGCGGCCAGCAGCGCCATCGCCGCCGCCCACGCGTTCTTGCCCCGGCTGCGTCGCGTGTCTATCTTCACGGGAAGTCTCTCCTGCCAGAAAGGTCGCGGGCGGCGCCCTCCGTCTGGAAGGAAGCGCCCGCCGCCCTCATTGTAGGGGGCACCGCCGCCCGCGTCAAGCCGCGGGCGGCGGCGAGGCGACCGGGGACTACGGGGCGCCCGCGCCCTCGGCCGTCGGAAGGTTCTCGATCTCCTCCGGCTTGGGCCACTTCAGCGACGCCAGGATGGAGCCCACCAGGGCCGTCGCGATCACGCCAAGCGAGACTGCCGTCGGCATCTTGTACACGTCCACCAGCAGCAGCTTGGTCCCGACGAACAGCAGAATCACCGCCAGACCATAGTGCAGATGATGGAACTTCTGCATCGTCCCGGCCAGAGCGAAGTACAGGGACCGCAGTCCCAGGATGGCGAAGACGTTCGCGGTGTAGACCAGGAACGGGTCCTGCGTCACCGCGAGGATAGCGGGAATAGAGTCCACCGCGAACACGATGTCGCTGGCCTCCACCATAACCAGCGCCGCCAGGAGCGGGGTAGCGAACAATCGCCCCGCCGCGTTCCGCACCAGGAAGCGATCCCCCTGGAAGGTGGGGGTAATGGGAAGGAAGCGGCGGAACACGCGGAGGATAGGGTTCGTCTCCGGGTGCACCTCCTTCTCCTTTTCAAAGACCAGGCGCAGACCCGTGACCACCAGCAGACCGCCGAAGACGTACATCATCCAGTGGAACTTGGTAATCAGCGCGACGCCCGCGAAGATGAAGATCGCGCGGAAGACAAGCGCCCCCAGAATGCCCCAGAAGAGCACCTTGCGCTGATACGCAGGTGGGACCCCCAGGGCGCTGAAGATCAGCAGGAAGACGAAAAGGTTGTCGATACTGAGCGACTTCTCAATCAGGAAGCCGGTCAGGAATGCCAGGGCGTCTTCTGGGCCCCGGAAGTACCAGAGGCCCAGGTTGAAGATACCCGCCAGCCCGATCCAGAACGCGCTCCAGAGCATCGCCTCGCGGAAGGTCATCTCACCGCTCTTGCGGTGGAGAACCCCAAGGTCAAGCCCGAGCATCACCAGGACGAAAAGATTAAAGCCGAGCCACGGCAGGATAGATTCCACAGCGACAAGCCCCTTCTCCGGCGCGGAGTAAGGGACAAGAGGAGCGAGGAAAAACAAAAAGACCCTCGATCCGCCTGCCCGTTACGTGCCGGACTGCGAATCGAAGGTCTCGCGCAAAATGCAGGCGGGCCGGGAGGTTGGCCCGTACAAGCCACCGCCTCCGTCATGACGACCCGCCGCTCCCTGAATCGCGCAGAAGCGCACGAAAGTCAGGAACGGCTACTCCCCTCCGTTACGGTACATGATATCGTACGTTGCCACTGTTTACCCGTTTCGCGGTGTAACCTATACGCCGCGAGGCGTTTGCCGAGGAACTTTGCGCGGAAATTCACAATAACAAGGGCGGTGCCACGCAGGCACCGGCTACTAACGGACTCACGAAAAGACATGCCCTCCTCGTCCTCCGACCGCATTGACTTCTGGGACCCCGAGATTACCTACGTCGTCGGACATCAGCGGCCCGACGCCGACGCCATCGCATCCGCACTGGGCTATGCCTGGTTACTCACCGCCAGCGGATATGACAAAGTTCGGGCAGGCCGCGCTGGCCACTATGGCGAGCAGACCCGGTTCGCCCTGGAGCGATTTCAGGTAAGCCCCCCCGCGCTCCTGACCGGTATCGCTCCGATGTTTGGCCACATCGCCCAACCCCAGGCGGTAGTGCTGCCCGACGCCCCCCTGTCGGCCGCCATGGCGCGGCTGGCGGCGGGCGAGCAGGTGATTCCTGTAGTCGACGCGGACCGCCGCGCCGCCGGGGTGGTGACGCCGCTGGGCTTGGCCCGCGCCTTCTCCCGTACGGTCAGCGACGAGGAGCGGGGGCGCGCCCCCACCTGTCGCGAGATTAGCGAGTCGATACCAACCTTCCGCGAGAGAGACCGGGTCAGTGACCATCGTGCGGCTCTGCTGCGCGTGGAGGAGAACCACTTCCTGGTGGTGGACGCGGACGGCTATTACGTGGGTATCGCCACGCAGCGGAGCATCTTGCAGCCGCCGCGCGCGAAACTCATTCTGGTGGATCATAACGAGCTATCGCAGGCCGTAGCTGGCGCGGACGAAGCCCAGATCGTGGGGGTGTTGGACCACCACCGCCTTGGCAATCCGCCAACCGCGGAGCCGATCCCATTCGTGGTGGACCCCGTGGGCAGCACGTCGACACTGGTGGCGGAGCGATGCCGTGACCGTGCCCTGAACCCGCCACGCGGCATCGCCGGGATGCTGCTTTCCGGAATCCTCTCCGACACGCTGGTGTTCCGCTCGCCCACTGCGGGCGCCCGGGACCGCGCGGCGGCGGCCTGGCTGGCACACATCTGCGGCGTCGAGATCGGGCGGTTCGGAGAAGAGCTGTTGCACGCCTCGCCGGGCTTGGGGGCGCGTACCGTGGTGGAGATACTGGACGGCGACCGCAAGACCTACGACATGTCCGGCCTGGCCATCAGCATCGGTCAGGTGGAGGTCACCGGCATGCAGGAGCTTCCCCAGCGTGCCGAGGAGCTTGTGGCGGAGATGGCGCTACGCCAGGCACGGGAGGGGCTGGCAATGATCTGCCTGATGGTGACGGACGTGGTCACCGGCCGTAGCCGGATGCTCTGCCAGGGCAACAACCGCCTCCTGGCGGCGCTCCCCTTCGCGCGCCTGTCCGATGTCGAGTTCGACCTCGGTGACATCGTATCCCGCAAAAAGCAGCTCGTTCCCACGCTCTATACCGTCGCTGAAGGGGTGGGCTGAAGCGCGGGTCCTACACCCGGGATTCCAATACGCTTAACTTTTGGCGTGAGTCTGTGGTTCTCCGCTCCGGTGCGGGCGAAACAAGACGGATTCGGAACAGCGAGTCCGGCGATCCGCTCCCCCCAGGCAGCCTATTCGGTCGCACCGGAGACTCTCAAGAAAGAGTTCACACAGCAGATCACGTTACGGGCTATCCGCCTGCCCCTTAACCAGGTCATAGAGACACTGGCCCGGGAGACGAAGACGACGCTGGAAGTGGATACCCCACTGCGCGCGGAGAAGGTTTTGCTCATCGTGCGGGAGCGGACCGCCGCCGAGGTGATGTTGCGCCTGGGCGAAGTCTATGCGGCGGAGTGGGTGACGGTCGGCAAACCGGAAGACAGGCGGTATCGGCTCCAGCACACGGCGGAGGCGCGGCGCTGGCTGACTTCTGGAAGGAGCAGCGCGGGCAGGCGAACCAGTTCGCACACCACAAGCAGGCGGTCCGCTACCGCAAACTGCTGGATGACTTTGTTAGGAGCCTGGACGACCCTAATGTGAACTTGCGTGAGCCCGGAGAACCAGAACGCTGATGGCAAAACTGCGGGACGAAGAGTTGGCCCGCCGTCTTGCCGACCGGCCTATGCCGCCTCACTGCTACTGGGGGCGCAGGTCGCACCCGATGGGAAAGGCGCGATTCCCGAGGTGCGCGTCGAGGATGTGGTGTCGGCAAAAAAGGCGCTTACACCGGCAGACTTGAAGGACAGGAATGGGGAGAATCTGCCCTTGGTTCGCTGGCGCTTTATAGAGCGTGTAGCAGATGCCTGTGGTCTGAATCTGGTCGCGGACCATTACACCGTCTCCGAGCTTCTGGAAAGCGGGGAAGGTGGGAATAGTACCCTGGAATCCCTTCTGAGTACCGCCGCAAAGAGCTACCACAGTGTCTTTCGGCTGGAGGACAATTATTTGCTGGCGCGGCGCGTCTCGTGGCCCGAAGACTCCGTAGGCGAACCGCCCTATCCCCTCGCTGAGCAGTGGATCGCGACGAAGGAAAAGAAACAGCCGCTTGCGTGGGAGGAATGGGTAGACCTCGCGGCTTTGAAGCGGGAGCACGTAGCGGTCGTCGGGGCCTACGATGACGGGGCAGTTCACTTCAAGAGGGAATTAGAGTTCCTGCGCGAATTCGTGCCGGGGGGACAGGCCTTTATTGCGGGATTTGGCTCCCTGAAGGACACGCAGAAAAAGGCGCTGATCTCCGCGGAGGGCATTGCCGTCTCCGAACTGCCTGGTGAGTTGCGTACACGACTGTATCAGGCGGCGCGGGGCGTACCCAAAGCGCCTGACGACCTATCGCAACTGCGCCTCTGTCTGTCCTCGCTTGTGCCAGCACGAGCCGGACGTCCCCCGAACATGCCGGACCCGGAAAACTGCTACCTCATCCTCATGGTTCCGAAAGCCGGTTTTGCCGGCTTGTACACGGCGTCCCCGATACCCGTTGTCTCGCCGGGCTCGGCGGTGCCTGCGGTCGCACAGCAATAGCTGCACCTTGATAGATGACGGCCAGGCGGAATTTCCGCCTGGCCGTCATCTATCAAGGTGTCCGGTGTTGGCGCTGGTCGTTACGTGGCGGGCGGCGGCACGGCTGGCTTTGTCTCACCGGTCGGCTTGGCAGGGTCGGCGGGTTTGCCTTCGGCGGGCTTCGCCTCGCCTTCGGTCGCTGGCTTCTCGTCCGGTTTCGCCTCCGCGCCGCCGCCGCCCGCGGGCGTGACGACGCGGCCCGACGGAGTACCCGCAGCGGGGGCTGTCGAGGCGACACCGAAGCCGCCGCTGATGCGGCTTTTGCCCACGCGCTCGCATGCTTCCGCAATCAAACGGTCCACCGCCCGCTCGGGCATCCGGCCGCCGATCTCGATCGCGTTGGCGTGAAACCGGTAGCCATCCACATCCCAGTACCCCTGGCAGCGCAGGCGGTCCCCGGGGCGGATATCTTCCAGAGTCGCCGCCTTGTCGCCGCGCTTCATGCGCGTCGCGATCCCCACCTGGATCGTGGCGAACTCCCGGCTCTCCGTCACCACCGAAATGGTCTTATCTGCGAGCAGCGGCGCGTCGCTAGCGACCATCAGGAATGAGCGCTGCACGGGCTTGAACTCGGGCCGCGCCGCCGCCGCTGTTGTCGCTGGCTTCTTCTCTGCCCGCGTCGTCTTCGGCGCCGGCTTCTGCTTCTTCTCTTTGACCGTTACGCCGGTCGTACCCTGGGCGGAGGCGGACGGCAGGGGAGCGGCGAGCGCGGCCGACGACGCCATCATCAGAACGGCCACGGCGAAGCGAGAGGGAAGGGCGGGAAGACGGGGCAGGGATCGTTGTCGCATTACTGCCTCCTGAACGGGCAAGGTCGTTTCATTACGTCACGATTGTCGGCATCTTATCCCGTTCTGTGGAGAGCGGTCGCTTCAGGGACGACGGCTCCTTGCCATGCGCAGCCGGCCCCGGAGGATTGTCCCGGTAAGAAATCCACCAAAAACAGCGACAGTGGTGACCAAACCGGGCTCTGGCACCGCCGTCACAGTCAGCGGCGGGGTCGAAACAGGGGGTGGGCCAGGTTGGTTCACCCACTCGCCCACGCCGCCGCCGGACTCGCCGGTCGCTCCACCTCCAGCGCCCGGTGCCGCGGAGGCCCCCCCGCTCGGGAACAGCGGCGGTGTCCAGGAAAGCGTTCCCGGCGCCGGGGACAGAGCGGGCGTGGAATACGTCGGGCTGCCCGGTATCGGACTCTGGGCATACGCGTCGATTTGGCTGCCCGTCTCCCCGCCACCCGGAGACGGGGTCCGCGCGGTGCGAACCACCTGGGGCGATAGAGGACTGGTACCGGAAGGGGGCGCGCTCGCCGGGGGAGCAGCGGCGCTGCTCCCACCGTCGCCGCTGCTGCCAAACATCAGGACGGCGGCGGCCCCGCCCGCGCCCGCCAGGGCGAGCAGGGCGGTCTGCTCAGAGCGCGAAGAGCGGTCATCGGAAGCTTCGGTGAACAGAACGGTCGTGCCCGAAGACGTGACCATAAACGAAGAAGACGAAGGATCAGGGCCGGCCGCGAGCGCGGCGCCAGGGAGCGCCAGAGCCGCGACTCCCGCAAGGACGGCGCTCGTGGCCGCCCGCGTTGCTGTATTCATGACGGTGCTTTCGCGCGTCACGTGCGGGAAACAACGGAGGGGCGGCACGTGATGTAAGGGAGATACGCACGGGAGAGCCCGCGCTGCTTTCCTTTACCCGTGGGTGCTGGTACTTACACCTGTCTGTGCCCTTTCTCGTGAAAAGGTTTATAAATTTCATCTGGGAGGAGAGACCTGCGGCAGCGGCGCATTCTGAGGCATGTCTTTGATTCTGAACCAGGGGCTTCCTGACAGATGGCGCGCCGGTATGGCGTGGTGCGCCGCACCGCGCGACAATGAGGGCGCGCGCTGCTTCCTCCGCCGGTCATTCACACTCGAAAGCGTCCCGGAGTCCGTGCGCGTGTTCGTGACGGCCGACAGTCGGTACCGGCTTTACGTGAACGGCGCACCCGTGGGACGCGGGCCGCTCAAAGGAACGCTGATTCACTACTTCTGCGAGGAGTACGAAATCGCGCCGCTGCTGCGGGCGGGCCGGAATGTGCTCGCGGCGGACGTAATCTGGTTCGGCCACCAGATGCCGCTCTCCGAGGAGCACAGTGGCTTCGCGGGCTTCCTGCTCCAGGGGCCGGAAGAGCTGGGCATCGACACCCCCGGGGAGTGGAAGGCGTACGCGGACACGTCCACTACCTGGGACCGGACACCCTACACCAGCAACGCCCACATCTTCCTCGCGGGCATGGAGGCGGTGGACGGCGCGCGGTTCCCGATCGGTTGGCAGGCCCGGGATTTCGACGACAGCGAGTGGCCCGCCGCCGTGTTCGCCGCGCCCATCAACGCACCGGGCGGTGACGCCGACGCCGGTCTGATCTGGTCGCTCCGCCCCCGCGAGATACCCGCCCTGGTTGAGGAGCCGCGCCGCTTCGTCCGTACCCTGGAGAACATGGCCCCCGCTCCGGAACACCGCTTTGGCGAGACGCCGACCGGGTGGAGCCTCGCGCCGGGCCAGAGTGGCGAGATCGTGCTGGACGCCGGGGAGTTGACCACCGCCTATCCGGTTCTGGAGTTCGCAGGTGGGCAGGGGCGCACGGTCGAGATCGTGTACGGCGAGTGTCTGCTGCAGCGGAATCCGGAGAAGCCGGACGACGGTCAACCCTACCGCTGGGGCGGCGGGGGACGACTGCTTAAGGGGGTGCGCGATGACCTGGCGGGCGGCGCCGCCGTGGTCCACGGCTACCAGGACACGGTGACCCTGCCCGGTGGCGACTTCACGTACGAGCCGCACCACTGGCGGACCTTTTGGTTCCTCAAGATTGTGGTCGGGCCGGGGGACGCGGAGTTCAGGCTGCGGGACGCCTCGTTCCGCTTTACCACGTACCCCCAGGAGTGCCGGGCGTCGTTCGACGCGCCCGCCGAGCCGGACCTGCCACGCATCTGGGAGGTCTGCTGGCGCACGCTGCAGCTCTGCTCCCACGAGACCTATGAGGACTGCCCCGGCTACGAACAGCTCAACTACCTGCTCGACGCCCGCAACGAGGCGCTGCTCTCCCTGACCATGGCGGGGGAGACGGACCTGCCGCGGCGGACCATCCGCCTGTTCCGCGACACACTCCGCACGGACGGAATGCTCTCCAGCCGTACCCCCTCCCAGAAACGGCAGACCATCCCCATCTTTGCCCTGTGGTGGGTGCGGATGCTGCTGGACTACTGGGACTGGGTGGGGGAGAGGGACCGGGACTTTGTGTGCGCCTGCCTCTACGCCGTGGATGGCGTGCTGGGCTACTTCCGCGCCCGCTTGCGCCCCGACGGCTTCGTTGGCGAACTTCCCTACTGGAACCCCATTGGCGGCGAGGGCGCCCCCGGGACCGATCTGGACCCGGCCATCAAGGCAGGAGGCTCCACCTACGTTACCGCGCTCTACCTGACCGCTCTCAACGACGCCCTGCGTCTGCATCGGGAAGCGGGCGGCAATGCGGAAGACGCGTCGCGGTGGGAGGCCACCCGGCGCCGCCTGGCTACCGCCGTCCGCTCGGCCTTCTCGCGCGAGCGCGGCGTCTTCGTGGAGCGGCTGTCGCACCCCGCCGAGCCCGTGAGCCAGCACACGCAGGCTGCCGCAATCCTCTCCGGCGCGGCGACCCGCCCGCAGGTGAAACAGGTCGTGAAGGCGCTGGAGGCGGGCGTCCCTGTGGCGCGGATGACCCGTCAGCAGGGGCTCCCGTTCGCCGAGGCCATGCGCGCCGCCGGGCGCTACGATCTGGTGCTGGCGCAGCACCTGCCGGAGTACCGCAGGCAGCTCGACCTGCACCTGACGACCTGCCTGGAGGGGGGCGAGCGCGGCCGCTCGGATTGCCACGCCTGGAGCGCCTGGCTGCCCGCGGAACTGCTGCGCTCCGTGCTCGGTGTCCGACCGGCGCTGCCCGGCTTCGCCGCCATCGAGATCGCCCCGGCGGTTGTCCTGCCCGAGGCGTCCGGCGTTGTGCCGACGCCCGCCGGGGAGGTGCGCGTTTCCTGGCGTCAGGACGGCCGAAGCGTCTTGCTCGAAGCCGACGCTCCGGAGGGCGTACCGGTGCATGTCCGCCTGCCGGACGGGACCTCGCACACCTTCGCCCGCGGTGGGCGCGGGCTGAAGGCGGAGGGGCTGCTGCGGTGAGGGCCGGCGACGGCCCCCACTGGCCGGATTCCCGGTTCACAGTGGCCGAGGAGCTGCACCGAGACGACTTCGCCAGCGGCGAGCTGCGGAACTGGACCGCAGAGCAGGAGAAGGAAGGCGTCGTCGAAGTGCGGCGGGGCAAACTAGTGGTCGATGTCCCCGGCGGCTGTACCGTCTGGTTCCGCCCGGAGCTAAAGGGACCGCTGATGATCGAGTATGACGCTACGGTCGTGGAGCGCGGCGGTGCCAACGACCGCGTCAGTGACCTGAACTGCTTCTGGATGGCGCACGACCCGCGCCGCGCTCAGAAGCCCGTGCCGGATGCCCGCCGCAGCGGCAAGTTCGCCGACTACGACGACCTGAAGACCTACTACGTGGGCCTTGGCGGGAATGCCAACACCACCACCCGCTTCCGCCGCTACGTCGGCGAGCCGGGCAACCGGCCGCTATTGCCAGAACACGATCTCACCACGCCGGAGTATCTGATTCGCCCCAACCTCCGCCAGCGGGTCCGGCTCGTCGCCTGCGGGCGCCTCATCCAGTTCTACCGCGACGAAGCTCGCGTCTTCGAGTTGAATGACCCGGAGCCGTATACCCGGGGATGGTTCGGCTTCCGAACCGTTACCAGTCACCTGGAGTTCGCGCGCTTCCGCGTGTTTCGCCTGAATCCCGCCTGACCCGGCGGTAACTCCCCGCGCGCTCCCCGGCTCTTGAGGCTGGACCAAGGTTCACGCGAAGAAAGGAGAGAGCAGGCAAATGGGAGCATTGACCGGGAAAATCGCAGTGGTGGCGGGGGCGACGCGCGGCGCGGGCCGCGGCATCGCTACCGAACTCGGGGCGGCGGGCGCAACGGTGTACTGCACGGGGCGCAGTGTGCGCGGCAACCCGTCACCCATCGGGCGGCCGGAGACGATCGAGGAGACGGCGGAGATCGTGAGCGCGCACGGCGGCATCGGCATCCCCGTGCGCTGCGACCACACTGAGTCGGAGCAGGTCGCCGCGCTCTTCGCGCGGGTCGCTGCGGAGCAGGACGGGCGCCTCGACATCCTCGTCAACGACGTGTGGGGCGGCGAGACCCTGACGGAGTGGAAGCCGTTCTGGGAGCAGGACCTGGAGAAGGGGCTGTTCCTGCTGCGTCAGGCCATCCACTCGCATATCATCACGGCGCGCCACGCGCTCCCGATGATGATGGCCCGCGGCACGGGGCTCCACATCGAAGTGACCGATGGGGACGGCTACCACTACCGCGGCGCGTTCTTCTATGACCTCGTGAAGGTGAGCGTGATCCGCATCGCGGAGAACCTGGCGCACGACCTGAAGACGCACGGGCACGACGGCATTACGGCTTTCGCCCTCACCCCGGGCTACCTGCGCTCCGAGGAGATGCTGGCGTTCAAGGGGGTGACCGAAGCGAACTGGCGCGACGCCGCGAAGGACGACCCGCACTTCGGCGAGTCGGAAACGCCGCGCTACATCGGCCGGGCGGTCGTGGCGCTGGCGACGGACCCGAACGTCCACGAAAAGGCGGGGAAGGCGCTCGCGACCTGGCACCTCCACAAGGAGTACGGCTTCACCGACGTGGATGACCGCGAACCCTACTGGCCCAACGCCCTGGCCGCCTACGGCGACACACCGTTGCCGTCGTAAACGCCCTCCCGGGCGCGGCCACCTGTCAGGGCCGCGCCCGGGAGGGCGTCGCTGTCAGCGTCCGCGCTGCTGCTGCTGCTGCTGCGCGAGGAGCAGCGCGCGGCGGTGGCGGTACGCCGCCTCCGCCTCCGCGTAGGCGACTGCCTTGCGGTAGATGTCCACCGCCATGAAAATCGAGATGAGGAGGAACAGGACACCGAACATCGGAAAGACCAGGAAGGCCCCGCCGATGGCGCCGCCCCCGATTATTTGCATGGCGACTCTCGCGATGCCCAGCGCTATGACCATCCAGACGGTGCCGAACCCGAGCAACACGAGGCCCATGCCGATCGCGACGCCCTTGCTGGGGACGGAGCGGGTCCCATACCGCCCCGAGAGCATGTAGCGTTCGCGCCCGCGGTCCCACTCGCGGTCCAGCATCGC
>CALEKU010000214.1 GCA_937902745.1 uncultured Armatimonadota bacterium
GACTGCTATTTCCCCGTCAATGCCTCGCGCAGCAGCTCTTCCTCGGCCTCGTCGGTCCAGAAGTGGCCGTCCTTCAGCTTCTCGTAGACCTTCGGGCGTACGGTCTTCAAGTCCGCAAGCGATGTGAGCGGGAGGTCTTCCACCTGTGGGAAGATGACCGTCTTCCCCGGGAAGCGCCCCTCCTTTACCGCCTGGAGGCCGTCCCGGAAGGCGTTCAGGCCGCCCACCGCGGCGAGCGACGCGCCGGTATCAAGTTGGCCGCTCTCCATCACGTCGCGGGTGCGCCGCATGTCCTCGATGGTCGACCCCGTGGTGCCGACGATGCGGACGTTCTTGAACACGATGTCGTTGACGTCGATGGTGGCCATTGTGCCGCGGGCGACGCCGGCAAAGATGTTCAGCACCCCACCTTCGGCCAGGAGCGGGAAGGACTGCTCAATCAGGGCGACGGCAGGCACCATGATGACGATGTCATCGAAGCCGTTCGGCGCGAGCGACGCGAAGTCCGGCTCCCCGTCGGCCACGTTCAGGAGGTGCAGGGTGACGCCGCGCTCGGCCGCCAGTTTCGCGAACCGCTGCTCCATCGCCTTCAGGCGCTCGGCCTGCCGGTCGGTGCCCACGATCACGGCGGGCGGGTTCGGGAGTTGGAGGGCGCGCTGGACGTGCATCTGGCCCATCGGACCGGCTGCCCCGACGAATAGCGCGGTGCCGCCCGCCTTAATCTCGCTGCGGCCGTTCGGCTTCGGCCCGGCGTAGATATGGAAGTCGTAGTGGACACGCCCGACATCCAGTTTCACGGGCCGGGAAATGCGCTCATTGAAGTTCAGGAAGACGTGCGCGTTCTTCGGCAGGTCGGTGCAGCGTGCCTCGAACTCCTCGGGGGAGGGAGTCGCGTCAAATACCAGATCGCCGTCCTCGCGGTCGCGGCGCTCTACCCAGTGGTACGCGGCCTCAACACAAGCCCAGGGCTCCACCAGGGCCGCCTCCGCATAGCCTGTGTCGTCCTGAATCGGCAGCAGGTAGCAACCCTCGTCTCCCTCCAGTACCTCCGGGCCGATCAGGCCGTACTGCGCCATGCCGCCCGGGAGGGCGTAGCCGTACGAAACGTTCGCGCCCTTGTAGAAGACATCCGCCTGGACGATGTAGCGCTGGCCGGGCGCGAACTTCTCGGTGTAGTTAGCGCCGGGCTGGATCACGGTCAGCGCCACCTCATGACCCATGATCACCGGGTCCGCCTTCAGGTCCCGGCCCTGGATGCGGGGGTGTTCCGAGCCCAGGTTGATGATCTTGATGTCCGAGAAGCAGATGCCGCACGCATCGTGACGCACCAGAATCTCGTCCGGCCCCGGCTCCGGCAGCGGCAGCGTCTCCGGCTGCCCCTCTTTGCCCACGTTCTCCAGCCCTGCGCCATACAGGTGCCAGCGGCGGAACCGGTCGGGCAGGGGGAGTTGGGCGTGCTTATACTGGGTCAGCAGGTCGGGCGTCTCGGCAGGCATGGGTAGGGGTTCTCCAAAGGCGTGTTAACCAGCTGCCCGGTGGGACGGCCCCGGACCGACACCGGTGGGGCCAGCAGCGGCGGCGGTCTGCGCGTGGTTGACCGCCTCGGCGCGCCGTGCTAAAATTGGGCAACTTCCTCACACAGTATATCAACAAGGAGCCGTCGTGCGAACCCCCCTTTCCCGCCGCGTTCCCGCGCTCGTCCTCAGCCTCCTGGCGGCCGCCCCGGCTGTGGTTTTCGCCCAGGAACAGATCCCGCCCGGCCAGGAGGTCCCGCCCGCGCCGGTGGTTCTGCCCAAGTTCACGCCCGAGGGGCGCGCTGTGACCTCGCAGCCGCTCGCGGGGGGCATTCAGGTCGGGTCGCCGCAGGTGGACATGGCCTCCGGGTTCACGTTCGAAAAGCACCGGATCAAGCGCACCGTCCCCATGGACCCGTCCCAACTTGACGGCCGGTGGGACCTGCTCTATCTGGCGGCGGACACCACCGGCTCCCGCGTGACCTACTTCGACTGGGACTTCGACTACCTGTACTTCGCATGGGAGTCCGCCACCCCCGAGTCCGTGCGCTTCGACATCGACGGCAAGGGCGACGGCTGGCTGCGCGGCGCCGACAACCTGAGCATTCAGCTTTCCGTGCCGCAGCTTGCCGGGGACGACGCCACCACGGTCACGCCGCAGGTCTTCCTCCAGTACCTGGATGCGGAGCAGAGCCGCGACCATCCGGTGGTCGCCACCAGCGCCCCGGTGCCCCTCGCGGAGATCAAGACCATCGCCGGGCGGACGCCGCGCGGGACGTTCGTGACGATGCTCGCCGTGCCGCGCTCGGAGGCGATCGGGCTGGAGCGCAAGAATGGCTCTACCTTTGGCCTCCGGGTGGAGCCGGGGCTGCCGCCTGCCCCCTTCGAGGGGACTACCACCATCTCCACCCGCCCTATGGTGCAACTGACCCTCGCGGACGGCATCGAGGCGCAGGAGAAGGGGCTGAAGGTCTCTTTGAAGACTCTGGGGAGGCGCGAGGTGACCTTCGGGGACAATGTGCAGTGTGTGCTGGAGGTGGAGAACAAGGGGCCTGAGCCAGTGACCTTTACGCGCCTGTTCCTGCGCGGGTCGCAGAACGCCGTCTCTCTGGTGGACGCCGCCTCCTTCACCGGACAGACGCTGGAGCCGGGCAAGAAGATCAAGCGGGAGCTCAAGACCTCGATCTCGCCCGAAACGCCGCTCGGGACGCTGGTTCTGACGGGCGGGGTGGAGTGGCCCGACGGTGGCGCGGTCGCTGCGCTGACGTCCGTGGACCGGGTAGACCCGTACTCGCTGCATCTGGACTTGCTGGACCCGAAGCCAATCGCGGTCGGCAGCTCTGGCGTGGAGGGCGGCTCGCGCCAGATGCGTGTCACCGCGCGCAGCCGCATGAGCGGCGAGGCGAAGGGGGACATCGCGCTGAGCCTGCCCGCCGGCTGGTCGCTGGACGGCAGCCCGGCCGTGCGCAGCGTCCATTTCCGCGGGGCCTGGGAGGTCAAGCCGTACACCTTCACGGTGCTGGTGCCCGGCAGCACGCCGCCGGGGGAATACCTGGTGGAGGCCACGGTGACGCTGGCCGGAAAGACCTACACCACCCGGAGCACGGTTCGCGTGGTGCCTGCCGAGCCCGCGGCCACGACCTCCTCCTCCCGGTAATCGGCCGGTGACGGGCTCCGCCGCCGGGCGGGTGCTGCGCCAGACACTCGGCGGCCTGCTGGACCTTGTTTATCCGCCGCAGTGCCTGATCTGCGGCGCTGGCGGGGAGCCCGTGGTCTGCGATGTCTGCTCGGACTCCTTCGCTCCCATTCCGGAGCCGGTGTGCGCCCGCTGCGGGCGTCCGGTGGGAGGGGGCAGCGTACCCTGCCTGCTCTGCGCTGCGGTCGCGGAGGCAGGGCGGGAGTGGGGCTTCGACACCGCGCGGGCCGCGGCCATCTACGCCGGGCCGCTGCGTCATGGCATCCACCGGTTGAAGTTCCACGGGGCCGAACCGCTGGGGGAGCCGCTGGGAGCGTTCCTGGCGAACCGACTTGTGGCGGACGGGCTGATCGCCGCGGAGATCGGCGACGGCATCGACGCTGTGGCATTCGTCCCGATGGATCCCTGGAGGGAGCGTCGGCGCGGCTATAATCAGGCCCGCCTGCTGGCTGAGCCCGTCGCCGCGCTGCTCGGCGTTCCGCTGCTCCCCGGCGCCCTGCGGCGTGCCCGCCGCGCGCCCGCGCAAGTAGGACTGACCCGGAACGAGCGTCTGCGCAATCTGACATCCGAGGCGTTCTCGGTGCGGGATGCTGCGGTGGTTGCGGGGCATCACCTCCTCCTGATTGACGACGTCTTTACCACGGGGACGACCGCGAGCGCGTGCGCGGCGGCGCTGAAGGCGGCGGGAGCCCGCCGGGTGACGGTCGCCACGCTTGCGGCGGGCGGGTAGAATGGGGGCACAATGACACGACGAACACTGGTGGCAGCGGGCGTCTCGGCGCTGGCCGCAGTCCTGGCGGGGTGCAGCCAGGGCATTCCGAAGGCCACCCTGCTCGACGCCACGGTGCAGACGCAGCAGACGCTCCTGGACCTGCTCCTCGGCCCCGCACCGGGGCGGCGCGGCTCCGCGAACGTGCCCGCTGACCCTCCCCTGTTGGAGAAGGGCGTTTACGAGAACGTCGTGCTCAGCATGGACGCCGAAGGGTTCGTAGAGGCGTCGCGTGGCAACATCAAGATTCAGGAGCTCCGGACGCTGGAGAAGGAGGTCCTGAACGGCGTCGGGAAAGTCCTGGAGAAGCGGGGCTTCACCCTGCGCGGCGCCGTCTACCCCCCGCCTGCTATCGCCGACGCCCGCACCCTGCTCGTGACCCTGACCCCCTTTACCGAGGAGGGCGGGGCGCCGTCCGAGCGGGCCGCCGGGCGCGGCACGGTGTACGTCCTCGTGCGCCTCACGGTCAGCGACCCGCAGACCGGCGCGAACCTGCGCGTGCGCGACTACTACTCGGGCCGCGACGCCACCACCGGCAAGGTCACGATGCGCCGCCTTCGGTAAGACGCCGCTCCCGCGCCCGGCGCCGCCGGGCGCGGACCACCGCGACAACGACGCACCCGGCCACGACCCCGGCGAGGATGAAAACTACCACCGCCGCCAGCAGAAAGTTCGGCTGCTGCATGTGGTCCAGCGCCGTCAGATAGAACGGCTCGTCCAGGGAGGGCGGCGGTGCGGGCTTCCAGCCCGGAGCATCGGGGCGCGATGCTTGCGGTCCGCGCCGTCGCGGAGCCACTGGTGGGCGCGGAACGTCCCGACATTGGCATAGTAGCGGTACCAGTGCTCGCGCACGTACGGGTCGCCTTGCTTCATGCCCGTCATCCGCCGCCGCTTTCGCTCGATCCACTTCAGAGCCTCGTCGCTCTTGCCGAGCCGGTCGAACGCCACCGCGATGTCGTCGTGGAGGGCGAGGTCGTCGGGGGATTCCGCCAACTCGCCCCGCACGCGCCGGATGCGCATTTCGTAGTGCAGGGGCGGGTTCCGGTCGAAGCGCCCGGAGATGGCCTCCACGACCGAACCGAGGGCAGGGGGCGCGCCTCCGCCGCGATGGCGTCGGAGTCCCGGTCGTTCAGGCACGCGCGCAGCGGCGCGGCGGTGAGCAGCAGGAGTAGCGCGAAGACGGCGGTTACCAGGGCTATGCGGCGGCGTCGCGGCGACATGGCGATTTCCCTTTCTCCACGATATGTGTACCAGGGAAACGCGCCGGGAGGACGGGCGGTTACGCCGCGGGGCCCGACAGTCTCGGGCGTGCGCCCGATTCCCACGGGAAGGCGTGCAACTACCATGCTGGGGGGAGTGCCCACCATGGGGCGTGTGCCACTTTACGGTAGGAAGTCAGCCATGACGTCGCTGGCGAAGAAGAGACCCCGGCGCGTCAGGCGCAGGCGGGCACCATCCCGCTCCAGAAGGCCCGCGGCGACGTTCTTCGCGATCGGTGCGGCAAATATCTCCTCCGCGCGGACGCCGAACCGGACGGCGAACCGCTCCAGGTCCACGCCCGCGGTCAGGCGCAGGCCCACCATCATGGTTTCGCCCATCGCCTCCCGGTCCGTCAGTCGCTCCTCCCAGACGGTCGCTACGCCCTGCGTCGCAACCGTTTCAATGTAGCGAGACGGTCGCCGCTCCGCCGAAAAGCGCACCCCGTCGAGGTAGGAGACTGCGCCCGCGCCGAAGCCGAAGTACTCTTCGTTGCGCCAGTAGATCTGGTTGTGCCGCGACTCGTGGCCGGGCCGGGCGTAGTTGCTGACCTCATAGTGCCGATAGCCCGCCGCCGTCGCCCGCTCGATTGCGCGGTCGAACATGGCCGCTTCGGTCTTATCGGAGGGGAGCACAAGCCGCCCGCGCTCCCGCCGCGCGTAGAACGGGGTGCCCTCCTCCACAATCAGGGCGTACATCGACAGATGCGGCACGTCCAGCGCGAACGCCGCGTCCAGGCTCCGGTCCCAGTCGGCGAGCGTCTGGCGGGGCAGGGCGAACATCAGGTCGATGCTCAGCGAAGCGAATCCTGCCGCCTTCGCCAGCGCCACCGCCGCGCGCGCCTCGTTCCCCGTGTGGACCCGGTCGATGGTCCGAAGCAGGCGGTCGTCGAACGTCTGCACGCCGAACGATAGGCGATTGACCCCCGCTGCACGCAGAGCCTCCAGATAGGGGGTGTCGGCATCCGCGGGGTTCGCCTCCACGGAGATCTCGGCGTCGGCATCCACGGCGAAGTGGGCGCGGACGGTATCAAGAATGCGCGTGAGATCTGCCGCGGAAAGCTGGGTGGGCGTTCCGCCGCCGAAGAAGATCGTCGGCACACGCGTTTCGGGCTCGGAGCGCGCCGCGATCTCCCGGCAGATGGCCTCGACGTAGCGCGCCTTCGTGCCGTCTTTGTAACCCGAATAGGCGTTGAAGTCGCAGTAGCCGCACTTCTTCGCGCAGAACGGTATGTGGAGGTAGATTCCCGCGGTTCTCACCTCCTTGTTGTATCGCGCGGCGGAGGGCGGCGCCCCCGCCGGGGCAACGCGGCAAAACGCCCACCCGCTTTGGGGCGACTGCCGCTATAATGGAGGCGATGCGCAGGGGAGGAAGATACTCGCGGGGAAAGGCCAGCGCGGTCGGTCAGCTTGTGGGGGAGGGGCTTTCGCGCCTCCAGATCGAGCGCAAGATCCGGCAGCACATGGCGCCGCTTGTGTGGGCCGAGGTGGTCGGGCCGCAGGTCGCAGGCGCAACCGAGGTCACCGGCGTGGACAACGGCGTGCTGCGCGTCAGCACCCGCTCGTCGGTCTGGGCGCACGAGTTGACCTTCTATAAGGTGGACATCCTCCGGCGCCTGAACACCCGCCTTGGCGCCGCCCCGCCCGCCGAAGCCCTCATCACCGACATCCTGTTTCAGAATCGTGGACTGCGCGCGGAGAAGGACACGAAGCCGCCCCGCCCCCCGCTCTCGCCGACTGCTGAGGAGCTGGACGACGTGCCGCTCTCGGCCCGTGAGATCGAGATCATCGACGCCGGGATCGCGGCCGTGGGCGACGAGGGGCTTCGTTCGCGGCTGCGCCGTCTGCGAATCGCCGACGCGAAACTGCGAACGTGGCGGCTGGATAACGGCTGGCTGGCGTGTCCTCGCTGCGGAGAGTTGAGCCCACCCGCCTACGACGACAACAACGAGATTGTGCCCGGAGTAGCCGACTGCGCCCGCTGCCGCATCGCGGCGTGGACGCCGCGGTAGGGCAGGCGGGGGCGACGACCCGTGCCGACGCCGCCAGAGGTCGTCCGCCCCGCCCGCGTCCCACCCCTTGCCGCTGCCCTCGCCGCGCTGATTCTGGGCATTCTCCTCGCGCCGTGGGGGAGTCTGGCGCCACCAGGCGTGCTGCTCCTTCTCGCTGTTCTCCTGTGCCTTACCGGCGCGCTCCTGGCGGGACGGCGACGCCCCGCACTGGCGGCGCTCTGCCTCCTGGCACCGGTTACCCTCTTCGGGGCGCTGCGGGCGCATCAGGCCCAGACGCCCGGCCCGTCCGATGTTTCGCGGCTGGCCGGTAAGCCATCCCTGTGGGTGCGGGGGACGGTGCGGACGGAACCGGAGCCGGGTGCCTTCGGGGCGAGCACGTTCCTTCTGGAGGCGGACGCGGTCCAGGACGGGCAGACCGGGCGCGCGGTGACGGGACGGCTGCGGGTGACGCTCCGCCGCGAGGCGGGTGGACCGCCGCCCGCCGTGGGCGATGTGGTCGCGGTGCGGGGGCGCGTGGAGACGCCGCGCGGCGCGACGAACCCCGGCGACTTCGACTACCGGGCCTATCTGGCATGGCGGGGCATCTTCGCCACCCTGACCGCCCGGCGCACGGGCGATCTGCGCCGCCTTCGGGGGGCGCCGCGACGGATCGTGGACCCGGCTGGCTGGGCCGCCGCGCTGCGGGCGCGCGTCCGGGGGAATCTGGCCGTGTCCGGGCTGCCCCCGGACGATACGGCTCTGCTCGCGGGGATACTGCTCTCAGACCGGGCGGCGCTTCCTGCTGACCTGGAAGACGCTCTGGAGCGGACCGGCGCCGTGCATGTGCTGTCGGTCAGCGGCCTGCACCTTACGGCGCTCGCGGGCGCGCTCCTGGGGGCGCTGGCGCTGCTGCCTGCGGGGCGTGGGGGGCGCCGGGTCGCGCGCATCGCGGCGGCGCTCCTGCTCTGGGTATACGCCCTGGCGGCGGGCGGAAGTTCGGCGGCGGTGCGCGCCGCGTGGATGGCGACGGTGTTCCTGATGGGGCCCGTGGTGCGCCGTCATGCGGACCCGGTTCATGCGCTGGTCTTCGCAGCGTTCGTCACGCTCGCTGTCGCTCCGGCGGCGCTGTTTGACCCCGGAGCGCAACTGTCCTTCGCGACGGTGGGGACGCTGCTCCTGTGGGTTCCGCCGCTGGAGCGGCGCTTCCTACCCTGGGAGCCGGGCATGTCGCCGGGGCGGAAGGCGGCACGGTGGCTGTGCCTGATGCTGCTGGCCGGGGCGGTCGCACAGGTGGGCAGCGCACCGCTTGTGGCGTACCACTTCGGCCTGTTTTCGGTGGTCGCGCCGGTCGCGAACCTGCTGATTGTCCCGGCGGCTGAGGGGGCATTGCTGCTGGGGCTGGCCCAGGGACTGGGCGGTGTGCCGCTTGCATGGGCGCTTGCGCCGCTCCTGTCGATGCTGCGGTGGCTCGCCCTCGCCTTCGCCGCGCCGTCCTGGGTCGCCTTCTCGACCGTGCCGCCGCCCGGTGTGGCGGTCGTTGCCTACTACCTCATGCTCGGAGGGATCGCCGTTGGTGTTCGCCGCAGGCTCCTGGTCCGAACCCTCTTCGCGCCGTCAGCGGACGCGACTCCGGACGCTGGCGACGCTCCTGGCGCTGCTGCTGCTGCTGCTGCCCCTGGTGGCGGGCTGCCCGGCGGGTGAGCAGCAGCAGCCGAGCGCGCCGCCGCCCCAACTGCGCGTGACGTTTCTCGATGTCGGGCAGGGAGACGCCACCGTGATCGAGGGACCGACCGGCTTCGTGGCGGTGATCGACGGGGGCGGGCGCCCCGGGGCGGACGAGCGGACCGGTGATGACCCGGGCGCCCGCGTGGTGGTGCCGTTCCTGCGGCGGCGCGGCATCTCCACGGTGGACCTGCTGGTGGCGACCCACGCGGACGACGACCACGCGCAGGGGCTGATCGCGGTGACGCGCCGCCTCTCGGTACGCCGGGCGCTGGTCTCCGGATTCCTCACCGACGGCGGCGATGCGCACGCCCGGCTGCTCAGGGCGCTTCGGGAGCGGCGGGTACCGGTACAGAGCGCCCGCCGCGGCGAGGTCCTCGACATCGGCGGCGGGGCGCGCCTGGAGGTGCTGCACCCGCCTCGCCCTTTCCTGACCGGCAGCCGCTCCGACGACAACGAAAACTCCGTGGTGCTGCGTCTCACCTACGGCAAGAGCCGCTTCCTGTTCACGGGGGACGCCGGGGACGCGGCCGAGGCGGACCTGCTGCGGGCTACGGCGGGGAGGTCGCGGGAGCGGGGGCTTTCGGCGGATGTGCTGAAGGTGGGGCACCACGGCTCGCGGTTCTCCACCAGTGAGCCGTTCCTGCGTGCTGTAGCGCCGAGCATCGCGGTAATCTCGGCAGGGCGGTCGAACGGATTCGGGCATCCGGCGCCCGAGGTCCTGGAGCGCCTGGAGCGGCGGGGAGCGCGGGTGTTTCGCACGGACCAGCACGGGGCAATCACCGTGACCACCGATGGGGTGGTGCTGCGCGCCGTGCCGACCGTTCGCTGATAAAAAAAACAGCGGGCGCGGCCGTAGTGGCCGCGCCCGGTCCCGTGCGATCTGCCCGGAGTGCGTCAGATGCGGTACGCGCCGCCGTCCTCCTCCCCCTGGGAGGCGAGGAGCCTCTTGACGAACTGGAGGAGCTCCTGGGGGTTAAACGGCTTGGTCAGGTACATGTCGGCGCCGTGCTGGTAGCCGGTCATGA
>CALEKU010000215.1 GCA_937902745.1 uncultured Armatimonadota bacterium
CCCGGCGCCGGCACCAGCATCGTCTTCCGCGCCCCCCTGCCCCCCACCGAGTAACCGATTTACCCCCGGGCGCCCCAGTGGCACAGTCTAAATTCGCAGCCCATCTCCTGCCCCGCCCCATCAAACAAAATACATCCGATAACGTCCTTTATCAGGCAGAGAACGGTGGTAGAGTAGGACAGAGGATAATCTGGCGGTGTCTGGCTAAACTCGGTTGTAGCCGGCGGAACGGATAGTCACTGCTTCAAAGGAGCGTTGTATGAGTATTGAGCAGATTGTTAACGAAAATGCCGATGGTGCTGAGGGCGTCCCTGTCGCGCAGGTGATATTTCACCGGGACAGGCAGCCTTCCGGCAACGCATCCGCTAGACTCCGATTCTCGCCACGGAATCATCCATACTCGCATCATTTTCCGATACGTGGATTCCGGTACATCAAAGGGCCTCTTCGACGATGGCAATCTGGAAAAAAGAAATCTGACAAGGATCATGAAATAACTGCAGAACAGGTAGTGCAGTTGCGCCATGTATACGACTTCCTGATAAAAGAGTCGGCCCAGTATGATTTGGTCGCCACATTCGCGCTTGGCGGTATCGCTCCTCTAATCCACGTCACACATCACTTTGTCCAGCAAGAAGGACAAGACTTCGAAGAACTACAGCAGAAGTTTCATCTCTTTCCTGGTTTGAACTGGGGAACAAAAAAGAGAGGAGACACGAAAAATCGCTTCAAAAAATGGCTCACTCAAATCAAGGCAGGAAAGAAGTTACTTATATTCGACACAGGCAATGACGGCAATGGCGTAAACCAGGCATTTAATATAATCAAGCATTGCGTAAAGCAGGGACATCTATCAAATTTAAAAGAAGTTCGGGTTGTTGGCATCGTGACGAGACGATTACCCAAGAAACAGACTGCCGAAAACATGTTGCTTGGGCAATATAGGGTGCGTGTTCGGAAAGAATTCCTTCACGTTCCTGCCGTCCCTTTTGAGGATGCCTCGCACTTCATCGGTTATGAATCACTTAAAGACAGCGGATCTGTCCGACCTTTAAGATCCACTCATACCCTGATTTTCGTTAACGCCAATTCTGAACGAAAGCCATTTAGCAGCGCGAATGTTGCAGATGTTTTCCACTCATTATTTCGGGAGGATAGCTTGACTTCAGCGTTCGCACAGGCAGACGATGTTTATGACGTGCTCAAGCGGTTCGATATAGAACCCGATGACATTACCGATGAGGTCAACTCGATGGAGGAGTGACTCGTTATTTGTCATCATACAGCACGGCGAACCCGACTAATTAATAATGACGGATGAAACACGCGCGATTGCCTTGTCTGGTGAGTTGCAAATGCGCGCGGAAGATCCTCAGCTTCCTGCGATTCTTGCCCACGCCAGCAACACGACCAAGGAGAAGATCGCCGAGTTCTTCTTCGCTAACATCCGCAACCCCAACACGCGCCGAGCCTATCAGCGGCAGGTCAAACAGTTCCTCGTCTGGTACGACGAGCGTTTCGGCCTAACTGACCTTAATGAAATACGGCCACTCCACGTCGCCGCTTACATAGAGGAGGAGACTAAGCAGCACGAAGCGCAGACCGTGAAGCAACAGCTCGCCGCCATACGCATGCTCTTCGACTGGCTGGTGGTGCGCCAGGAGATACCGATGAACCCGGCGAGCGCAGTGCGCGGCCCCCGCTACAGCGTCAAGAAAGGAAAGACCCCAGTGCTGTCGCGGGCCGAGGCCAAGTTCCTGCTGGACAGCATTCAGGTGGCCACAACAAGCGAGAACGGAACCGTGGGGGCGCCCCTTGTGGTCGGGCTGCGGGACCGGGCGCTGATCGCGCTGATGGTTTACACGTTCGCCCGGGTCGGAGCGGTGCTAAAGATGGAAGTGCGGGATTACTACCCAAGCGGCGGTAATGGCGAGCACTGGTTGGTGAGGCTCAAGGAGAAGAGCGGCAAGGACCACGAGGTGCCTGTCCACCACACGGCCGGGGAGTACCTGGACGCGTATCTAGACGCCTCGGGCATCCGGGAGGAACCACAATCACCCCTCTTCCGGACTACGCGGGGCCGGAGCGGCAGGCTGACTGAGCGGGGATTGCAGGAGCGCGAGGCACTAGCCATGATAAAGCGGCGGGCAACCGCGGCGGGGATGCAGGTGCCGGGGATCTGCTGCCACACGTTCCGTGCCACCGGAATCACCGCCTACTTAGAAAACGGCGGCACCGTGGAGAACGCGCAACAGATTGCCGCACATGAGAGCCCCATGACCACCAAACGCTACGATAGGAGGAGCGACTCGATCAGCCCCGGTGAAATCGAGCGCATTCAGCTCTAGTAGCGTCTTGCCCCAGAAGCCGCACTCGCCTTCTGACTTAATTGACAATATACCTAATGCTGGAAGCCTCAGGTATGTCTGGCAAAAGGATACATCACACAATGAAGTACACGCTTCTCAATTCGGATCATTCGGGTGTTCCGGGTCTTCGCTTTCGCCCTATCCGCAAGGGGCCCGAGGCGGACATGGTCCAGACTTTTCTCGACAGCCTACACATCAAGACTCCGCGCGGCTGTAGCGTCACCCTTTTTCAGGAGCCTAGGCTCGACTCCGGATTTCCTGATCTGGTGGTAGTCGTTTGGCATAGGGCGACCGCCGAGAAGTGGAACCCCATGCGGCTCCATCTTCAGAGCACCGACATCCGCGTGCTCCACTACCTGACTACGACTGGCGCTTCCAAGAAGACGGATGTCGAGCGCTTTTTTGGTCCGAAAGTTGCAGACTCGCTCGACAAGCTCGAAGCCGCCGAGATGGTACGCCACACCCGGCAACGGTACGTCGCGCGTCCTCTCCCAAAGCTTTACGCCACACGCAACATCATTTCTGTCGAAGCGAAGGTGAGCGAGTGGCGGGATGCACTCGACCAAGCGTTCACTAACCGATGGTTCGCCTCAGAGTCGGTGGTGTTGCTACCCAAAGTTCCCAGAGGGAGCGTACTCCTATCGCAAGCCGAATCACTTGGGGTGGGCGTTTGGAGCATGGACGACGTGTGCTGCATTGACGCCCGAAATAAAGACGCCACGCCACCAGCGTCCTACGCCTCCTGGCTCTTCAACGAATGGGCGTGGAGAGCACTCAATACTTAATAGGTTATACGAAGAGAAATGCTTGCTTATATTGCTCAAAAATTTCCTGAACTCACAAATATCTCGCCTCTAGATCAAGGCGGCTTTAAGTATGTGCTATCGGTATCGCATCCGACCGACGGCGAAAACGTCCTCAAGATTATTGACCCAAGTTCAGCACCTGAGCGTATTGATCGCGAGATTCTCGCAAGCCAGGTGGTGCAGTCTCCGCGCGTACCACGGTTGCTCGAAACTGGCACGGTAGATCTTCCATTTGGCGAGTGCGTATGGATTCGGGAGCAGAAGATTTCCGGTACTTCGCTCCGTACTCACTTAAGCCTCAACGGTCCGCTCGCTCCCAGTGGCACGTTGCAGTTGACGCAACAGGCCCTTGAAGCGCTCGCGGACGCTGAAAAGGTCAAAATCGTTCACCGGGATGTGAAGCCAGAGAACATCATGTTTGACCAAGAAGGGAACTTCTGGCTCCTCGATTTCGGGATTGCGCGCCACCTCGCCATGCCCGCCCTGACGCAGACAGGTGCCGCTGTGCAGTGTACCCCTGGCTATGCTCCGCCCGAGCAGTTTCAGAACCTTCGAGACGAGATCGATGCGCGTAGCGACCTCTTTGCACTAGGTGTCACCATCTACGAAGCCGCTACCGGTAAGCACCCGTTCCGGGACGGGGCGACGAGTCCCCCAGAGATCTTTCATCGCACGGTGATTCAAGCGGTTCCTCCACTCGTTTTGCCACTCCAGCAGAGCGAGAGCTTTCGTGACCTCATCGGCGCTCTAGTCGGGAAGCGGCGCGACCTGCGCCCCCGTACAGTAGCTGAAGCACTAGAGTGGGTGAACGAGATTATCGCAGCAGAGTCATTAGGAGAACACTGATGGAGTTGTACCTCCAATTCGGCTATGGAATGATGGAGCACTCGCGAGTTCTCGTACAGGATTGGGGCGGTGGTAACGTGATACTAAGTCCCCGCGACCTGAGCCCCGTACAACTCGCTAATTTAGCCGGCGACCTCCAGGCTCTGCCAGAGGGTGAAGTTCTTCTAGACCCTCAGTTTTACCTGCCGCATTCGAACCATAGCAAGCTGGCGCGCCACGCCTACTGGCCTAACGGCTACTCAACCGGAACCTTCTATTCTGGCCCCCCGCTCCGCACTCTCATTTCCGAACTTATCTCTATCAATAATACTCTCGGGACCAGAGCATTCATCTTGCCGGGCCT
This sequence comes from uncultured Armatimonadota bacterium, assembly GCA_937902745.1. Lineage (GTDB taxonomy): Bacteria > Armatimonadota > Armatimonadia > Armatimonadales > Armatimonadaceae > CALEKU01. Next base: position 4,365 of record CALEKU010000215.1, read on the forward strand.
ATACGCTACTGACTTTACTGAACAGTGGCTTTCGACTCAGAGGGCGTTCCTTGAAGAGTCGCGCCGCCAAGGCGCCGAGCGTCCTCTTTATCAAACCATCGCCATCTCTTCGGATGTATGCCGTAACAACGAAAATATTGGGCGCCTTATCGGGTTCGCAGAGAGCTACCCGGCTGACGGGTACTACATTGTCTGCGAACACCCACGTGAAGCGTACCTCGTCACGGATTCAACATGGATGTCGAACCTCCTCGACCTTGCAGCCGGACTGAAACTTCTCGGTACGCACGTCATTATTGGCTACGCCAACCAGCAGACCCTAATCGCTGCCCTCGCCAAGGTAGACGCGATCGCGTCCGGGACCTGGATGAATGTGCGAGCATTCGCTCCGGGAAAGTTTGACGACAACAGCGACGAGGAGATACGGGCACCAACGACTTGGTACTACTGCGCCCCAGGGTTGTCGGAGTACAAGATACCAACCCTCGATACCGCTCTTCGGGTTGGAGTGCTGAACGACCTCTCGTGCCCTGCCCCGGTCTTGCCCGAAGTCGGACGGCTCTTCTCAGGCGTGCAACCGAGTACGTTGGGCCTCTCGCAGCCCACTTCGTTCCGCCACTATCTCGATCATCTCCGACGCCAGACGACTGGCATGGTCCAAAACACGTTCGATGATACCGTGGAAGCCTATGAAACAATGCTCGACAATGTGGAAAACTTGGTGACGAACCTCCGTGCTCACCGGATTCGCGGTAACCCACGAGATTTCTCAGAGGCAGTCGCCGCAAATCGGGAAGCATTGGCAGCCCTCTACGCAACACGTGGGGGTATCCTTCGTCGTCGCTGGGGCAATCTCTAAACAACTTATCGAGGCCAAGCGGTAGGGGGCGGCAGGGTCTTCCCCTACCTGCCCGGTTACCCCGGCACGGACGTGCTCTCAGATACGCATACGGCCCCGTACCGGACTGGAGCCCGAGGGCGCCGGTGCCCCGTCACCTCCAGGCGGCGAGGAGCAGGGCGTAGTTCTGCGCCGGGGTCGGGTGCTCGATCTCGGTTTCGAAGGTTTCGAGGCATTCGCACCGGCCGAACCCGACCTCCCGCAGCATCTCCAGGTGCCGGGCCACCGCGAAGCGCCCCGGCTCGAACCGGTACGCCGTGCCCTCCGGCTTCACAAAGTCGCCGTTCAGCAGCACGCCGCCGCCGCTCGCGGCGAGAAGCTCCGCGCAGTCGCGGTACACCTTGCGCGTGGCGTCCGGCCCGCCCAGATCGTGCAGCGCCCAGGTCGAAACACACGCGCCCACCGGCTCACTCCCCACCGCATCGGTCCAATCGCTTCCCGAAAGCAGGTCCGCGCGGACGAACGTCACCCGGTCCCCGAACCGCGCCAGCCGCCGCCGCGCAATCGCCTCGAACGGCTCCGAGAAGTCCACCGCGACATAGCGCACCGCCGCGGGCAGCCCCTCCAGCACCCGCTCCGCCAGGTAGCCCGGCCCGACGCCCAGTTCCACCACCCGGCCCGTCGCCGCCACCGCCGGCGCCGCCCGAAGCTGCTCCACCATGGCTTCAAACAGCCGCACCCGCGGCGCGGTCGGCGTGAACCGCTCCGCCCACTCTGCCGCGGCCTCCGCCTCGTGGAACCGGTGCTCCGCCCCCACAAACCCCGCTTCTTCCATTCCGCTGCTCCCCCTCCGGACCCGTCCGCGCGGGTCGAGGTCGATGGCCAGGCGCACCGTCACGGCGTCCCCCTGCTCTGCCTGCACTATAGCACGAAAGTTTGTATCCGAAACCGCGCCGGGGGTTGCGCGCGGGCGCGAGCGGCGATACATTAAACATATGTTTAAAACGGTTGTTTCGGACGCCGCACCCGCGGCCCAGGGGGACACGCCCGCCGCGCCCGTCGCGCGACCGGCGCGGGAGATCGCGCCCCTCCAGGGGTGGGCGTTCACCCTGCTCCTGGCGGCGCTGACCGCGCTCACCGCCCTTTCTATCGACATGAGCCTCCCGGCGCTGCCGCAGCTCCAGCGCGCCTTCGGCGGGGCGGGCGGCGGCGCGGCCGGGGTCCAGCTGACGCTGAGTCTGTTCCTGGTCGGCTACGGCATCGGGCAGCTCGTCTGCGGCTTCCTTTCCGACCGCTACGGGCGCCGCCCCGTCCTGCTGGGCGGCCTCGCCCTGTTCACCGTGGCGGGCTTCGCCTGCGCCTTCAGCCCGTCGCTGCCCGTCCTGATCGGCCTGCGGCTGGCGCAGGGCTTCGGCGCGAGCGTCGGCCCCATCCTCTCCCGGGCGATGGTGCGCGACCGGTTCGGCGGCAGCCGCGAGGCGGTGGGGGTCCTGTCGCAGATCACCCAGGTCATGATTATCGCCCCGCTGCTCGCTCCCACGCTCGGCGGCTACCTGCTCGCCCTCTGGGGCTGGCCGTCCATCTTCCTGACGCTCGGCGCGACCGGCGCGCTGGTCGGCCTGGTCTGCCTGTTCCGGCTCCCGGAGACCCTGCCCGCCGGGGCGACCGCCCCCGCCGGCGACGCCGCCCCGACGGAGCGGGCCGCGCTCTCGCTGCGCGCCGGGCTTGCCGCCGTCTTCGCGCACCCGGCGACCCTGCGCCACACCCTGGCCATCGCCTTTGCCTCGGCCGGGATGTTCGCCTACATCAGCGCGTCGCCGTTTGTGCTCATGGAGGTGTACGGCGTCTCGGAGCGCCACTTCGGCTACTACTTCGCGCTCACCGCCGCGGCGCTCCTGGTCGGCGCCACCCTCAACCGTATCCTGGTGCGCCAGGGGGCGTCGTCGCGGTCCCTGCTGCGCGCGGGAACCTGGATTGTGGCGGCGGCGGGCGTGGCGATCGCGGTGCTGGTGGGCCTGCGCCTCGGCGGGATGGCCGGGGTGATCGGCCCGATGATGCTCTACCTGTTCGGCCAGGGGCTGCTCCAGCCGAACGCCACGGCGCTGGCGATGGCGCCGCACGCCCGCACCGCGGGCGCGGTATCCTCGGTCATGGGCGGGACGCAAACGCTCGGCGGGGCGCTGGCCGCCGCGGCGGTGGGTGCGTTCTACAACCAGACCGCCGTCTCCGTGGCCGCGACGGTCGCCACGCTGGCCGCGCTGACGCTGCTGGTGGTTCTGCTCGGAAACGGACGGGAGCAAGAGGGGGTGGCACGATGAGCCTGGAGGCAACGGCGCCCGGCGAAGTTAGCGGCGACGGCGCGGATGTGCGCCAGCGCCTGCTGGACACGGCGGAGCGGCTTTTCGGGGAGCGCGGGGTGGCGGAGACGTCGGTGCGCGCTCTCACCGGGGCGGCGGGTCTGAACGTCGCCCTGGTGAACTACTACTTCGGCTCCAAGGATAACCTGGTCCGTGCGGTGGTGGAGCGGCGGCAGGGGCCGCTGAACGCGGAGCGGCTGCGGCTTCTGGACGCCCTCCCCTCCCCTCCGGACGCCGAGGGCATCCTGCGCGCTCTGGCCCGGCCCGCCCTCGGGCTGGCGTTCGACCACCCGCACTTTGCGCGACTGGCGAGCCGCCTGCGCCTGGACCCGGACCGCTCGCTCTGGCGGGACTACCGCGCGGGCCAGCGGGAGGTGACCGACCGGTTCCTGGCCGCCCTCGGCGCCGCCCTGCCGCACCTCTCCGCGGACGAGGTGGCGACCCGCCTGCACTTCGTCCAGGGCGGCATCGCGCAGGTCTGGGCGCACTGCCCCCTGCCGCCCGAGGAGACCCCGGAGCGCCTCGTCGCCCGCTTCCTCACCTTCTACGCCGCCGCCCTCCGCGCCCCCGCAGCGGCGGCCCCCGCCGAGTAACCGCTGATCCCGCCGGGAGGGTCACGCCTCCCGGCAGTAGGACAGGGCCAGCACCGCAGGCTCCCCCCTCTCGATCCGGCGCCAATTCACGAAGGCGGCGCACTCCTGGAGCGTTTGAAACAGCTTCGGGCACCGCCTGGCGAACGCGTCCACATCGTCCAGTTGCAGCACCAGGACCCCGCCCTGCGGCGCGTGAACGGTCGTCATGCCCGCGGACGGATCATCCAGGGAGGTCATGCAGTCGATCCAGGCGTCCAGGTTCCGCCCGTAGTAGTCGGGGAAGCCGAGGGTCCGGGCGAACGCCTCATGGAACGTCTTCTCATCGCGGATCGGCTTCATGTCCAGCCGCACCAGGGTCATGCCCGGGAGTCCTTTCAGTAGCGGGCGGAGCGGAGGCGCTGGCGGGCCATGTGGGCGTCGTCGCCGAGTTCGGGGTCGTTTTCCAGCGCGGCGAGCGCCTTCTCGTCCGCGGAGCCGTCGCCCGCGAAGCCGAGCAGGCAGAGCGCGTGGGCGCGCACGAGACGCGGGCGGGCCGAGGCGGCGGCGATCTCGCGCAGGGCGGCGGCGGTGCGGGCGCGCACGGCGGGGTCCGGGCGGTTCTTGCCCGAAACCGGCGCGAGCGACCGGTGCACCAGAGCCTCCATCGCCTCCCTGGCCGTCTTCGCCACCGCCCGGTCGGCGCCGCCCATGAGTTCGGCCAGCCCGGGCAGGACGGCGGCGGTCTCGGACGCGGGCAGCGGGTGCTTCTGGAGGGCGTCCTGACGCGCCGCGGCGTCGGGCGAGGCCAGGGCCGAAAGGAACGCCTTCGCGGCGTCGGACAGCGGCATCATGCGGCGGACACCCCCTTCAGGCTCCACGGGCGGCGGTAGGGTTCATCGACCAGGCGGTTCGCCTCGGGGTCGTTCACGAAGCGCCACGTCTTCGGGTCGAACGTCAGCGGGCGGCCCAGCCGGTACGCGGCGTTCGCGATAATCGGCAGCGCGATCACCTTCACCCCGATCTCCACGTCCATCACCGGCCGCTCGCGCGTCTTGATGCACCGGCGCCAGTTGCGCCGGTGCCGCTCGGTCGGGTCCGGCGGCGGGCCGTCGCCGTCCGGCTCCAGGAACGCCTTGAAGCCGCTTGCCGGGGGCGTGTACGCCTTCGCCTTCGCCTCGGTGTCGCAGCCGCCATCGCCGCCCAGCACCACCAGGTCCCCCCGCTCGCCGGTGTAGGTCGCGCCCCACTCGCCCGGCAGGCGCGGGTTCGCCGTCCCCGGCTGGTCCCAGACCAGGGTCCAGTCCGGGTCGGTGAACGTCCACGTCACGCGCATCGTTTCGGGGACATCGTACACCCGCTGCGGGTTCGGCCGGCCGGTCGCCTCCACCCGCACCGGGCCGGAGTAGCCGTCCTGCCCCAGACACCAGAGGACAATCGACAGCGCGTGGTTGCCGCGGTCGCGCACGAACCCGCCGCCGGAGTCCATCAGCCACCGGAAGTGGAAGTGAACGATCTCGGGGCTGTAGGGCCGCCACGCGAGCGGGCCGAGCCACAGGTCCCAGTTCAGGTGCGGCGGCGGCGCGGTTTCGGGGGCGAAGCCGCTGCCGGAGACGTAGTTGTTGGGGTGCCAGATCTCGACGCGCTTGACCGCGCCGATCTGGTCGTTGCGGATATAGTTGCACGCCGCGGCGGCCACCGGGTTGGAGCGCCCCTGCGCCCCGATCTGCACCACGCGCTTGTGGCGGCGCGCGGCCTCGATCATGGCCTTGCCCTCGGCGAGGGTCTTGCAGGTGGGCTTCTCGCTGTAGACGTCCTTGCCCGCCTGGCAGGCGTGAACGGTCATCAGGGCGTGCCAGTGGTCGGGCGTCCCGATGGTCACGGCGTCGATGTCCTTGCGGTCGAGGACGCGCCGGTAGTCGTCGGTTAGGAGCGGCGCCGCTCCCGTCACGCGCCTGGCGGCGGCGGCGAGGTGGTTCTGGTCCACATCGCAGAGCGCGGCGCAGGCATCGGGGACGATGTGCGAGCTGCCCATCCCGCCGACGCCGATGTGGCCGTAGACGATGCGCTCGTTCGCCCCGAACGCCGAGGCGGGAATGATGGTGGGAAAGGCGGCGACCGCCGCCGCGGCGCCGGCCCCGGCTTTCAGAACCTCGCGCCGGGTCAGCGCCCCGGCGGCAGTATCGGTCGCGGCGTCACGCCCCGTCGCGTCGTTGGCATCCATGCAGGCCGTTTCGCCGCCCGCCCGCCCGGCTCCTCCCCCTTCCCCTGCCGCGATCCGAGGCCGGGGGGAGGGTGGAACCGCAGAGACGCAGAGAGCGCAGAGGGGGAGAGAGGAAGTGGTGCCGTGGACGGAAGTCCCGGCTACCGTTAAGAAGTCGGCCTGCGCCGACTCCGGCAGGCGGGGGCGGCTACGGGTAATCCGTAGCGTAGCCGCTCCACGTCACTGCTTCGGGGAGAGAAGATAGCCCAGGGTGATCCCCTCCCAGGAACGCCCCCAAGACGGAATCCATGAAATGCTCTTTTAGATAGCGTTAATAGCAAATATGACACTATGAGGTTCGGCGCTATACGAAGCACCGCCCGCTGCTAGGATTGCATAGATAACCCCCAAAACGCTCCGTCTTTTTACCTGTATTCCCTGATGGATTCAGGTCCGTACCGCGGCCTGGCCGATCTCGCCCCCTGGAGCGCCGCCGCCATGGTGTCGTTCTCTGTAGAAGTAATCACCCGAGTTTCCGGCAGCGTCCCCCTCCTTAATTCCGAAAACCGCCCCTTCCGACGGACCGGTAGTATGCCAGCGACTCCTGCGCCCGCATCGGGAGAAGGCCGGGTGCTACAGCCGTTAACCGACGCCTGTCGCGCGCCACCCGCGTTTCAATCCTCACCCGGCCCGAAGGCCGGGTGCTACATCTCACCTGGGACGATCTTTTGCTTGGCGACCGAATGTTTCAATCCTCACCCGGCCCGAAGGCCGGGTGCTACACGTGCTCGACCCTCTGCTCGTTGGTCTCGGGGTCTGTGTTTCAATCCTCACCCGGCCCGAAGGCCGGGTGCTACTCGTTCAGGGCACGTTCAAGCATGAGCCCGAAGCCGTTTCAATCCTCACCCGGCCCGAAGGCCGGGTGCTACGGGAGGCACAGCACGTCGTCGAACGGGGCGCACCAGGTTTCAATCCTCACCCGGCCCGAAGGCCGGGTGCTACTACAGAGCGCGCAGGGGGCGATACAGGGGGCGCAAGTTTCAATCCTCACCCGACCCGAAGGCCGGGTGCTACTACAGAGCGCGCAGGGGGCGATACAGGGGGCGCAAGTTTCAATCCTCACCCGGCCCGAAGGCCGGGTGCTACGTGTACCACGGGAGTCGCGCCGCCGGTCAATCGCGAGTTTCAATCCTCACCCGGCCCGAAGGCCGGGTGCTACCCTGGTGTCCATCCTCATGGTCGAGTACGCCATGTGGTTTCAATCCTCACCCGGCCCGAAGGCCGGGTGCTACGCGTCGGGGCGCACCCGCTGGGAGGTCTGCCCCGATGGGTTTCAATCCTCACCCGGCCCGAAGGCCGGGTGCTACGCCAGTCGAGGAGGGTGTCCGCGGGCGTGGCCAGGACGTTTCAATCCTCACCCGGCCCGAAGGCCGGGTGCTACCGCCTGGCTGCGGGCCATTCTGTGGCGGGTGTGTCACGTTTCAATCCTCACCCGGCCCGAAGGCCGGGTGCTACAAGACCTTCGAGTGGCCGTCGCAGGCGGCGGCAGAGTTTCAATCCTCACCCGGCCCGAAGGCCGGGTGCTACAACCCCGCTCTCTACAGCGAGAGCGGGGCGCACTGAGTTTCAATCCTCACCCGGCCCGAAGGCCGGGTGCTACACCCTCCTGGTAGTAGTTGCACCCGCCCTCCCTGTTGTTTCAATCCTCACCCGGCCCGAAGGCCGGGTGCTACAGGTCCTCCGCCGTCGCGTCCATCCGGACGTGCTCGTTTCAATCCTCACCCGGCCCGAAGGCCGGGTGCTACATGGCAATTACCAAACAGGAGATCCTTGATGCTCTCGTTTCAATCCTCACCCGGCCCGAAGGCCGGGTGCTACGCAGTTCCCCTTCCTCGTAGCCCTGCAGCGTCGCGTTTCAATCCTCACCCGGCCCGAAGGCCGGGTGCTACCCGCCCGGAGCATCGCGTTACCGCCCACCTCTTCCAGTTTCAATCCTCACCCGGCCCGAAGGCCGGGTGCTACAACCCACGCGGGCGAGGAACGTCAGCGCGTTCGGGTTTCAATCCTCACCCGGCCCGAAGGCCGGGTGCTACGCAAGGAGCGGGAGGCGGAACACCTGCGGGACCTCCGGTTTCAATCCTCACCCGGCCCGAAGGCCGGGTGCTACGGGCGAGGCGCCGCTTGGCGGCCCGCTTGAGGAGGTTTCAATCCTCACCCGGCCCGAAGGCCGGGTGCTACGTCTCCGCTATCGTCCGTCTTGCGAAGCGCCTCCGCGTTTCAATCCTCACCCGGCCCGAAGGCCGGGTGCTACCCGTCACCGCCTCGCGGTACAGTCGGTAGCCGTAGTTTCAATCCTCACCCGGCCCGAAGGCCGGGTGCTACGTGGCGTCCCAGACGTCCGCCCACTGGTGGATCGAGTTTCAATCCTCACCCGGCCCGAAGGCCGGGTGCTACACGACGACAAAACCCGGGGGTCTGTCGTCGTCGTCGTGTTTCAATCCTCACCCGGCCCGAAGGCCGGGTGCTACCACACCCGCTCCATGTACGACTCATCGTACTCCAGGGTTTCAATCCTCACCCGGCCCGAAGGCCGGGTGCTACTGGCGGATGTGTCTTTCTTCGATATGCCCGACGACGTTTCAATCCTCACCCGGCCCGAAGGCCGGGTGCTACTGTGGGCCGACGCCGACCCGATGGCGATATGGCTGTTTCAATCCTCACCCGGCCCGAAGGCCGGGTGCTACGACGTGGTGTGCTACCAGTACGAGAGCGCCGCTCTGTTTCAATCCTCACCCGGCCCGAAGGCCGGGTGCTACAGGCGTGGCGTGCGCCTCTGCGTCCACAGCGATGCGTTTCAATCCTCACCCGGCCCGAAGGCCGGGTGCTACGGCCGCCGTCGGCAGCACCGGGTTGCCGGTATCGCCGTTTCAATCCTCACCCGGCCCGAAGGCCGGGTGCTACGCGTAGCAGTCATCCTCCGTGATGGCCTGCACCCGCTGTTTCAATCCTCACCCGGCCCGAAGGCCGGGTGCTACGCTTCCAGGTCGGCGTCTAGCCGTTCCGTCAGGTCCGTTTCAATCCTCACCCGGCCCGAAGGCCGGGTGCTACACGAGCAGGGCGCGGGGCATGGCCGCCTTCGCGTGGTTTCAATCCTCACCCGGCCCGAAGGCCGGGTGCTACAGCGCGGTGGATGGAGCAGTTCGGCATTCCGCGCCGTTTCAATCCTCACCCGGCCCGAAGGCCGGGTGCTACCCAGCATCCGGGAAGAGGGGAGCCCCTTCTCGTAGTTTCAATCCTCACCCGGCCCGAAGGCCGGGTGCTACTCTGCATCTCGTTTACGGAGGTGCCGCGTTCCTCGTTTCAATCCTCACCCGGCCCGAAGGCCGGGTGCTACCCGCGCTTCTCGGCGTCCTTGATCCGGTCGATGCGCGTTTCAATCCTCACCCGGCCCGAAGGCCGGGTGCTACGGGGCGGAGGCGGGTTCACGGGCTCCAACTTGTAGCGTTTCAATCCTCACCCGGCCCGAAGGCCGGGTGCTACGAAGCTTGACACCGTAGACTGCCCGTACCGAGCCGTTTCAATCCTCACCCGGCCCGAAGGCCGGGTGCTACTTCCCGCCAGCGCCGCCGCCGCGACAAGGGCCGGGGGGTTTCAATCCTCACCCGGCCCGAAGGCCGGGTGCTACGGAGTACGCCACGGCCGGGTCGCCGGTGTAGTCCGTGTTTCAATCCTCACCCGGCCCGAAGGCCGGGTGCTACCTTCGGTACGACCGACGTGGTTTACGGCGCGGACACGTTTCAATCCTCACCCGGCCCGAAGGCCGGGTGCTACCCACGGCCACAGGGGCGAACGCCCCGGGCAGGAGCGTTTCAATCCTCACCCGGCCCGAAGGCCGGGTGCTACGGTCGGTTTTCTCTCTAC
>CALEKU010000216.1 GCA_937902745.1 uncultured Armatimonadota bacterium
GCGGAACCGGGGCCTCGGCGCCTGCCAGTCATTGCGATGACGGCGCATGCGCTGGAGGGAGATCGCGAGCGCTGCCTCGCCGCCGGTATGGACGACTACATCAGCAAGCCGCTTACTCCGACCCACCTGTTCGAGATGCTGGAGCGGTGGCTATCCGGAATCGCCCCGTTCGCCACTTCCTGAAGGAACCGAAACGCCGTTTCGCGCATAGGATAAGGCATATGAGACCAGTGCCCTTCCGAACTTCGCGAAACGGCCGTACCCGCCGCCTCTTCCGCCGCGTCGCGCCCCGCACGAGGTTGACATGGAAGAGGTAGGGGCGGCTGCCACCGCATCTCGCCGGCTCGACCCGCCGGTGGATGTGGAGCGGGACCACATCCTCGGCCCTATCGACGCCGAGATCACCCTGGTGGAGTACGGTAGCTATGCCTGCCCCTACTGCCGGGCGGCTAACGAGCGCATCGCGGACGTGCGCGACCAGTTCGGCGACCAGTTGCGCTACGTCTTCCGGCACCGCCCCATCCCCGGCAACGACATCGCCCGGCGGGCCGCCGAATTGGCCGAGGTTGCCGCCCAGGCGGGGCTGTTCTGGGAGGCGCATGTCCTTCTGATGACGCGCTCGCAGACGCTCACGGAGGGAGACCTGCGTGCCGTCGCCGAAAAGTTGGGCCTGCCCGGGGGCGACCCGGAGGCGGCGTCAGACGAAGCGGAGGCACAGGCGAAGGCTCGGGTAGACGCCGACGAAGCCAGCGCGCGCGCCAGCGGCGTGGCCATCACGCCGACGTTCTTCATCAACGGCCGCCGGTACGAAGGGGTCTGGGACGCGGCCGATTTTTCGGACGCCCTGCTCGGTTCGCTCGGGCACCGCGTCGTCTCCGCCGCGCTGGACTTCGCCCGCTGGGCGCCCTCCTCCGGCCTGCTGCTGCTGCTGGCGACGGCGGTGGCGGTGCTGGTAACGAACACAGCGGCGGGACCGGCGACCGCCCGGTTCTGGGAGACCCCGTTCGGCTTCCGCTTCGGCAACGTTGAGTTCCTGATGTCGCTGCTGCACTGGGTCAACGATGGCCTGCTGACCCTCTTCTTCCTGGTCGTGGGGCTGGAGATCAAGCGCGAGTTCACCGTGGGCCACCTGGCAAACCGCCGCTCCGCGGCGCTGCCCATCGCCGCAGCACTCGGGGGCATGGTCCTGCCGGTGCTGATCTACACGCTGCTGATCCCCCGCGGGCCGTGGTCGCACGGATGGGGCGTCCCGATGGCGACTGACACCGCGTTCGCCGTCGCCCTGATCATCATGCTGGGGCGGCGCGTCCCGGTGGAGCTTCGCATCTTTCTCACCGCGGCGGCCATCGTGGATGACATCGGCGCGATTGCAGTCGTCGCCTTTTTCTACTCCGGCGCCCTCCACGCGGGCTACCTGTTCGCCGCCGCCGCGACCACGGCCGTCCTCGCGCTGCTCAACCGCTTCAACGTCTACCGGGTCGCACCCTACGTGCTTCTGGGCATCGTCCTCTGGGCGCTGGTCCACGCGGGCGGCCTGCACGCCACGCTGGCGGGCGTGATCTTGGCGCTGTTCATCCCCACCCGCGACCCACCAAACATTCGGGCGCTGCGGGCGCAGATGGACGCCATCCTGACCACCGAAACGCGCCGAACCCAGGAGGCGCTGCGGCACGGGATGTCGGAGCCGGCGCTTCGAGCATTGGACGCAATCCACGACCGGCTGGAGTCGCCGGCCGACCGGATGCTGCGGACGGCCTCGCTGCCGTCGAACTACATCGTGCTGCCGCTGTTCGCGCTCGCCAACGCGGGCGTTGTCCTGGGCGGGGATGTGCTGCGCGGCCACGGTCCGCTGATACTGGCAATCATGGCCGGCCTCGTCCTCGGTAAGCCGCTCGGCATGGTGGCGTTCTCCGCCCTGGCGGTGCGCCTCGGCATCGCGGAGAAGCCGGACGCCTATTCCTGGAAGCAGCTCGCGGGCGCGGGGGCGCTGGCGGGCATCGGCTTCACCATGTCCCTGTTCATCGCCGGCGAGGCGTTCCCAAAGGCGTCCGACTTCGCCGCGGCGAAGATCGCGGTGTTCTCCGCCTCCCTGCTCGCCGCTGCGGTGGGCGTCATCATCCTATGGCGCCTAGGCGGGCATGCCAGCGACAGCGGCGAGGGCGACTGAGTGCGATTCCGGCACCCGCCGCCGTGCCGCTCAGGGCGCGGCGGCGGGCACAGGAGGCGCGACGGATAGGGCGTCCCCTCCGGCGGCACCGGGGGGCGGGTTCACAGCGCGACACACCAGCCAGCAGAAGACCGCGAACACCGCCAGCGCCACGAAGCCGGGGGCGAATCCGCCGGTGGACTGACGAACATAGCCCAGCAGCAGCGGCGGAAAGAACCCGCCCAGACCGCCCGCCGCCCCTACCAGGCCCGTCACGGTGCCCACGGCGCGCGGGAAGTACTCCGGCGCCAGCTTGAACACCGCGCCGTTCCCCAGGCCAATGGCGGCCGCCATTCCAAGCGCGCCTATCGTGAACGGAACCATGTGCGGGAACGCCATCAGCAGCGCCAGCGCCGCGGTCGCCGGGAAGACCCACAGCAGAATGGCGCGCCCCCCGATTCGGTCGGCCAGGGTGCCCCCAAGTGGGCGCATCAGGGTCGCGAGCAGGACAAAGCCCGCCGTGCGGAATCCGGCATCCTGTGGCGTCAGGCGAAACTGATCGGTCAGCAGCGTCGGCAGGTAGATCGCCATCGCCACGAACCCGCCGAACGTCAGGAAGTAGTAGAGGCCGAGCGCCCAGCTCAGTCGGTCGCGTAGCGGCTCCAGCACCTCCCCCAGCGACTTCGGGGCGACACGCCCCGGCGGGTTCCGCGCCAGCATCAACCACAGCGCAAGCCACACGCCCGCCAGAACGGCGAACGACCAGAAGCCCCACAGAAAGCCCAGCCCCGCGGCGAGAAGCGGCGCCCCAAACGACGCCAGAGACTGCCCGATGTTCCCCGCGCCGTAGACGCCGAGAGCGAAGCCCTGCCGGTGCGGCGGATTCCAGCGCGACACGAACCCGGTCCCGATCGAGAAGCTGGCCAGCGGAATGCCGCACGCCAGCGCCGCCACCACAAGCTGCCCATAGTTGCGGGCGAAGCTCAGGGCGATCACCGACGCCATCGAGGCGGCAATCGTGGCGGCGAACACCGTCCGGCCGCCGTAGCGGTCGGTCAGCATGCCGAGCGGGATGCGGCCCAGGCTCCCGAGCAGCACCGGAAGCGCCACCGCCACACTGACCTGCACGGACGTCAGCTCCATCTGCTGCTTGAGAAGCGGCATCATGGCCGAAACCGACCCGAAGATCGCAAAGCACACGGCGAAGGCCCCGGTTGCCAGCGCGAGTTGGAGCGGGTTTCCGGCGGGCGTGGAGCCGGCAGCGGCCCCGGGCGCCCTGGCGGCGCTCACCGCTCTGCTCCCCGCGGCGCAGGCGTCCCGCCGCGGTAGGGTGCGGGCGGGGCGGCGTCCACATCGCGCGGCGCCCGGTCCAGGGCGTATAGGAACTTGAGCAGGCCGACATTCGCCGCGAGGCAGAGCAGGCTAAACAACGCGGCGGGCAGCGGTACGCCGGTATCGCCGCCCAGGTACGAGTTCATGGTGGCGGTAACCAGCCAGAGCTGGAGGATGTCCACCACGAACACGAGGCTCAGGATGCCCTGCACGATGGTCATCTTCTGCGGGCGCGTGAAGTGGCGTCTCATACCGTCCTCAGTTCCACCCCGGCGGCGTACACGGCGCCACCGCGCACGGTCAGGTTCACGCGCGGCAATGGGCGCCGGGGCGGCCCCGCCAGCGGGCGGCCGTCGTCGATGCTGAAGAAGCCGTGGTGACACGGGCAGGCAAGCCGGCCGCTCTGCATCTCGGGCACCACGGGGCACGACAGGTGCGTGCACTTCTGAGAGTACGCGACCAGCGTGTTCTCGCTCGGGCGCAAAAGCAGGCAGGGCTCGTTCTCGTTGGGATAGTGGAAAACCAGCGAACCGCCCACGGGCACCTGTTCGAGCGAAGCGACCTGCACCAGTGCAGGCTCTCCCCTCCGCCGCCGGCGCCAGTTCTCCCAGAGTATCCACACCTGCCCGAAGGCGAACGCGCCGCTGATGAGCACCAGAAACTTGGCGAACTCGCGCCGGGCGATGTAGTTGTCCTGGGGCGTGTCGATCGGGAAGTCCTGCCGCCAGCGCGGCTGTGCGGCTGCCGGCCGGCCGTCCGGCGTGGCGGAATCGTGGTCGCGGTCTTCGTCAGGCATAGCTCCTCCGTTCCGTCCCTCGTCGTTCTCTCCCCTGTCGCTACTCCTCCAGCATGTTCAGCAGGATGGCCTTGCCACGCCCCTCTTCGTGCATCGCGGCGGTCACATCCAGATACTCCGCCTCCCGGCGGCGCGGGAGCATCATGCCGACCTTCGTGGTGACGGTCTGCCCGCCGAAGCGGAACGCATGCGTCGGGGCGGAGCGCGGACGAATCGCCTCGATCTCCTCACGCGTCCCGTAGAAAAGCGCCTGGCTCGGGCAGACTGTGGCGCACATCGGCTTCTTGCCCTCGCTGGTGCGGTCGTAGCACATGTCGCACTTCATCATCAGTTCCGCCTCGGTGTTCATCTTGGGGACACCGAACGGGCAGGCGAGCACGCAGTTGTTGCAGGCGATGCAGCGCGGCTTGCGCGCGGTCTGCACCACGCCGTCGCCGGTCTTCTTGATGGCGTCCGCCGGGCACACCTCCGCGCAGGTCGGCGAGTCGCAGTGCATACACACCACCGGCACCGTCTGGGTGGTGTACGCCCGGTGGACGAACTCCAGGTGGATCATCGACTGCCCCTTGTGGGTGTCGCACTCGCTGCACGCCTGGACGCACGCCTGGCAGCCGATGCAGCGGCCGGGGTCGATGAAGAACTCCATTCGTTCGGGGACGGGCATAGCGGGCGCTCCTTTGCTCCGGGATCGGGGTTCCGGCCTACTGCTGCGGCTCCAGTTCGGCGGCGTAGTCGGGCGGACCGGCCGCCTTCTCCACGCGCACCGCGCAGACCTTGTACTCCGGAATCTTCGAGATCGGGTCCTGCGCAGCGATGGTCAGGCGGTTGATGCTCTTGCGCCCGGCCCAGTGGTAGGGCACGAATACTGTGTCGGGCCGGATGGTCCGCACCACCATCGCCCGCAGCGTGATCTCGCCGCGCCGGGAGCGCACCGTGGTCCAGTCGCCGTCCGTAATGCCCAGCGTCTCCGCCAGGCGCGGGTGTATCTCGACGCGCGGCTCCGGGTACTGGTCCACCAGCGGCCCGATGCGCCGGGTCTGGGTGCCGGACAGGAAGTGGCTCACCACGCGCCCCGTGGTCAGGATGGTCGGATAATCGGCGTCCACGTCCTCGGCGGGCGGGGAGTAGGCGGCGACGTTGAAGCGCGCCCGGCCGTCCGGGAAGTAGAACGGCCCCGCGCCCTTCGCCACCGGGTTCCACGAGCCCTTCTCGAACAGCCGGGGCGTCCCCGGGTGCTCCTCGGACGGACACGGCCAGAAGACGCCCATCTGCGCCTCGATCTTCTCGTAGGAGATACCGGAGTAGTCCGCGACCCCGCCCTTCGAGGCGATGCGCAGTTCGTCCCAGATCTCGCGCGGCTCACGGAACGTAAAGCCCTTCTCGCGGCCGAGCGCCCGCGCGATGTCCTGAATGATGACCCAGTCCTGGCGGGCCTCGCCGGGACAGTCCACGGCCTTGTTGATCTTAATGACGCGCCCCTCGACCTGGGTCACCGTGCCCTCGTCCTCCTCCTGGAGCGAGCCGGGCAGCACCACGTCGGCGTGGCGCGCGCTGTCGTTGAGGAAGAAGTCGATGGCGACGTAGAACTCCAGCTTGTCCAGCATCCGCTCGATGAAGTGGCTGTCCGGCAGCGAAACCTTGGGGTTGAAGCAGATGCTCAGCAGACCCTGTATCTCGCCCTTCTCGACCTTGCGGAAGATCTCGTAGGCGTCCACGCCCGGCCCCGGCATCTCCTTTTCGTCCATGCCCCACACGCCCGCGACGTACGCTCGGTGCTCCGGGTTCGTGATGTCGCGCCAGCCGGGGAGCTGGTCGCACTTCTGGCCGTGCTCGCGCCCTCCCTGGCCGTTGGCCTGGCCGACGATGGTGCCGTAGCCGCAGCCGGGCCGCCCGATGCGCCCGGAGGCGAGCACCATGTTGATGGCCCCGAGGACGTTCTGGACGCCGTGCGTGTGGTGCTCCATGCCGCGGGCGTGCAGCAGGAAGCTGGACTTCGCCGGCCCCCACATCTCTGCCGCCTCCCGAATAGCCCGCTCGGCGATGCCGGTCACCTCGGCGGTGTGCCGGGGCGTCCACTGCGCGACATGGGCGGCGACATCCTCGAACCCGACCGTGTAGTTCTCGATAAAGTCGTGGTCGAGCCAGTCGTTCTCGATCATGAGATGGAGGATGCCGTTGAAGAGCGCGATATCGCGCCCCGGCTTGACGGGCAGGAACAGGTCGCAGGTGCGCGCGATCGGGGTCAGGCGCGGGTCCACGATGATGATCTTCGCCCCCTGCTCGCGGGCCTGCCACAGGTAGTTGGTGGTGATGGGCGAGCACTCGGCGACGTTGGAGCCGCTGACCCACACAACCTCGGTATTGGCCATATCGGACCAGGGGTTACCGGAGCGGTCGATGCCGAACGCCTTCTTGTTGCCCGCGCCCGCGCTCACCATGCACAGGCGGCCGTTGTAGTCGATGTTGGCGGTCTTGAGGCACATCCGGGCAAACTTGCCCATGAGGTAGCACTTCTCGGTGGTGAGGCTGGCGCCGGAGAGCAGGGCGAAGGCGTCCGGCCCGTATTCCCTCTGGATGCGCTCGATCTCGCCCGCCACGCGCCGGATGGCGTCCTCGTACTTCATCGGCCGGAAGCCGCCCCGGCTGTTGGGGTCCCGCTCGATGGCGGTGAGCAGACGGTCGGGATGGCCGTTCTGGAGGTAGCGCTTGACACCCTTGGGGCAGAGCATTCCCTTGTTGAACGGGAAGTCGGTCCAGGGCTCGAAGCCGATGATCTCGTTGTCCTTGACCTTGAGCTGGATGCCACACTGCTGCCCGCAGAAACAGCAGTGGGTCTTCACCAGGGCGTCGGGCTGCGCCCCGGTCTCGGCGCGGATGCCAGTCGCGCGGGCCAGGTGCGGCCCGAACTGCTCGATAATCTCAAGCTCAGTTCTTGGTGTCTTCGCCATACAGGGTTCCGTACCTCACTGCGGGCGGCCCCGCGCACTTGCCTACAGGTGCAGGTTCTCCCGGTCCTCGCGGCCGAGCGGGCCTTCGGTAACCACGGGGTTGCCGAATGTCGGGCGGGGCGAGGCCGGGTCGCCCTGCTCCGGGGGCAGCGGGCCGTCCCCGCGCTCGGCGTCCCACGCCGCGCCCTGAGCCAGCGCCAGCATCGCCCGGCGGCACGGCGGGCAGACCCACTGGTAGTGCCCCGGCTCGCCGGGCATCTCGTAGCGGTAGCCCAGGCGCCGCTCCACGTCGATCAGGTCCGTGACGTGCATCGCGGACGAGAACGCATCGCCGCAGCGGCGGCAGTGCGCCTTCTCCCCCGTCGCCCCGGCGTCCTTGTAGAAGCTCGCCCCGAGCTGCGCCGGGCGCTGGAAGATGTGGAAGAACTTTCCGAACGGCAGATACAGCAGCGTGAAGATGACCGTGATGGCGTGCAGGATCGCGATGAAGTCATAGGCATAACCCCGCATCCAGGTGTACGACGCGGTGAGCATCAGGCCGGTGACGCTGATCGCAAAGAGCAGCACCAGCGGGAAGATGTCCTCGCCGAACTGCTGCACCGCCGCCGCCCCGTGCTCGCGCATCCGCCGCCGCATCGCCAGCAGCACCCCGATAATCACCGCGAACGATGACCACACCAGCCCGTGAAACAGCAGAAACGCCGTCAGCGAGCCGACCGGGAAGGTGAACGCCGGGAAGCCGAACACAAACACCCGATAGGTGGAAAGATCGCCGGGGACCGTGGTGAAGTGGAGCCAGCCAAACACCAGGGGGAACGTGATTGCGAAGGCGAGGATGCAGCCCCACATGATAAAGAAGTGGGCCGCGCCGCGCAGAAAGCCGCGCTTGAAGATAAAGCGGTTAGCAGCGAAGTCCGTGGCGAGGCGTCCCGCCAGGCGCCCGGTGTTGCCCGGGAGCGCCCGCGGGCGCAGGAACATCTGCCAGCCGCGGCGCCAGTAGAGCGCGGTAGGCGGGCGCTGGAGCCACATGGCGTACCGGTAGGTAACGCCGAACGCCGCGAACAGGGTCGCGAACGTGTAGGCGACCAGGGCAGCGTCGAAGTGGGCCAGGTTGCGCGACCCGATCACAATCAGCACGCCGAGAACCGCCGTGACGGCGAGCGCCCAGGTGGCGCATTTCACCACTTCGGGCCGGACGGCGGGTACGGCCCGGACGGGTCGGGCGGCGGGGGAGGTCGTCATCGTTACCCCTGTGAACGTCGTCGTCGGCGCCAACCAGCGTCGTTGGCAGAATCCTGTTGCGGCGGCGCTTCCTTACAGGCGCGGACCGTTCCGGCCGAGCGTGGGGCGCAGGCCCGCACGGCGCTTATGGATGCTCAGATAGCTGAGCCTCCCCGAGCGGCACTCCACCGACCGCTCGCTGTGCTTCGGAATCAGCAGCGCCGCGCCGGGGCGCAGGGGGTGGGCAGCGCCGTCTATGGTCACGACCCCCTCCCCCTCCAGGCCAATCCAGAGCACGTCCACCTCCCGGTTGACATGCGGCTCCACCTGGCCGCCCGTGCTCCAGGACAGTAGCGTGACGTCCAGGTCCTCGCTCTCGTGCCCCCACTGCGGCCCGTTCCCGGTTGCGGCCCGGCAGAGCGCCGCCAGGTCCACCGCGGTCGTCACTGCCGCTTCGCTCATCCGTGCCCCCCTCCCGGCAGGTTCGCCAGCAGGCACGCCGTACCCGCCGCGATCAGGCAGGCCAGTTTCGCCGCCTCCAGCACGACATACACCACATGGTAGGGCGCACGCGGCGGCGTTCCGCCCTCCAGGATCACCCCCACGCGGGCGTCCAGCACGGGCAGCAGCCACACCGTCTGCACCAGCACCACCAGCAGCGCCACCGCCACCGGGAGCCAGACAACCAGCCGCGACATAACGACCGCCGCGCCCGGATCGGCGCCGCCCCGAGCCAGCAGCACAAGGCCCAGCGCCAGCAGCGCGGCGGCGACCTCCACCTTGTTGAACACCCCGAAGACATGCCGCCCCACGTCCAGCCCGACAGGCAGCGTCAGACTCGGCGCTGTGAACTTCACCGGGGTTTCGAGGAACGAGATGCCCAGCACCATGCCCGCCCATAAAAGGCACAACAGGCACAGGGCCGCGACCGGCATCACTGCCTTACCCCGCTTCCGGGAAAATTATGCGTCCGCATGGTTTTCCTCTTTCTCCACCAGGCACACGGTCAGCAGCATCAGGGCGCCAGCCTCCCCGGCCTGGACGCTGTGGCGCACGCGCGGCTGGAGGGTCACCAGGCAGCCGGGGTCCAGGTGGTGCACCCCGTCGGCCCCCGCCTTCACATCCAGACGGCCTTCGACACACTGGATAACGACCACTCCGTTCGCGGCATGATCGGCCAGCGCACCGCCGGGCTCGAAGGAGAACAGGGCTTGCGTGAGCGGCGAGCGCTGAAAGAGCGTGACCTGACGGTGACCGTGGCGGGCAGGCCCGGGTTCGGCGCGCAGGCGCGCGGCGGCAGCCTTCAGGTCAATCAGGTGGCTATCCCCGGCGAAGCGCTCCGCGGGGTGGGGGCGCGGCCGCCCCTCGGCGTCGTCCGTCCTGGGCATTTCTTCCCCCTTTCCTGCCCGTCTCCCGGCGGGCAGAGTAAAAACCGGACAAAAACATCCTTTAATCAAGGATAGTATAATAGAAACCTAAACCGGATGTCAAGGTCCGGAAGAAGATAGCAGGAAGGGCGAAGGCGTTACATGTTCTCGAAGACCGCGGAGTATGCACTGCGGGCGCTGGTGTATCTGGCCGCGGCGGACGATGAGGGCGAAGGGGCTGCTGCGGCGCCAGAAGCACCCCGGCGCCCCCCACAGACGGTGGAACAGATCGCGGAGAGCACCCAGGTTCCTGCGGGATACCTGGCGAAGGTGCTGCAGAGCCTGACCCGGGCGGGTCTCGTAGCATCGCAGCGAGGCATCGGGGGCGGGTTCCGACTGGCGCGGGCGCCGGGCGCGATCACGGTATACGAGGCGGTCGAGGCGGTGGACCCGATCCCACGCATCCGGGAGTGCCCGCTGGGGTTGGAGCGGCACTCGGGTGGGCGTCTGTGCCCGCTGCACCGGGGGCTGGATGACGCGATGTGCCTGATAGAGGAGCAGTTTCGGGCGACCACGCTGGCGCAGTTGGTGGAGGACCCGCCCGCGATGGACCTCTCCCGACAGGTTGCCGGGGCGCAGCAGAGCCTTACGGTCCTGTAGCCCCGGCCCCAACCGCCTCAGTTGTCCGGCGTCGTCTCCCCCAGCAGGTGCCGCGCCGAGAACATCTGCCCGGTGTGGTAGGCGACGTGGAACGCCAGGTACTTCAGGAACTCGCCGTAGGTGTGGCCGGCCGGATGACCGGGCACCGTGTCTCCCGGTTCGGGGGCGCGCGCCCGCAGGTGCGCCACCGCCTCGGCGTGCACCCGCAGCAGTTCCTTCAGAACCTGCTCCGCCGTCATCGCCCGGTGCTCGTCCGAGGGCGCCGTCTCCAGGGTCGCCGTGTGGTACCGGAAGCGGTGGTCTATCAGCGGGCTCTTCACCGCACACGCCTCCAGGCCCGAGGCGGCGTGCGCCTCGATATCCCCCACCCCGCCCGCCAGCCGAACCGCCTCCCAGTAGGCAACGTGCCCCGCTAGCTCCCCCACCGACAGCAGCCCTACCCCGGGCCGCTCCCAGACGTGAGCATCCGACAGCCCCTCGAACGCGAACGTCACCTCGTAGTACCCAAGTTCCAGAACCTCCAGGTAAGCCTCCAGCATCACGCACGCACCTCCCGGTTCAAGACGTTCCTTCCGTACTTGCGGCCGCAGCCGGATTCCGGAAACCAGGCACCAAACCAGTATTTCGCATGGGAGCGTGGGCAGGGCGTATTAACGCTGGCGTAACGGGGCGGGTGTACCCTCAGGACATGAGATACCCTGCTGCTGCCGCGGTCGCACAGCGCCGCGAAGATCGCTGACGCCGCGCCCTCGGGCGACCAGATGATGGTCGGGACGCTGCGAGTTCTCGGGCGACAAGCGCCCCCCGGAGGAGCAGCAGGCGGACCTGGACGAGGCGATTCGCCTCGGCATCGCCTACGCGTCTGACTATGTGGACCGCGCCCGCCTGCTTGCCCTGAAGCAGGATTTCGCCGCCGCTCTGGAGGACGTCTCCAAAATGGTCCTCAACCACCCGGAGTACCTGATGTACCGGGGGCAGATGCTCTACCAGGTGAAACGGTTCGCCGAGTCGGAGCGCGACCTGACTGCCGCGCTCACGCCCAAACCGGACTGGCCGGAGTGTCTGTAGTCCCGCGCGAAGACCCGCGCCCTGCTGGAGCGTTACGACGACGCGCTGGCCGACCTGGATGCCGTACTGCGTCTCGACCCGGGGAACGAGACCGCCACCAAACTGCGCACAGTGGTGCTCGACTTGAAGTAGAAGGCGGCCGCGAAGGGATAGCAAGAGGTAACGGCCGGGCAAGACCGTTCGGGGGGAACAGGGATGTCACGAAACACGGGAGGCCGCGGGCGCTGAAGTGCCCGCGGCCTCCCGTGTTATCGTCCAAACCGTTTTACAGCAGGTGGGTCAGCAGTTCCGGCCCGAACACCTCGCGGTGCAGGCGGGAGAACGGCACGCCCAACTCCAGAAGCCGCTTCCACTGGGCATCCATGAACCCGAGCGGCCCACAGAGGTACACATCCGTATCAGCGTAGGACCATTCGGGCAGCCGCTCCACCGCCATCAGCCCCTCGTTGCCTCCCGCCTCGTCCCGGCACTCGTCGCAGACACACTCGAAGAACGTCGCCACCTTCAGGTTCGGCATCTCCGCCTGTGCCGCCAGGATATCCGCGCGGTGGGCGAACGCCTTCACATTCCGCGCCGCATGGCCAAAGATGACCGTCCGCTGCGGATTCACCTCACGGATATGGTTCAGCGCCGCGATCATCGGCGTGATCCCGATGCCCGCGGACAGCAACACAATCGGCGCATCGCCCGTGGTGTCGGGTGCGAAGTCGCCAAACGGCGGCGAAATCAGGAGCGTGTCGAGCGCCCGGACGTTGTCATGCAGCCAGTTGGAGACACGGCCCGCCGGGGTTTCGTCGCTCGCCGGCTCCCGCTTCACCGAGATGCGGAGCGTCTTCTTGCCCGGCGCGTCCGACAGACTGTACTGTCGGAGCTGTCGCTGACCGCCCGGCAGGTCCACCGCAACGCTAACGTACTGCCCCGGGCGGAAGTCCCAGACGGGGCCGCCGTCGCGCGGTTCGAGCAGGAACGAGGACACCAGTTCGGTCTGCGGGAGGATCTCGGACACCGTAAAGGGGGTCAGTTCACCTGCCCGGGTGGCGCGCTCCGCGTAGAGCTTCTTCTCGGCCTCGATCAGCGTGTCGGCCAGGAGTCCGTACGCCTCCGCCCAGGCATCGATCAGGGCGGGTGTCGCAGCGTCCCCCAGGGTCTCCTTGATCGCCCCAAGCAGGTGGCGGCCGACGATGGGATAGTGCTCCGCGGTGATGCCCACGGCCGCATGCTTGTGCGCGATACGGGTGATGACGGGGCCGAGGGCGGCGGCGTTGTCGATGTTGGCGGCGTACGCGAAGACGGCAGCGGCCAGTGACTGCTGCTGCACGCCGCTCGCCTGGTTCCCCATGTTAAAGAGGTTCGTGAACTCGGGGAACTCCGCGAACATGTTCTTATAGAAGGTGCGGGTTATGGTCAGGCCGTGCTCCCGCAGGACGGGAACGCTGGCTTCGATATACGGACGGGCTTTCGGGGACAGCATGACGTAAAGTACTTTCCTTCCGAGGACGGAACGGCGCCTTCCGGCGCCGGAGGATCTCCTACACATGCTAAGGCGCCCACTCTCCCGTGGCATCCACGAAACGGCCGATTCCCATACGGGTGCCCCGAGCGCAGGCGCCTCCACCGCGCACTCGCTGGTGCAGGGCGCGCCGCCGGCCGCCCCCGACGCCCCGCCGCGCTTCGCCCTGCTGGAGGTCGTGCGCGGGCTCGCGGGCGATCTCCTGACCACCGAACAGCGCGGGGCGCTCGCCCGGCGGCACGCCGGAAGCCCGTGCGGCGCTGGCGGAGCGGGAGAACCTGCGCGCCGCGCTCGCGCTGTCCGCCGCTGCGGCGGACTCCCCGGCGCGAGCGGATGCCCTGAATGCCCTGGGCGGACTCGCTCTGTTCGCCCGGGATGCGGCGGAGCGCGCGCCGCGTTCCGGAAAAGCCTCGATCTGTGCCGGCGCATCGGGGGGAACCTGGCCCACTGGCGCCGGGACCTCGCCGAGGCCGGGGAGCGCCACGCTCGCGCGCTCGCCATCCACCGGGAGATCGGAGACCAGCGCGGCGTCGCGCTGTCGTCCCTGAGCCTTGGCATCCTCGCGATGGAGCGGGGGGACTTCGCGGGGGCAGAGGCGCTGCTGCGCGAGTCCCTGGCGGCCCAGCGCGAGGCAGGCGACCAGACGATGCTGGACGTGACCCTGGAGAACTTCGCCCGGGCGCCGGAGGGGGCGGCGCCTCTGCCCCGACCCTTTGTGTGCGCCTGCGCGCAGCGGCCGAGGCGCTGCGGCAGGCCTGTGGCGCAACGCTGCCCGACCATCGCCGCGTGGTGCTGGACGACGAGGAGGCCGCCCTGCGTGCCGTGAACGTGCCTACCCCGGGAAGCTGAGCAGGGGGACCTCCCCGAGGCGGCGAATGTAGCGCCATGCTGCCAATTCCCACCGATGACCCTGCTGCCGCTTCCGCGGCGCAAGCGCCCGGCGGCGGGCCCGTCTACCCGCGCCTGGGGCGCATCGTTCGTGAGGACCCGCGCCTGGATGCGCTCCTTCCCCCCGGGACGGAGATCGAGGTACTGGCGAGCGGCTTTGACTGGTCCGAAGGCCCGGTATGGCTGCGGACCGATCCGGACGGCGGCCAGGGAGGCTGCCTGCTCTTTTCGGACGTCCCGCGTAACCACGTCCTGCGCTGGAAGGAGGGCCAGGGCGTCAGCGTCTTCCTTCAGCCGTCCGGCTACACCGGGCGTGTCCCCTACGGCCCCGAGCCGGGCAGTAACGGTCTGACGCTGGACCGACAGGGACGCCTGGTGTTGTGCGAGCACGGCGACCGGCGCGTATCGACGCTGTCGTGGGACGGCGGGAAACAAACGCTGGCGGACAACTACAACGGCAAGCGCTTCCATTCGCCCAATGACGTGGTGGTGAAGTCCGACGGCGCGGTGTACTTCACCGACCCGCCCTACGGCCTGCCCCTGGGGCCGGACGACCCGCGGCGTGAGCTGCCGCACTTCGGCGTGTATCGCGTCTCCCCGGACGGCGCCGTCACCCTCCTGACCGCGGAGATGACCCGCCCCAACGGTCTGGCCTTCTCTCCCGATGAGCGGACACTGTACGTGGCGCAGTCCGACCCGGACGCCGCGATCTGGATGGCCTTCCCGGTCGGGACCGACGGCTTGCTCGGCGAGGGCCGCGTGTTCTTTGACGCCACCCCGATGGTCCGGACGGGCACTCTGAAGGGGCTGCCGGACGGCTTGAAGGTGGACCGGGACGGCAACCTGTGGGCGACGGGGCCGGGCGGTGTGCTGGTCTTCGCCCCGGACGGCACGCTGCTGGGCCGGGTGGACCCGGGCGAGGCGACCTCCAACTGCGCCTTCGGCGGCCCGGACGGCGCCGACCTGTACATCACCGCCGATATGTACCTTTGTCGCATCCGCACCGCCACCCGCGGCGCCGCCCTCCGCTGACGCCCCCACCGCCCCGCCCGCGGCGGGGTGTGACCGTGCGCGCAGACGGGTAGTTAAGGGAGGATGCCGGGCAAAGCCGTCCGGACGAATCTCTTACCGGGGGACCAGCCGTTGGGAATCACCGCTGCGGAGACACTCGGACGCGCGGAGGCGCGCAAGGCACCGGGAGCGGCCCGGTGACGCGGACGCGCCCGGCGGCGATTCTGGGGGGCGTTCTCCTGGTGCTGCTCGCGGCGGCCCTTTCCGCGCGGGCGTGTCCGGTGTGCGACACGGGCACGGGCCGCGCGGTGCGCGCGGGCGTCTTCGGCGCGGACTTCGGCCGAAACCTCCTGGTCACGGCACTCCCCTTCCCCATCTTCCTCGGCATCACAGCGCTCCTGTACTACGGCCCGCCGAGTGTACGGCGGCGCGGCGGAGACGACACGGAGAGGAAGACATGAGCGCGCCCCAGGCAAACTTCCGCCCGCTCGTGGCGGCGGGGACGCTGCTGGGCATCGGGCTGGGCGGCTTTGTGGATGGCATCGTCCTGCACCAGATACTCCAGGTCCACAACATGCTGTCAGCAAAGTACCCGCCGGACACGCTGGTGAACGTGGAGATCAACATGGTCTGGGACGGCCTCTTCCACGCCTTCACCTGGCTCATGACAGTGATCGGCCTGGCGATGCTCTGGCGCGCGGGTCAGAAGCCCGAGGTCCCCTGGTCCACCCGAACGCTGATCGGCTCACTCGTCATGGGCTGGGGCGTTTTCAACCTGGTAGAGGGCGTCATCGACCATCACATTCTGCACCTCCACCACGTCATCGAGCGCCTGGGCGCTTCCGCGGCCGACTGGCTGTTCCTGGGCGTCGGCGGCGTCCTCTTCCTCCTCGTGGGCCGGGCCATCATCGCCTCGGGAAGCCGCGATACGCCCGCATCGCACCCTTCGCCCGGCACGGCGCCAGGCCCCGGCGGGCGCTACTGACAGGCAATACCACCCGGGGGTTCAGCCGGCGGAGACGGACGGAGAGGAGGAAACCGCTCCCCCCTTGCGCCCGGCCAGCCGCCAGGCACGCCTCCGCGCTACCAGGACACAAACGTCGTCGCTCAAACGCCCGCCTGCAAAAGCCTTCGCCTTCGCGACAACCTCGCGCGCGATGCCGTCCAGGAGGGGCAGGGAGGCTCCCCCCGGCACCGGCGGGGTGGTTGGGGACGGCCCCGCCACGGCGCCCACCGCCTCCTCAACGGCGCGCACGAAGCCATCGTAGCCGAAGAAGCGGCGCGTTTCGCGGTTCCGTGCCTCCGTTAGCCCGTCCGTGGCCAGCACCATGAAGTCGCCAGGGGCCAGGTAGATGCCCACCGTCGTGTACTCGGACGCCAGGTCCGCGCCGAGGACCGGTCCGGTCACGGCAACCTCCTCGGTATGCCCCGTCGCAGCGCGGACCACCAGGGGCGGTTCGGCCCCACCTGCCGACACAAGCACCTCACCGGTCGCTGTCGACGCCACCGCGACGGCCACACCGCATAACGCCCCGCCCGAGCGGCGGTCGAGCCGCTGCCCCTCCAGGATAATCCGGTTCAGCCGCGCGAGGGCGCCGGCGGGGTCCGGGTCTTCGCGCAGCGCAGCGCGCAGGACGAACTGGGCCTCGGCGACGTACCGCGCGGCCCCGAGCCCCTTGCCCGTGCAGTCCCCGGCGACCAGCGCCACCCGATCCCCGTCCAGCGCAAAGGCATCGAAGAAGTCGCCGCCGATCAGGGCCTCGTCCCACGCCGCCTCGTAGTGCGTGCCGACATCCATCTCATCGAACACGCCGTCCGGGGGAGTCAGTAGAAGCGAGCGCTGCAGGGTCTCCGCGATTCGGGCGTTCTTCTCCGCGTGGGCTGCCCGCTCCTCCTCGGCGCGCTTGCGCGCGTCGATGTCGCCCCAGGTGCCGATGTACTCGCGCAGGGTCTCATCCGCCCCCAGCACCGGCACGCCCCGCGCGAGGAACCAGCGGTAGGCGCCGTCCTTCCCGCGCACACGGTACTCACACTCGTAGGCAGAGCGGGCAGCGAAGGCAGACCGCCATGCCTCCTCCACGCGCGGCCGGTCCTCTTCGTGGACAGCGTCCAGCCAGCCGTAGCCGCGCACCTGCTCCCGGGACTGCCCGGTGAAGGCTCGCCACTCCGGCATGTCCTCGATCTTGCCGTCCGTGCCGGTCCGCCACACCATCTGGTTACTTGCCAACACCAGCGCCCGGAACCGCGCCTCGTCCTCCTTCGCGCGGCGGTACAGCCGTGCGTTCTCCACCTTGAGCCACACACGACTGCCTACCAGTTCGAGCAGTTCGACCTCGTCCTGCCGCCACACCCGCGGCTCCGCGACATAAACGGACAGAATGCCTACCCAGCGGCCGCCGCGGATGATCGGCACGCTCACCAGGGAGCGGGTGTCGAAGGAGACGTACGCGGCCCGGTGCTCCTCTGCGATACGCTTATCCCCCAGAACGTCCGGGCACGCAAACGGCCGCCCGGCCCGCAGCACTTCCAGTATCGGCTCGCCCATCGCCCGAACCAGTCCGTCCGCACCGGTGCGGGTGGTGGCCTCTTCCTCGGCACGCGACCAGTCCTCACGCACCGTCCGGGGGGGTCCCATCCGGGTCCACCTCCACGAAGGTGCAGCGGGAGACCTGGAGGCACTCGCCGACGGTGCTCACCGCTTCGCGGGCCACAGCGTCCGGATCGAGCAGGGCCGCGGTGCGCTCGGTCAGCGCCGCCAACAGACGCTCCCGCTCCTCGCGCCGCCGTCGTTCCGTGATGTCCATCTGGATACCGATGAGGCGCGACGGAAGCGGTGGTCCCGCCCCGTCCTCCCAGAGTACAGCCGCCTTGGCCGCTATCCAGCGCACCTCGCCGTCCTCGCGAAGGACCCTGTGCTCCACATCGTACGCCGCTTCCCCCCGCCAGGCCGCCGCGCCTGCAGCCATCACGCGCTCCCGGTCGTCGGGATAGATCCGGCTGAGCAGCTCCTCCAGGGAGATGACCGTCTGCTCGGGCGGAAGGGCTAATATCTCGCACACCCGTTCCGAGAGGTACGCCTGGTCGTGGATGAAATCGAGTTCCCAGGTGCCGATCTGAGCGGCGGCGAGGGAGAGGGAAAGCCGCTCCTCGCTCTCCCGCAGGGCACGCTCGGTCTCCTTATGGTGGGTGATATCCGTGGCGGTTCCCACCCAGCGGACGATGGCGCCGGTCTTGGAGTCGCGGACGGGTTCGGCCCGCGCCAGAAACCAGCAGTAAGCGCCATCATGCCGCCTCAGCCGGTATTCGTACTCCCAGGTGTTTCCTTTTTCGAGGGACTCCTGGCGGGTCACCACGCACTGCGGCAGGTCATCGGGGTGGACCACCTCGGACCAGCCGTCTCCGCGGAGGCGATCGAACGTGAGGCCGGTGTATTCGTAGAAACGGGCGTTACAGTAGGAGGCGCCGCCCTCGGGGGGAGTAATCCAGAAGATCTGGGGAAGTGCGTCGATGATGGAGTGGAAGGCCATCGCGCCTGGCCCCGCGGCGAGGACTTCAGGAACGACCTGATCGCTAGCGAAGTCACTCATCGTTCGCTCCGACCACCGCTGCGCCACAGTCGAGGAGCGGTGGTACCCTACGATTGATCGCTTCCATGCAGTCCAGTGTATCGCGGGAGTGGGACAACACCATAAGGATTACCCCTGATTGTACTTCGATCGCTCCGTCGTCACGGATCACTCGATTTTACCCCCGCGGATGCTGCAAGAGCTATATATCTTGCGACGACAAGGGCACGTACCGCGATAAAGTGCGCGGAATCCCCCTCCCGCTCCCGCCGCCCCCACCTATGCGTTTGCCTCCGCGCCGCTCCGACCCGTTCCGTCGGGAAGCGCTTCGTAGCACTCCAGGTAATAGGAAAGCCGCTCCGTAACCTCGACGCCCGTCGCCCCGTAGCGGATCTCGCAGTTCGGGTGCTGCGCTCGGGCTGTGTAGATAGCGGCGATGAGTTCGCCTGCGACCTCGCGGACGTTGTGCCACGGGAACGCGTAGCGCCAGCGGTCGCGGGGTTCCGCCCGGGCGCCTTCATTCGTGTAGGCATTTTCCCAAATGAGCGCCTCCGGGGTCAATGTCACATCCACGTAGTAGCCCCCGCAGCCGAAGCACCCGCACGAGCAGTTGAAGATCGGCAGGCGGCGCGCCGGCGGCGGCAGCGACTTGCTGCGTCGCCGTACGCCCACGCCTGCTGCGCTCACTCTGCCCGCGCCTTTGAGCGCCCTGAAGAATTCGTCTACATCCAGCACGTCGGGCAGCGCCCGCCCGTTGGCGAGGGCGGTCACCAGAAAGTCCACGCCGTCGAGGAACAGGCTGTCCTCACACGGCCCGATCTGGACCGTCAGCTTATCCACCGGTGCCGCCCCCCCATCAACTGCCATCGCCGAAGCCGCAGCCGCAGCCCGACGCCGCGCCGACCTGGTACACCCGGGGACGGGAGAGATGCCTGCGGACGTACTCCGCCTCCTCGCGCGGCACGTCCGACGCCACGAAGACCGTCATGCACATGGCCCCTCCTCCTCTCGAACCGCGCGCCCGCCAAAAATTCGGCCCTACCCGGTATCCTGAAGAGGACGCCTCGCGCGATAATGCCCCGAGGAGATTCCACCCGCGACCGTACCGTTCCTGCGTCTGCCGTCCTACGCCGCCGTCGATTCCGCGAAGACCGTCCTGCTGGCCGGCGCGGACGGCGGGTCGGGCCCTCCCTGTACGAGGTGACACCCCGGACGGAGGGGAGCGTGCGCTACTTCCCGGAGCTACACCTGGCACGGTGGTTCAAGGAGAAGCGGCGCGAGTCGGTGAGCGTCTACGGCATCGAGCGGGCCGGGGTGAAGCAGGTGACGGCGGCGTACTCCCGCCTGGCGGAGCGGCTCGGCCCGCTGGACGCGGTGATCCTGATCGACAGCGGGACCGACAGCCTGATGCGCGGCGATAAGCCGGGCCGGCTGGACGCCGTGGCCCGGCGCTGCCTGTACCTCGACGCCATCCGCGACACCGAGAGCTACTTCGACCTGAACCTGCGCATCGCGCAGTTCCGCGCGGCAAACCAGGCGGCGCAGCGCGCGTGGAAGTCGCTCCCGATGTGACCCGGGCGGCGTCTACTCCATAAGCCGCCGTTCGGCGTCCGCAACGTACGCCTCGCCCAGGATGTCGGCGACTACCTCGCGCGCGGTGCGCCGCTCGGCGACATGCTCCCCGCTGCGCCCCAGAGTCAGAAGCGGCGGCTCCACATCGCTGCCGAACCCCACGGATGAGAGCAGACCGTTGCACAGGCACAGGCGCCCCTCGGTCTCTTGCGGGTCGCCGCCGAGTCGGGCGTACTGGCGCTCAGGCATGGCGGGGCAGACATAGGTCTCTTTCACCGTGCCGTCCGGCAATGTCTCCGTGTGCGCCTGCAGCAGATACCCCTTGTTGCAGATGCGCTTGCGCCGCGCATAGACCTCGGGTTCCGCGACCGTACCCTCCAGCGGCACCATCTTGAACGGATATCCCGTAGGCGAAATGCGGGGGTCCGTAACGAGCCGTTCGCCCTCCGCGCCTTCGCCCTCCGCGCCTTCGC
>CALEKU010000217.1 GCA_937902745.1 uncultured Armatimonadota bacterium
ACCCCGTTAATGCGGGCGTTGATGAGCTCTTTCCCGCATATCTGCGCTGCCTTGGCCCGGCGTACCCCATCCAGAATCTCCTACGTTGTGTCCGCATTCACCATCGCCATGCCTGCTGAAGATTCCGCTGCCCCTTCTATCGTTTACCTGCGGCAGGGATTACCGCTGCTCCACGAAGCGCCACTTGCGGCGGTTGAAGAAGTGGTAGCCCCCCAGGAAGACGAGCACGCAGACTACGAGGCAGAGGCCGAACGACCACCACGGGACGCCCAGGTTGACCGCCACCGGGTCGCCCCCCACGCCGAAGCGGCCCGCCGGGAGCAGCGTCGGAGGGAGCAGGAACGCGCGATAGGCGCTCAAGATGACCGAGAACGGGTTCAGCAGGAACAGCAGGTGGACCACCTCGCGCAGTCCCGGCGGGATGCCCTGGGTCGCCTCCACCTGCTCCAGAAAGTAGATGACCGGGACCGCATAAAACAGCAGGTCTAGCAGCACCGCCATCAGGAACTTGACGTCCTCAAAGAAGACGTTCAACGCGGAGATAAAGAGCGCAATCCCCCCAATCAAGAGCGTCTGCATGACCACGAGAACGGGCAACAGGAAGATTGTCGGGGGCGGCAGGGCAGGAGTGGCAGGGTCGCCGTCGAGGGCGGAGCGACAGTACAGATAGACGAGATAGACCGCGAGGACGCACAGCGAAAGAAGGAAATGGCGCAGGTTCGCCATCGTGGTCGCCAGCGGGAGCAACTCCCGCGGGAAGTAGACCTTCTTCACCAGCGTCATCTGCTTGCTGACCGACTCGCCTGCGTCCAGAATGCCGGTCAGGAAGTAGGTCCAGGGGAAGAAGGCGGCCAGGACATAGGCGGAGTAGTTGTCCGGGCCGAGCGGCACCAGATACTTGAAAACGACGACCAGGATGAGCGCGCGGACGATGGGGTTTGCCAGCGACCAGACGACCCCGAGCAGGGAGTTCTTGTAGCGAACCTGTAGCTCGCGCTCCACGAGGTTCTGGAACAGTTCGCGGTAGCGCAGCGCCTCTCGGGCTTCGTCCAGCAGACGCATTCTGAAGGAGATTCTACCCCGCCCGGCTACTTGCCGTCGTCCTCCGCCTCGTCGTCATCGAGGATGTCGTTGCGCGCCGGCTCCAGCAGCTTCAGCAGCTCGTCCCGCGGAATCAGGACTTTACGCTTTCCTGCTACCCGGAATGCCTTGAGCTTGCCCTGCCGGATGTAGGAGCGGATGCTGGACTGGGAAAGCTGAAGGTAGTTCGCGGCCTGCTCAACGGTCAGTAAGTCCCGGCTCTCCGCATCCATATCTTGGCAGTCTGCTCCTCGTTTGCGTTCACGATCAATGGTGGTTCTGAGGGAAGTAAGGTGCGGGAGCTTTCCTTTGCAGTAGCCTCCCCGCACCCTCGTGAGTATAACGCATCGTGCGAATGGTTGTCAACGAATGTTTGTGCGTTTTAGCGAAAACTGTTAAGGGGCTCTGCGCACCGTCGTCACTTGCCCCGAGGCCACGTCAAAGGTATCCAGCCGCTCGTAAACACGGCGTGGCGCGCCCGCCGTCGCCTCAGCCCCGGCAGACAGAGGCGCTACAAACAGGTCGTAGAGGGTGCGCCCCCCACCCGCTGTGGGCCGTGGCACCAGGAAGAACAGCCGCGTCCCGTCCGCGCTCCAGCGAGGACGCGCAATGTCCCCTGAGATGATGCGCCGGGCGCTTGTCTTCTCACCGCCGATGCCGGATGCGACGTACAGCCCCGCGGGCGTCGCGGCGAAGGCTACCTGATCTCCCGCAGGCGGCGCCAGAACCGGGTCGCGCGGCGCGCTCCAGGCGCCGGCCCCGCCCGCGGGCGGGGCGAGGGTCGTCCGACGCCCCGCTGCCAGATCCAGAAGGGTCATGGCGCCCGCCGCGCCCATACCGACCAGACGCGCGCCGCAGGCGTCTGCCGCCATCAACGGAGCCAACACCCGCCAGCGCCCGGCCGCATCCACCAGAGCCGCTCCGGTCGCCGCGTCCGCCGCCACCGTGACCGGCTCCTTCGACGGCTTCTCCGCCTCACCGCCCGCAACAGGGTTCAGTCCCAGGTACAGCGTCTTGCCGTCGGCGCTCCAGCCGAGCGAGGCCAGACGGTAGCCGCGCAGAGCCCCGTAGGCCCCGCTCAGGGCCGTCACCGGGCGGTCCAGGCGGTCCCGGGGGGCGTCCGTGGCAAATAGCCGCTTCGGGAGGCCGTCCGGCAGATCTGCCACGTAAAGTGTCAGGCCGTCGCCCCCGCTCTTCGCCGGAGCGCTCTGCGGAGGAGGCGAAGCGGTGGGGGCGGCAGCAGTGGGCGGCGGAACCGCCCCCTCGCCCTCTTCGTTCACCTGCAGCGCCCCCACCGACACGGCGCTGCCCGCCGCAGGTGGGCGCGGGGCGGGCGGCAGCGTAGCGGAGGAGGCGCGAACGGCCCACGCGATCTGGCGACCGTTGGGCGCCAGCGCCCAGAGCGGCCCGGTCACCGCTCCGAGCGTCGAGAGTTTGATGGGCGCCCCGCCGCGCTCCTCATCCAGCAGGTAGAGCGCATCCCCCTGCTGGTAGACGATCCGGTCGGCCCTCACAGGCGTCGTGGCGAAGACGGCGACCACCGCCAGCAGCAGGAGGGAAAACGCGTTGCGGGTACACGGCACACTCATGTTTGCATTGTACCGGCTCCGGCCGGCCTCCCGCCCCCGCCTACACCCTTTCCAGGCGTGCGTAAGACACCTGGAGTTTCTTCACACCTACGTTCGGGAAGGCGACGGACACCTGGGCGTCCTCGCCCTCGCCGGTGGCACTGACCACAACTCCCTGGCCAAACACGGCGTGCTTGACCTTCTCCCCGGGCTTGAAGTTTCCGCCGCTGCCGGAGTTGGAGGCCGCCGAAGCAGGCTTTCGGGCACGCTCCGCGGCGCGGGTGCCCCGCTGTGCCTCGTCCCAATCGCTCACCTGGGAGTACTCGTCGCGCGACCAGCGGCCCAGGACGCGCCCGCCCGCGCCGAGCGCGCCGCCCGCCTTGCGGCGCATGCTCGCGGGCAGCTTCAGCAGTTCCTCCGGCACCTCACGCACAAACCGGGAGACCTGACTGACCTGCGTCATGCCGAAGATGGTGCGGCGGGACGCGAACGTCAGGTGCAGCTCCTCCTTGGCGCGCGTGATGCCAACGTAGGCGAGGCGGCGCTCTTCCTCCATCTCCGAGTCGGTCTGCAGCGAACGCGAGTGCGGGAAGATCCCCTCCTCCAACCCCGCCAGGAAGACCACCGGGAACTCCAGCCCCTTCGCGGAGTGCAGGGTCATCAGTACCACCGCATCGCTGCCGCCATCTTCAAGACTATCAATATCTGCTATTAACGCACTTTGTTCGAGAAAAGCTTCCAAGGTCGGTTCCTCGGTGGTGGCCTCGAACTGCTGGGTGACAGTGAACAACTCCTTGATGTTTTCGATGCGGGTCTGGGCTTCGATCTTGCGCTCTTGCTCCAGCTCGCGGACGTAGCCGGTGTTCTCGACGATTTCGGTGAGGAGCTTGGTGACGCCCCACTCGCCCCCTTCGGCCTTGCCGCGGAGGGTGGCGATGAGGACGGTGAAGGCTTCGATGGCCTTGCGGGTGGAGGCTTTGACGCCGTCGATGGCGGCGATGTCGCTGACGGTGTCCCAGAGGGAGTCGCCCTTGAGTTGGGAGCGCTCTTCGATCTTCTGCCAGGTGCCAGCGCCGATGCCGCGGGCGGGGACGTTGATGACGCGGCGGAGGGCGACGGTGTCGTAGGGGTTGTGGACGAGGCGCAGGTAGGCGAGCAGGTCCTTGATTTCGCGGCGCTCGTAGAACTTGACGCCACCGACGATCTTGTAGGGAATCTGGTAGTTGATGAAGACCTCTTCCAGCACGCGGGACTGGGCGTTGGTGCGGTAGAGGACGGCGTAGTCGGAGCGGCGGCGGTTCTTCTTTTCGATACCGTCCTGAATGGTGATGGCGATGTAGACGGCCTCCTCCTGCTCGTTCATCGCTTCGAAGACGCGGATGGGGTTGCCGGCTTCGTTCTGGGTCCAGAGGCGCTTTTCCTTGCGGCTGCGGTTGTTGCGCACGACGTGGTAGGCGGCATCGAGGATGGTCTGGGTGGAGCGGTAGTTTTGTTCGAGCTTGACGACCTTCGCCTCGGGGTAGTCGCGCTCGAAGCGGAGGATGAGACGGACATCCGCGCCGCGCCAGGAGTAGATGGACTGGTCGTCGTCGCCGACGACGCAGAGGTTGCGGGTGCCGTCGGAGAGGATCTGGGTGAGGCGGTACTGGGCGTGGTTGACGTCCTGGTACTCGTCGACGAGGACGTAGCGGAACTTCTTCTGGTACATCTCGCGCACGTCCTCGCGCTGCTCCAGCAGGCGGACGGCGAACATGATGAGGTCGTCGAAGTCGAGGGCGCGGTTGAGCTTGAGCTTTTCCTGGTAGAGGGTGTAGAGCTTGGCGACGACGCCTTCGAACATGCCGTGGAAGTGCTTGGGGAACTCCGCGGGGGGAATGAGCTTTTCCTTGGCCTTGCTGATGAGGGAGAGGACGGCGCGGGGAGCGTACTGGCGGTCGTCGAGGTTGAGCTGGGAGAGACACTCCTTCATAAGGGTGATCTGGTCGCCGTCGTCGTAGACCACGAAGTTGCGCTCCAGGCCGATGGCGCTGCCGCGCTCGCGCAGGAGGCGGGCGCAGATGGCGTGGAAGGTGCCGACCCACATTTCGCGTCCGGCTTCGAGGCCGAGGATGCGGCCGAGGCGTTCGCGCATCTCGTTGGCGGCTTTGTTGGTGAAGGTGACGGCGAGGATGTGGCGAGGGCGGACGCCGCGCCGGCCGATGAGGTAGGCGATGCGGTGGGTGAGGACGCGGGTCTTGCCGGAGCCGGCGCCAGCGAAGATGAGGAGGGGGCCGTCGCCGTGGGTGACGGCGGTCTGCTGGGAGGGGTTGAGCCCGACAAGCAGGGGGTCGTCCTCGAAGAGGTTGGCCGGCGGCGTGGAAGGCGCGGCAGCGGCGCTGGTGGCGGCAGCGGTTGCTTCCTCGTCGTCGGGGGCGAAGGGGGAGGGGGAGTCCATGGGGTTATTTTAGCATGGCTGTTGGGAGCCCTCACCCCCGGGTACCCTCTGGGTGCCCCTCTCCCGGCGCTGCGGTCCGCCCCGGACTGGGAGGAGAGGGGGGAGTTGCACCCACCCCCCGGCCCCCTCCCTCGCAAGCGAAGGAGGGGGAGTGTGGGAGAACCGCAGCCCCGTTGCCGCCGTGGCATTCGTGCCGTGGCCCGTTGCCGCCGTGGACTGAAGTCCCGGCTTCCGGGATTCAAGCCCGCCTCCGCGGGCTCCGGTTGTCGGTGGCTGTTACGGCTTATCCGTAGCCGCCCCTGGCACCGCTGCTGCCCCTCTCCGCTTCGGAGTGCCCCTCCCCGCCGCAAGCGGCGGGGTACCTGTACTCGTATAGGGGACGGGGGTGAGGGCTCTCCCGGGGCATTGGTCAGGCGGGGGTAGTTATCTGGAATTCGCAGACGAGGGCGCGGTGGTCGGAGGGGTAGCGGGGGACGACGATATCGGCGGTGTGGGGGGCTTCGCCGACGATGCGGGCGGTGAGGGGGCGCAGGTGGGGGCCGCGTGCGAAGACGAAGTCGATGCGGTCGTGGTGGTCTTTGGGGTCGTCGGGGGCGGTGGTGGGGGTCCAGGTGAGGCCGGGGCGGCGGAGGGGGTCGGGGTGGACGCGGCGGTAGGCGTCCGCGAATCCGGCGTCCTCAATGGCTTTTGTGGTGGGCCATTCGACTTTGAGGGGGCAGCGGCGGGCGGAGACAGCGGCGGCGGTCCAGTCGCGGTGTGAGGGTTCGTTGAAGTCCCCGGTGAGGAGGGCGGAGAGGTTTTCCCGCCGGGCGATCTCGGTTTCGGCAAGCAGGCGCTGTACCTGGTCGCCGCGGGCGGCGCGGGCGGCGACGACGGCTTCGGCCTCGGTCTTGAGGAAGGGGCCGTTGTGGTAGGGGATGTTCAGCAGTTGGTAGGGCTGGTAGGGGGCGTGCATGAGGTGAGCGTTGAAGTGGTAGAGGGTTTGTCCCGAGGGAAGGCGCAGTTTGGCGCCCCACTTTTTGGGGGTGTGGCCGATGATGGGGAAGCGGCTGAGGATGCCGGTGTTGCCGCCCTGGTCGAGATACTCCCAGCCGAGAATCTGGGCGAGGGCGGCGGCGCTGTCGGGGCGGGGCTTTCCCTGGGGGGCGACGCCGGCGGTTTCCTGAAGACCGACGATGTCGGCGTTGGCGGCGCGGATGACGCGCGCGGACTCTTCGACGGACTGGCCGCGCATGGTGCCGCCGTGCCACAGGTTGAAGCTCATGACCCGAATCGTTTCCGCCCGCATGGTGCTATGCCTTCCTCCCCTTGCCGACGGACTTACCGGTTACCCGTAGCCGTTGGCTTATCCGTCGATACCCGTCGATTTTAGCACCGGTCGGGGCGCGGAAACAACCACCCGAGGGCAGCCACTCATGGCGGTGCGGCGGCAGCGGACGCGGCGGCGGTGTCAGGTGGGTGCTCGTCCGCGCGTTAGGAAGCCGGTGAGGGAGGCCAGGAAGCCCCAGGGGTGGGTGCCGTCCGCGCCGTCGAATGAATTCGCGGCTAAGGGTTGAGAATTCGACCTCCGTCGAATGAGGCTATCGGG
>CALEKU010000218.1 GCA_937902745.1 uncultured Armatimonadota bacterium
CTTGTCGGAGACGCTGAGGAGCGCCCGCCGTACCGGAATCTGTTCCACTTCCGTTTCCTTTCGGTCTCGGTCACGGTGCCCAGGCGAACGGCGGCGCGGAAAAACTTGCGCCTTCAGGCGGCGCTCCCTCCGGGTACTCCCGGTGCGCCAGTCACGCCGCCCGTAACCTTATTTCCGCCCCTCAGTATAGTCCGCGGTGGGAAATGGGTCAAGGCGCCTTGACAGGGGCCATTTCCCCTGATACGATTCGTCAATCAACGAAATGACGAATCGAAAGTACCAAACGATGAGCGATAGCCTGGCCGATGCGTTCAAAGCGCTGGGCGACCCGTCGCGCCTGAAGGTCTTCGAGTTCCTGAGGGGCTGCTGCTGTGCGGTCGCGATCGACGAGCAGACCGGCGAGGTCCGCCCGGTGTGCGGCGTGACGGTGGGCGAGGTGTGCTGCGCGGTCCCCATCGCGCCGGCCACGGTCTCGCAGCATCTGAAACAGCTCAAGGAGGCGGGCCTGGTGGTGACGGAGCGCGACGGCAAGTTCATCCGCTGCGGCGTGGACCCGCGCGCCCTGAAGCGGCTCGCGGCCTACTTCGGGTCGGCAGAGGAAGAGAACGGCGGCGCCTGCTGCGGCTGAGCGCCGGCGCAAGAAAGACAGAGTGAAAGGTGGAAACGGAAATGGCACAGGGTGTGACGGAAATCTCCGAGGTTCGGGACGTGGTGCGGGAGAAGTACGGCGCGGCGGCGCGGACGGTGCTCGAAGGCCGCGGCGCCGCGTGCTGCGGCGGCAACGTCGGTGGCGGTGCAAATGCCACCAATGCAAGCAACAGTTGCTGCGGCGGGGACGTCATCACCGGCGACCTGTACAGCGCGCTGGAGGCGTCCGAACTGCCCGGGGAGGCGCTGCTGGCGTCGCTCGGGTGCGGCAACCCCACGGCGCTGGCGCGCTTGAACCCGGGCGAGGTGGTGCTGGACCTGGGGAGCGGCGGCGGGATCGACGTGCTGCTGTCCGCGAAGCGCGTCGGCCCGGAGGGCTTCGCCTACGGCCTGGACATGACCGACGAGATGCTGGCGCTGGCGGAGAAGAACAAGGCCGCGGCGGGCGCGAAGAACGTCGCCTTCCTGAAGGGCCACATCGAGGCGATCCCGCTGCCCGCGAACTCGGTGGACGTGGTCATCTCCAACTGCGTCATCAACCTGTCGGCGGACAAGGACGCCGTGTTGCGCGAGGCGTTCCGCGTCCTGAAGCCGGGCGGCCGGTTCGCGGTCTCGGACGTGGTGGTGGAGGGCGAGCTTCCCCCCGCCGTGCGCGCCGACATGGAAGCCTATGTCGGCTGCGTGGCGGGCGCTCTGGAGGTGTCCGACTACCGGGCCCGCCTGGAGCGCGTTGGCTTCGCGAACGCGGGCATCGAGCCGACCCGCCGCTACACCTTCGCCGACCTGGAGGCGACCACCTGCTGCTCCCCCGAGGTCGCCGCGCTCCCCGCCGCCGAAAAGGCCGCACTGGACGGGCGCGTGATGGGCGCGTTCATCCGCGCCGAGAAGCCGAAGGCCGAGGGGGCCTGCTGCGGCCCGAACTGCTGCACGCCGTAGAGACGAGAAAGGACGGCGCCGCCGGCCGAAGACCTCTTCCGCCGGCGGCGCAGCCGCAGGGGACGAAGGGAAGACCATGAAGACGGTGCTGTTCGTGTGCGTGCACAACGCGGGCCGCTCGCAGATGGCGGAGGCGCTGGTGAACCACCTCGCCCGGGAGCGCGGCCTGCCCGTGCGCGCCGAGTCGGCGGGGACGGAGGCGGGAGAGCAGGTCAACCCCGCAGCGGTCGCGGCGATGCGGGAGATCGGCGTGTCGATGGAGGGGCAGCGGCCCAAGCAGCTCACCGACGCGATGGCCGACGCTGCCGACCGCGTCATCACCATGGGGTGCGGGGTGGACTCGGACACCTGCCCCGCCCGCGTGCGCCCGATGCTGGAGGACTGGGGGCTGGACGACCCGAAGGGGCGGCCCGTCGAGGCGGTGCGGGCGATCCGTGACCAGATCGGGGAGAAGGTAGAGGCGCTGCTGAGCGAACTGACCGCCGAGCCGGCCGGGCCAGAAACGACAGTGAGGACGGCCATATGAGCAGCACGGCCGACACTTCGGCTGCCCCTGTTGCCGCGGACGTGCCGACGTGCCACCCGCCGGTCACGGGGCGGCTGTCGTTCCTCGACCGCTACCTCACGCTGTGGATCTTCCTGGCGATGGGCGTCGGCGTCGGCCTGGGCTACTTCGCCCCCGCCGTGCCGCGGGCGCTCACGGGGATGTCGGTCGGCACCACTTCGATCCCCATCGCCCTCGGCCTGATCCTGATGATGTTCCCGCCGCTGGCGAAGGTGCGCTACGAGGAGATGGGGCGGGTCTTCCGCAACACGAAGGTGCTCGGCCTGTCGCTGGCGCAGAATTGGGTGATCGGCCCGTTGCTGATGTTCGCGCTGGCCCTGCTCTTCCTCGCCGACCGGCCCGAGTACGCCATTGGTCTCATCCTGATCGGGCTGGCGCGCTGCATCGCGATGGTGATCGTGTGGAACGACCTCGCCCGGGGCGACAGGGAGTACGCGGCGGGGCTGGTGGCGTTCAACTCGGTGTTCCAGGTCGTGTTTTACTCAGTCTACGCCTACCTGTTCCTCAAGGTACTGCCGCCGCTGTTCGGGGTGGACTTCGGCGGAGTCGACCTGTCGCGCATCACCTTCGGGGCCATCGCCCAGAGCGTGCTGCTCTACCTGGGCATCCCGTTCTTCGGAGGGATGCTGACCCGCGCCGTTCTGCTGCGGGCGAAGGGCCGCGACTGGTACGAGGGGCGTTTCATCCCGCGCATCAGCCCGATCACCCTGGTCGCGCTGCTGTTCACCATCGTGGCGATGTTCTCGACCCAGGGCCAGAACATCGTGCGCCTGCCCCTGGACGTGGTGCGGATCGCCGTGCCGCTGCTGATCTACTTCGTCGCCATGTTCCTGGTCTCATTCGGGATGGGCAGGAAGCTCGGCGCGGACTACTCGAAGACGGCGACCCTCGCCTTCACGGCGGCCTCGAACAACTTCGAGCTTGCCATCGCCGTGGCGGCGGCGGTGTTCGGCATCCACTCGGGCGCGGCGCTGGCGGCGGTGGTCGGGCCGCTGGTGGAGGTGCCGGTCCTCATCGGACTGGTGAACGTCGCCCTGTACTTCCAGCGCCGCTTCTTCGCGGGTCGGGGAGCCGGGGAGTGCCCCGCCGCTGCTGCGTAACACGGCGGCGGCGCACCCGTCCGGCGTGAAGGCTGCCCCCGGTTCAGGCAGGAACCAGGAGGGAGGGGGGCTGCCGCTCCGCACTATCCGCCCATTCCGATTCCGGGAAGGCCCGCGCCGCGGAAACGGGCCGGCCCTCCGGGTCGGGGTCCGCGCCCACGGGGACTCCGCCGCCCATCTCCTCCAGGCGCCAGCGCAGATCGGGGTCGGTCGTCTCCCGCGCCGCGGCGGTGATGGCGTTCGCCAGGGCGAAAAGGCTGGGGTCGTCTCCTCCCAGGAAATCGCCCAGGATAGCCGCGACCGCCCCGCTGTCCATTCCCTGCAGGGCGGCCAGACGCCGCACCAGGGGCAGGATGTTCAAGAGGGTGTCCGCCTCGCTGTCCACGGCGGAGCGCATCTCGTCCACGCCCTCGCGGAACGCTTCCGGTGCGGCACAGTCGCGCAGCGCGGCGCGCAGCTCCTCCTCGGCCTGCTCTTCGGTGGCCTGCTCCGACAGGACGATGCGCCGGGTCTGGACGGCGTGCGCCCGGACCGCGCCGTTGGTGCAGACCTGCCGCAGGAGGTACGGGTGGATGGCGATGCGCCCCTGGTCGAAGCGCAGGGCCACGCCCGCCTTCACGGCGTCCCGGGGCTGGACCTCCTCCTCGGCGGGCAGGACCGCCCTCAGGAAGAGGCGCTCGCCGTCGTCGAACCGGTCATGGATCAGCGCCCCCAGGCGGAACAGTTCCTCCTCGAAAACCACCTGGATTCGGCCCGTCGTCAGGCAAACGTCGTGAGCAGCAGCAGACATGGGCATCCCTTTCGCGGCGCGCACAACAGAGAAATGTAACAGGTTGTCTGCAGTACGCCGGAAGCGGGATGCCCGGTTCCCTCACTCGCCGGCGAAGTTCAGCCGGAAGGAGTTCCCCTTTACGGTCCCGGCAAGGTCCACCCGGCGCAGTGAGGCGCCGGACGGGTGCAGGGACAGCGTCCCGCTGCCGCGGGCGCCCGCCTCTTCCAACCCGCTGGTCACCGTGAGCGCCGCCGTAGTGGGCGTGCGCAGCGTCCACTGCCCCGAGAACGGCAGAGTGGCGTTGTGCACCGACTTCGCGTCGATCTCCATCCGCCCCGTTTGCGTCAGGAATACGGAGACCTCGGTGATGGGCACAGCCTCGCGCCCGGCGATCGTCAGCGTCCCGCGACCGGTCTTGCGCGCCTTCAGTTCGCGGAACGGCGCGGGCGCGGCAGGAATGACTCCCTGCCGGGCGAACGTGACGGTGAACCGGCGGTCGTCCACCGTGCCCTCCGCCTCCAGCCGCGCGAATCGGCCGTTCGGCCCCAGGTGAATCCGCCCCTGCCCGCTCATGGGACGGTTTGCCAGGTCCCCGCGCAGGTCGGTCACCAGAACCAGGTCCGTGCCGCGCCCTGTCCAGCGGCCCGTCGCCCGATAGGTCCGCACACCCGTCAGGGTGATGTCCGCGACCCCGCCAGCGCGCAGTTCTATCTCCACGGCCCGCAGCGGTTCCGCCTCCTGGCCGACCACCTTCAGCACCCCACTCCCGCCGCCCCGCAGGGACGCCTCCGTGAAGGGCTGCAGCGTTGGCTCCTGAGCCCGAACGCCTGTTGTGAATATCCCCGCCGTTGCCAGCAACGCTGCTGCCGCCAGTGTCGCGGGTGCGTGTGATCTGTTGTGCATCGTCTTTCCTTCTCTCCGGCTTTCTGTGGTGTTCCTATACCCTTTCGCCCGGATTCTTCCGCGGTGCCGCGAACTAAGGAAAGAGTTCGGCCCGGCAGGGACAGCCTTCTTCAGACTGTCCCTGCCGGGCCGCTATTAGAGAGAGAGGTTCGCCGCCCGTTACCGGTCGGCGGGCACCCACTCGGTAGCCTTGCCGCGCTGCCGGAAGTAGCCCCGGCTCTTTTCGGTGCGGCTCTTCTCGGATGCCGCGCGCCCCGTCAGGGTCGCGGTGCAGACGCCGCCCTCAATCTCGCAGGCGTCTCTCGAGGTGTCCGCCTTCGCCTTGGCCAGAACCGGGGCGTGCACCGGGCAGAAGGGATCGCGCACCACGCCATCGACCGCGACCAGGGTGCGCTTGCCCACCGTCACCGGGGTCAGGCGGGGCTTCGCCGCGACACGGGGCGCCGCGGGCTTCACATCGGTGCGCTGCTGCTTCACCTGCGAGGCCCAGACGGGCCACTTGCCCACGTGGACAAGGTAGTCACCGGGGCCGCCCGGCTTTCCTTCGTCGGATGCCCGCGCCGCGGTGAGCGGGGCCGCCACGACCAGTGCCCCCAGGGCAAAGGCCGCAGCCAGGTTCCGGTAGTTCATAATTTTAGTTCCTTAGCGTTCTTATATATCGATCTCAGGTCCCAGTCGGGGAGTCTTTCGACGGTTCGCCCTCCCGCCGCGCCGGCAAGACACAAAAAGACCCTCGGAAGACAGCCAGCCGCTCTCTGCCACTAAGCAGAGCGCGGGGCGCTTCCGAAGGTCTTGCACGTCTTACCGGCAACCGGAGGCGCGTTTTAGACACCCTATGGTATCTGCGCGACTCGTACTGACGATTGCCTGTCCTGAAACATCCGCGTCATCGCGGGCGGAGCGGCTACTCCCCTTCGCACTTTCATGTTACCCCGTTTCCCCCAGGGTTACAACTCGTCCGCGCCCGCCCCGGCCGTCACGCGGGCGGCGTCGGCATCCGAATCGGAAGCTACCCACCGCTCCAGCGCTGCCTGTAGCGTCGCCGCCTTGAACGGCTTGCTAACGTAGTCGTCCATTCCTGCGTCCAGGCAGACCTGGTCCTCGCCGACCTGCGCGTTCGCCGTCAGCGCGATAATCGGCACCCGTGGGCGGCTCTCCGCTGCCTCGCGGCGGCGGATGGCGGCCGTGGCGCCAAACCCATCCAGGTTGGGCATCTGGCAGTCCATCAGAATGGCGTCGTAGCGATACTGCGCCAGCGCCTCCAGGGCTTCGTTGCCGTCGGACACCACATCCGCCCAATACCCGAGGCGCTCCACCTGATGCTGCGCCACCTTCTGATTGACGCTGTTATCCTCGACAATCAGGATGCGCCCCCGCATTTTGCGAGGCCCCGTCGCGGTTGCCGGGGTGGCCGCGCCCGGCGGGGATGCTCCTGCCACCGCCGCAGGTATCACCGGCCTCCTGCGGCGAGATGCAGCGAACTCCCGCACAACGCCGGCAAGTGTGGCGCACAACTGCGCCTGCCGCA
This sequence comes from uncultured Armatimonadota bacterium, assembly GCA_937902745.1. Classification (GTDB taxonomy): domain Bacteria; phylum Armatimonadota; class Armatimonadia; order Armatimonadales; family Armatimonadaceae; genus CALEKU01. The sequence goes on from CALEKU010000218.1 coordinate 6,453, forward strand.
CGGGCTTGGCCAGGTAGGCGGCGATGCCGACGCTGTCGGCCCGCTCTCGGTGACCGTGCTGGGTATAGGAGGTGAGCATCACCAGCGGCACTGACGGGAGCGATGGGTCCGTGTTGATGGTCCGCGCCAGGTCGAAGCCGTCCACCTCCGGCATCATAAAGTCGATGATCGCCAGGTCGTAGGTCCCCTGCCGCTCGGCGGCCTCGCGCAGCAGCGCCAGCGCCGCGGCGGCGTCCTCGGCAAGGTCCGGGATCATGCCCCATCGCCGCGCCTGATGAAAGAGGAGGCGACGGTTCGTGACGTTGTCGTCCACAATGAGGACGCGCTTGCCCAGTAGTTCCGTCTGCGGCTCGGTCAGCAGCCGCAAACGGCGCACCGAACCACGGCGGTCGTCTCTTGCCTCCGTGCCGGGCGCCGTCACCGTAGACATATCGCCGGTCCACACCGCCAGCCGGGCGGTGAACCAGAAGGTGCTCCCCTGGCCGGGGGCGCTCTGGACCCCGATGGCGCCGCCCATCATCTGGCACAGTTGCTGTGAGATGGTCAGCCCCAACCCCGTGCCGCTGTAGCGGCGCGTGGTGGAGGCATCCACCTGTGAAAAGCTCTGGAACAGGCGAGGCAGCGCCTCCTCGGCGATCCCAATACCCGTGTCCTTCACGGAAATATGCAGCAGGACAGCGGCGGTAGCGTCTCCACCGGCCGTTTCGTCAACGCGGCTCTCCTGCCGCACCTCGACCAGGATCTCGCCCCTTTCCGTAAACTTGACGGCATTCCCCACCAGGTTCGTCAGGACCTGCCGGAGCCGCACGGGGTCCCCGACAACGGTATCTGGTACGTCCTCCCGGACGAACAGCAGCAGTTCCAGTCCCTTCCTCTCGGCGCGCTCCGCCAGGAGTTCCACGGACTCTTCGAGCGTGCGGCGCAGCGGGAACGGGAGACGCTCCAACTCCAGCTTCCCCGCTTCGATCCGGGAGAAGTCGAGGATGTCGTTGAGAAGTGTCAGCAGGGCGTCGCCCGAGTGGTGAATCGTCTCCGCAAACCCGCGCTGCTCGGGAGACAGGGCCGTGCCCAGCAGCAGTTCCGCCATGCCGAGGACGCCGTTCATGGGGGTGCGGATCTCATGGCTCATATTCGCCAGGAACTCCGACTTCAGCCGTGCCGCCGCCAGCGCCTCGTCGCGCGCCACCTCCAGCTCCGCGCTCTGCCGCTCCACCTGGTGCAGCGCCTGCTCCAGTTCCACGGTTCGCTCCCGGATGCGCTCTTCCAGTTCGTCATGCGCCGCCTGAAGCGCCGCCTGGCTTTCCGTGAGTTCCGCCTGAGAGGCCGCCAGGTGGGCGTTCGCGGTCTCCCGCTCCGCCTGGCGCCGCGCGATATCCCGCATCTCCGCCACGCTCTGACGACAGGACCAGATCAGGAAGATGTCCTCGAAGACGACCCAGCCCGCGTGCTCCGCCCAGCGCCACTGCGCCCCGCCCGCAACGCCATACACCGACTGTGGCAGGTAGACGCCGCGCAGGACGTGGTCCAGCGCCGTGACCGCCGATGCCGTCACGAGTATGCGCCAGTCGCGGTAGAACGCCAGAAAGGCCAGCGACCCGAAGATGTGAAAGTGCGTTTCGATGCGCCCGCCCGTAACGTGGATCAGCACCGCAGACATGAGCATCTGCGCGGCGCCGATCACATGGCGCGTCAGAGCGTGCCCCGGCCGCACGAGGGCCAGCAGGACCGGCAGGCTGACGATGGCCGCGCCCAGCACGAGCGCCACCGAGACGTGCGGGTGGACGGCGCTGGAGGCGCCCGCCCAGGTGCGCGGCGAAAGCCAGAGCGCGGCGATGATGGCCGCCAGCCACTCGAAGAGAAGCAGCCCGGCGAACAGGCGGTCGGTGCGGACGAAGTTGCTCTGCCGGTGCGCCCCGAACAGCGCATCCGCCTCGGGCGTCAGGGCAGCCGGTTTCGCGAACAGGGACGGGAGCGTCACGGTCTGCCTCCCCCGCCCGGGGCCTGCCCCGACGCTTCCGACGTCGGCACCGCTGCATCGCGCAGGGGGCAGCCGTACACCGGGGTGCTTGCGGCGCCGCTTACCGACGGCATCTCAACCGCCGCAGTGCCCGCCCGCAGGAGGTCCATCAGTCGGTCCTGCCCGGCGTTGTCCCCTTCGTGCCCGCGCGCGGCGGTGATGCCGCCGTGGAACAGCCGCCGGCCATCGGCGGCGAACAGGACGCACTCCCCCGAGGTGAGCGCGCCGAACCGGACCGCCTCCGCGCCGCCCGCGTCCCGCACCACCCGCACGCTTGGGATGGCAGCGGCCGTCTTCCACAGATCGGTGCGCTCCCACCCGCCCGGCACGCCCTCAGGCGCCATAAACAGGACGGTTGCGGAAACGCTTTTCCCAGCGGCGGAGAGGAGACGTTCCAGTTGGCGCAGACTCGCGCGGGTGCAGGGGCAGCGCGGGTGCGCTGCCATGACCAGACAGGGGCGGGAGGGGTCCCGATCCAGGGCGCTGTCTGCGGGCCAGGCGTCTGCGGCAGATGCAATTGCGGCGCCTGGGGTACGGTCATACCTTGCCTGCTGCCAGAGCCCGGCGCCCACCAGAACCAACCAAACTGCTGCGGTGAAAACTATGAGAACCTGTCGGAAGGGATACATTCCCTTCGCCCCCTGCCTGCCACGCGGCAACGAAATCTCATCCAAGAGCGGTGTAACAAGCAGGTTCCGTACCAAACACAAGACCTTCGTCAACCACTCCCTTCGCGCGGGGCGCGGCGCTCCCGCAAACGCGACAGGCATTCCCCCGTTGCATCGCCGACGCGAGCGTCCTCGGACCCCAGTTCGCGCGGGTTACCTCGCCTCCACACACGCGCGGGTGTGGAGGCCGTGCAGGCCGATGGCGGCGAGGATGGCTGACAGCAGGGTCCAGACGCCGTCGGCGAACAGGTTGACGCGGTGGATGTTCTGCTGCGCTTCGGCCACGAAGACGGCGCGCAGGTCGGCGGCGTCGGAGGCGGCCACCTGCCGGTAGTGCGCGTAGGCGTCCTGCAAGGCCGCCCAGTCTACGAGGGCGAAGTAGCCGAAGACGAGGACGCCCGCCGCGCCGGGCAGGACGGCGCACACGAGCAGCAGCCAGAAGCCGCCGCCCGTGGCGCGCCGCCGCTGCCGCGGGCCGGCTTCTTCGGGCATGACGCGCCCTCTGCTACTCCACCGGGTTGGTGAGGCGGCCGATGCCCTCCACCTCGATGGTCACGGTGTCGCCCGGGCGCAGGAAGCGCGGCGGGTTCGCGGCCATGCCGACGCCCTGCGGGGTGCCGGTCAGGATCACGGTGCCCGGCGGCAGCGTCATCGCCCCGGAGAGGTACGCGATCAGGGTCGGGACGTCGAAGATCATGTCGCCGGTAGACTCGTCCTGCACTGTTTCCCCGTTCAGCTCCGTGCGGATGCGCAGGGCGTTCGGGTCGGGGATCTCGTCGGCGGTCGTGAGGACCGGGCCGAGCGGGCAGAACGTGTCGAAGGACTTGCCGAACGACCACTGGCTGCCGCCCTTCTGCATCTGCCAGTCGCGCGCGGAAACGTCGTTGGCGCAGGTGTAGCCCAGCACGTAGGAGAGGGCGTTCTCGCGGGTCGCGCCCCGGCACGCCTTGCCGATGACGACAGCGAGTTCGCACTCGTAGTCCACCTTCTCGCTGGCCATCGCGCCTTTCGGCAGGCGGATGGGCGCGCCGTGCGGCGCCGCGGCGAGGACGTTCTTGAAGAACACCACCGGGTACTCGGGCACGGGCAGGTTGCTCTCGGCGGCGTGCCGCCGGTAGTTGAGCCCGATGCCGATGATCTGCGCCGGCGCCACGGGGGGCAGCAGGCGCCCTATCGCCGCCGTTTCGCCCGTCTCCTCCAGCGTCCCCGCGAACGGGTTGCCTGCCAGAATCGCCGCGCTCGCGCCGTCGGCGCCGGGAACTCCGTAACGGACCACCCCGGCTTCGTCCTCAAACCGCAGGAACTTCATTGCGCATTCTCCTCACTTCTCTCTCAGTATACTCCAGGCAATTGGTCAATCCAGTTCATCATGATAAAGCACGATTACTTGACAGCAGGCGTTAGGTGCGGCTATATTCCCTTACTAATGGCCAGACCAGTGACACGGCAGCGCCCTGCCCGGTCGCTGCCACCGCGCGACCTACCAGGCAACGAGGATGTGGTCAACCGCCTGAAGGACCTTGTGCGGGAGCGTCACCTTGCGCCCGGCGACCGTCTCCCGGCGGAACGGGAACTGGCCCGCGAGCTGGGGGTCAGTCGCCCCACGCTGCGGGAGGCCCTGCGCACGCTCTCCCTGCTCGGGGTCCTGGAAACGCGCCGCGGCAGCGGGACGTCGGTGTCGGACACAGGCGCGAACGTCCTCAAAGCCCCCTTCGAGTTCCTGCTGCTCCTGGAGCGCCCGGCGCTGTATGACCTGTACGAGGTGCGGGAGCTGCTGGAGGTACACCTGGCAGGGCGCGCGGCGGAGCGGCGTACAGAAGCGGACCTTGCGGCCCTGGATGCCGCGCTTGCGGCGATGCGCGCGGCGCTGGCGTCGGGTGACACCGCGGCGGTGACCGCGCCGAACGTGGCCTTCCACGAAGCGGTCGCGGCGGCGGCGCACCTCCCCCTGCTGGAGCGCATCCAGAACAGCCTGCGGGACGGCGTGTACGCCTGCATTGAGGCGACTCGCCCGGCGGTGCGTGACTGGGAGGCGTCCTACAACGTTCACGCCCGGATCGTGGACGCCATACGCCGGGGCAGCGCGACCGACGCCCGCCGCGCGATGACGGTCCATATGGCGATGGCGCTGGAAGAGCTGTCGCGGAGCGAGGAAGAGGAAAGAGAGTAAGGGTATGTCACAGCTCGCGATGAGGCGGCCGAACCTGGAGAACCTGCCGCCGATGCCCCCGCTGCCGGCGGGATACGCCCTGCGCCCGTGCCGCAAGGACGAGCGAGAGGGGCTGGCGGCCGTGCTGGAGCGCGCTTTCCCCGGCTTCGAGCAGCCCTGGACCGCGGAGAAGGCGCGGGCCCAACTGCTGGAAGCGGCGGACGTGCGCGAAACGTTCGTGATCGAGCACGACGGGAAGATCGTCGCCACGGCGTCCGTGCAGATGCCGCCGGGTGCGACGGGGGGCAAGGGGACGGTCCACTGGGTCGCCGCGGACCCGGCCCACAAGGGGCTGCGCCTCGGCTACCGCGTTTCGCTCGCCGTGCTGCACCGCCTGGTGGAGGAGGGCTGCACGGAGGCGGATCTGAGCACCGACGACCCGCGCCTCCCGGCCATCAAGACCTACCTCAACCTCGGCTTCATCCCGCACTATGCCGACGACACCCACCCGGCGCGCTGGAGCCGGGTGTTTCAGGCGATGGGCGAGAGCGGCGCGCGAGGAGGCGCCCGCCCGTGAAGATCACCGACGTCCGCGCGCTGGTGTGCCACGCCCGGATGCGCAACTGGATCTTCATCAAGGTCGAGACCGACCAGCCGGGCCTGTGGGGCTGGGGCGAGGCAACCCTGGAGTGGCACACGCGCTCCGTGGTCGGCGCCGTCGAGGATCTGAAGCCGCTGCTGGTCGGGCAGGACCCCACCCGCATCGAGTTCCTGTGGCAGCGGATGTACCGCCAGCACTTCTGGCACGGCAACGGGATCGTGCGCGGCACCGCGATCAGCGGCATCGACATCGCGCTCTGGGACATCCTCGGCAAGGTCCACGGCATTCCCTGCCACAAGCTCTGGGGAGGCCCGGTGCGCGACCACGTCCGCCTGTACTGCCACCTCGGCGGCGGGCGCATGGAAGACTTCTACGAAACCGACCCGGCGGACGCCGGCCGGTTCGCGGACCTGGCGCGGCAGGCGGTAGCGGAGGGCTTCACGGCGTTCAAGACCATGGCGGTTCCGGAGACGATGCCGCTCGAAGGCAACCGCGCCGTGCGCTACGCGGAGAGGTGCGTCGCCGCCATGCGCGAGGCGGTCGGTCCGGACATCGACCTGATGGTGGACTGCCACGCGCGCCCGTCCCCGCGCGCCCGTCCCCGCGCATGGGGCACCTCTTCGCCAAGGCGCTGGAGCCCTACGACCTGTACTGGTTCGAGGAGCCGTGCTGGCCGGAGACGGTGGACGACATCGCGCTCATCCAGCGGTCGGTAAAGACCCCCATCGCCACCGGCGAGCGCCTGGTGGGTGTCCACGCCTTCCGCGAGCTGGCCGAGAAGCGCGCCTGCTCCGTGTGGCAGCCGGACATCACGCACTGCGGCGGCCTGAGCGAGGCGCGGCGCATCGCGGCGCTGGCGGAGGCATACCGGGTGGCGCTCGCGCCGCACAACCCGCAGGGGCCGGTCAGCACGGCGGCGTCGCTGGAGTTCGGCTTCGCCACTCCCTCGTACGTCCTCTGCGAGGCGGTCCACCTCGACGTCCCCTGGCGCGCGGACGTCTGCACGGAGTGCTACACCGTCCAGCCCGAGGGCCGCATCGTGCTCCCCTCGGACGCCCCGGGCCTCGGCATCGAGATCAACGAAGCAGAGGTCGCGAAGCACCCGTTCGAGCAGGAGCTTCCGCAGGAGACCTTCTACCCCGACGGCAGCGTCGGCGACTGGTAACAACACCGAAAAACCGCTCGCGGAGGAGCGACGATCATGGGCGAGTTGCGTGTAGGGATCGCGGGGCGGCGGGGCGGGGCGTTCGCGTCCGCGCTGCGCGCCCTGCCGGGGGTGGAGCTGACAGCGCTGTGCGATGTGGACCGGGCGACGCTCGACCGGGAGGCAGACCGGCTCGGCGTCGCGAAGCGGTTCACGTCGTTCCGGGCGATGCTGGAGGCGGTGGACGCCGTGGTGGTGGCGACGCCCATGCACCTGCACGCCGCGCAGTCCATCGTGGCGCTGGAGGCCGGGAAGCACGTCATGAGCGAGGTCACCGCCTGCGTCTCGCTGGAGGAGTGCTGGCGCCTCCTCGACGCCGCAAAGGCCGCGGCGAAGCGCGGCGTGGTCTACGCCCTGGCGGAGAACTACTGCTACATCAAGGACAATGTGCTGGTGCGCGAGATGGCCCGCAAGGGGCTGTTCGGCGAGCCGTACTTCGGCGAGGGCGAGTACCTGCACGAGGTCCGTAACCTGCACCACACTGCGGACGGCGGACGGACGTGGCGCTACTACTGGCAGGTCGGGCAGAACGGCAGCACCTACCCCACCCACAGCCTTGGGCCGGTGATGCAGTGGTTCCGCGCGGTGAACCCGGACGAGCGCATCGCGAGCGTGATCTGCCTGGGGAGCGGGCGCCACACCGACCCGGAGCACCCGCACGACGACACCACGCTGCTGCTCTGCCGCCTCGCCAGCGGCAAGCTCGTCAAGGTGCGCCTCGACATGATGAGCAACCGCCCGCACCAGATGGCGTACTACTCCCTCCAGGGCACCCGCGGGGTGTACGAGGCGTCGCGCATCGAGGGGCAGCCGGGGCACGTCTGGGTCGGCGAGAATCGCGACGGCGACCGCCGGGAGTGGCGCGCCCTTTCGGACTTCGCGGAGCACCTGCCCGACGACTGGAAGAACCCGCCGCCCGAGGCGCTGGCGGCGGGGCACGGCGGCGGCGACTTCTTTGTGGCGCGGGACTTCGTGCGCGCGGCCCGCGGCGAGGCCCCGCCCGCCACCGATGTGTACGAGGGCCTGGAGTGGACAGCGGCGGGCCTCTGCTCCCAGACCAGCATCGAGAGCGGCGGCGTCCCCATCACGGTCCCCAACTTCCGGGACCCGGCGGCCCGCCCCGTCTGGCTCGACCTTCCCGCCCCGGAGGTGGACTGAAAACATGGGACTGAGTATCGCCATGGTGGGCGTCGGCTCGTTCGCGCAGTCGTTCATCCCGCTCTTTAAGGCCCACCCGCTGGTGGAGCGGGTCGTCCTCTGCGACACCGACGCCGCAAAGCTCGAAGAGAACTCCCGGAAGCACGGCCTGACGGAGACGCTGCCGTCGCTGGACGCCGTGTGCGACGCCCCGGGCATCGACGCCGCCGTCCTCATCACCCAGAACTGGCTGCACGGGCCGCAGGCGGTACAGGCGCTGCGTGCGGGCAAGCACGTCTACTCCGCTGTGCCCGCCGGAGTCACCGTGGAGGAGATCGCCGACCTGGTGCGCGCGGTGGAGGAGACGGGGCAGGTCTACATGATCGGCGAGACCAGCGCCTACTACCCCGGCGCACTGTACTGCCGCCAGCGGCTCGCTGAGGGGGCGTTCGGCCAGGTCGTCTACGCCGAGGGCGAGTACTACCACGACTGGGACCACGGGCTGTACGACGTGATGAAGTGGCGCGCGGGTGACCGCTGGCGCGAGTTCGCGGGCGGCCCGCCGATGCACTACCCCACGCACTCGGTCGGGCAGGTTCTCTCCGTGGTCGGAGGCCGGATGACGCATGTCTCCTGCCTGGGCTTCGTGGACACGGACGAGGACGGCCTCTACGCTCCCGGCGCGAACCGATGGAACAACACCTTCAGCAACCAGACCGCGATGTTCCGGCTGTCGAACGGAGCGACGTGCCGCATCAACGAGTTCCGGCGCATCGGGCACCCGGGCTGCGAGCGCATGTCCCTGTTCGGCACCGAAGGCTGCTTCGAGGACAGCAGCGCGGGCAAGGTCTGGGTTACCAAGGACAGCCAGGCGACTGTCCGCCTGGACGACCTCCTCCGGTGCCAGCGCGCCGAACCCGCGCCCTCCGAAGCAGGCAGCATGGACGCCGCCCTATCCCCGGAGGACGCCTACTTCTTCGGCGCGTCGCGCATCCACCCGGTCGAGCGGCTGCCGCGCTCCTTCGCGGGCCTGCCCAACGGCCACTGGGGCGCGCACCAGTTCCTGGTGGACGACTTCGTGCGCGCCTGCGCCGCCGGGCAACAGCCCGCGCTGAACAGCGTGTGGCACGCCGCCCGCGCCGTAGTCCCCGGCCTGATCGCGCACCAGTCGTCACTCCAGAACGGCGCCCTGCTGGAAATCCCTGACTTCGGGGAGCCGGGCGGGTAGCTCGCGGAGCCCTCACCCCCGTCCCCTCTACCGTCCGCGGGAGAGGCACCCGGAGGGTACCCGGGGGTGAGGGCTCTCCGGATGCAGGAGGTGAGGGCCGCATCCCGGTGCGCCCCCTTGAAAGGAACTCAATGAACCTGAGCAAGTCCGCCGCGCTGTTCGCGGCGAACCGGAAGTATATCCCCGGCGGGTGCGTCTCGCTGAACCGAAAGGTGGACCCGGAGATCGCGTTCGTGCGCGGCGCCGGCGCGTACCTGTGGGACGCCGACGGGAACCAGTACACCGACTACCATGCCGGGTTTGCGCCGTACCTGCTCGGGCACGCGCACCCGGCGGTGGAGGGCGCGGTGAAGCGGGCCATTGAGGAGGGGTGGACACTCGCCGGCTCTGGGACGACACCCTGGGAGGGGCGCGCGGCGGAGCTGATCTGCCGCTGCGTGGCGTCGCTGGAGAAGGTGCAGTTTGCCACCACGGGGTCGGAGGCGACCTACCACGCGCTGCGCCTCGCCCGCGCCCACACCGGGCGGACGGACGTGGTGCTGATGCAGGGGGGCTACAACGGCTGGCACGATGAGGTGGCGTGCAACGTGATGACGCCCCTGGAGGCCATCGGGCCGCGGGTGCCCGGCGGCGAGTACCCCAATGTCCCCCTGACCGCGGGCGCCGCGCCGCACGCGGCGGAGCACGTCCACGTGGTCGGATTCAACGACCTGGAGGCCGTCCGCGCGGTGTTCGAGAAGTACCCGGTCGCGTGCCTCCTGACCGAGCCCATCCTCCAGAACATCGGCGTCGTCAAGCCGGAGCCGGGATACCTGGCGGGCCTGCGCGCCCTGTGCGACGAGTTCGGGGTGGTGTTCGCGCTGGACGAGGTGAAGACCGGCTTCCGGCACGCCCTTGGCGGCTATCAGAGCCTCGCGGGGGTCACGCCGGACCTGACCATCTTCGGCAAGGCGATCGCGAACGGCTACCCGCTCGGCGCCATTGGTGGCCGGGCGGAGATCATGGACCTGTTCGACGCGCCCGACCCGGCGAGGCGGGTCCTGATCGCGGGCACCTACAACGGGCACCCGATGGTCATGGCCGCCGCCATCGCAACGATGGAGTACCTGATCGAGAACGAGGCCGAGGTCTACCCGCGCCTGGACCGGCTGACCGTGCGGATGGAGGAGGGGCTGGCCAGCCTCCTGCGCGAGCACGGCATCACCGCCACGGTCGCGCGGCAGGGTTCGGCCTTCTGTGCCTACTTCATGGACCATGCGCCCCGCGACTGGCACGATATTCTGGAGCATCACGACATGGCGCGTGACCTGCGCTATCGCCGCGCGCTGATTGAGCGGGGCGTGTATCACTTCCCGCTCCCGACCAAGCAGGGCAGTGTCTCCACCGCCCACACCGAGGCTGACATCGACCGCACCCTGGAGGCGACCGCGGACGTCCTGAAGGCGGGGATATGATCTTCGACGGCAGAGTAGCCCTTATCAGCGGGGGGCTGGGCGATATCGGGCGGGCGATTGCGCTCGATCTGGCCGGGCGCGGGGCGGCCGTGGCGCTCTGCGACCTCGCGGACGCCGCCCCGCAGGCGCTTCTGGACGACCTGCGCGCGCTCGGCCGCCCCGTCGCCTATGACCGGGTGGACGTGCGGGACGCGGCGGCGGTCGCGGACTGGGTGGCGCGCACTGAGGCGGCGCTGGGCACGCCGGACATTATTATTCCCAACGCTGCCGTTGCAACGCTGAAGGACGTCCTGGCGCTCACGCCCGACGAGTGGGACCAGGAGCTTTCGGTCAACCTTTCTGGAGCGTTCTACATGGCACAGGCGGGCGCGCGGGCGATGGTAGCAGCAGATAAGACGGGCGCCGTCGTGTTCGTGGGGTCGTGGGCGGCGCACGCGGTCCACACGCACGTCCCCGCCTATGCCGTGGCGAAGGCCGGCCTGCGGATGCTCTGCCGCACGATGGCGCTGGAACTCGCCCCGCACGGCATCCGGGTAAACGAGGTCGCGCCGGGCTACGTGGACGCCGGACTGTCCGGCGCGATCTTCCGGACGGAGCCGGAGCGGCGCGCGGCGGCGGAGAAGGCGGTCCCGCTCGGGCGCCTCATCGACCCGGCGGAGGTGGCCGCCGCGGTGGCGTACCTCTGCGGTCCGGAGAGCGCCCACACCACGGGCAGCGTGCTGCTGATGGACGGCGGCCTGTCGCTGCGGACGCGGGGGACCGATGGATAGCCGGCCGGTCTGGGGGCACCCCCGGTTCGTGGGGCGCGTCGGTGTGGCGCGGGAGGATATCACCCCGCCTGTCGGCATCTACGCGCGGAGCTGGGGTGCGGCGACGCATGACGTCGCGGCGGGTATCCACCGCCCGCTTACCGCGACCGTGCTGACGTTCCAGAGCGAGACGAACGACGCCCCACTCGTGCTCGCCGCGCTCGATCTGGGCTGGTGGCGCACAGCGGAGGACGAACGGTTCGTGCGCGACGCCCTGCGGGCGGCGCTGGACCTGCCGGAAGAGAACGCGCTCGTGTGCCTGTCGCACACGCACGCCGGGCCGAGCACCTGCCGGGAGGAGGCGGACAAGCCGGGCGGGCACCTCATCGCGGCCTACCGCGAGCGGGTGCGGGACGCGCTCACCGCCGCCGCCACGCGCGCCCTGGCCGCGGCCGTTCCGGCAGAGGTGACTACGACGGAAGGGCGCTGCGCCCTCGCCCGCGTCCGGGACCAGATCGACCCGGACGACCCGGCGCGCGTGGTGGTCGGGTTCGCGCCGGACGCCCCCGCGCCGGACCGCCTCGTGGTGGGACGGGTCGCGGCGCGTGAGGACGGCGGCGGGCGCGTCCTCGCCACCTTCGTTCACTACGCCTGCCACCCCGTTTCGCTCGCGCACGAGAACCAGCGGATCTCGCCTGACTACGTCGGCGCGATGCGCGAGGTCGTGGAAGCGGCAACCGGCGGCGCCCCATGCCTGTTCCTGCAGGGGGCGTCCGGCGAACTCGCGCCGCGCCGCCAGTACGCGGGCGACCCGGCGGTGGCGGACGCCAACGGGCGCGTGGTGGGCTACGCCGCGCTCTCCGCCCTGGAGGAGATGCTGCCCCCTTTCACCCGCTGGAAGTACGACGGCGCCCTGGAGTCCGGCGCGCGGCTCGGCCTGTGGCGCAGCGCGCCGGCGGAGGAGGGCGAGGCAGCCGGGCGCCTGGCGGTCCGCCTCCTGAGGGTGCCGCTCGCGCTCAAGCCGGACCTGACGGCGGCGGAGATCGAGACGCGCCTTGCTGACCCGGCGACGGACCGCACGGAGCGGGAGCGGCTGTCGCGCCGTTTGCGCATCCGCCGCGCCCTCGGCGACGACGCCTCCGAGACCCGGATGCCGGTCTGGCTCTGGCGGCTGGGCGACATCGCCCTGGCAGCGCACCCGAACGAGGCGTACTCCGCGCTGCAGGCTGCCCTGCCGGGTGTCCTGGTGATCAACTGCGCGAACGGTCCCTACTGCGGCTATCTGCCCCCGGCTGACCTGTATGGTCGCGACGACCGCTACACCGTCTGGCAGACGCCGCTCGCCGCGGGCTGCCTGGAGCGCGTCCGCGACGCCCTCCTCGCGGCCGGTGTTTGACGCTCCCTGCCTGCCTGCGTTACAATGGCGACCGTGAACCCATCCCCTGCCCCGCCCCTGCGCGAAGAACTGCTTTCCCTGCTCATCTGTCCCGAATCCGGCCACCCGCTCACCGGCTGGGACGGCGTTTCCGAAACCGGCACGCTGACCTGCGCGGCGACCGGTCAGATCTACCCCGTGACCGGCGGCATCCCCTGCCTGCTGCCGCTCGCGCTACAGGAATCGCCCGAGGCGCAGGCCGACGCCGAACTGGCGGAGAAGCGCAGCGAGATGCAGGCCCGGGACGATCAGGTCGTGGCCTACGACGCGATGCTCGGGCTGCGCCTGTTTACGTCGGTCGAGGTGCCGCAGACGCTCCAGTACCTGCTGCCGGAGCCGCACCACCTGATGCTGGAAGGCGGCTGCGGGACCGGGCGCATGACCCCGGCGTTCGCGGCAGCGGTGCGCGGCCTGGTCTGCGTCGACTTCTCGATGGAATCGTTGCGGGTCGCAAAGTCGAAGCTGGCGCCGGAGCTGGCGGCGAAGACGCTGTTCCTCCAGGCGGACCTGTCGCAGCTTCCGCTCCGCTCAAACGCCTTCGACCGGGTCGGCTCGTTCGGGGTGTACGAGCACATCCCGACGGTGGAGTCCCGCGACCGGGCCGTGGCTGAACTGGTGCGCGTGATGACGCCGCGCGACGCGGGCAGCCGCTTCGCCCTGTCGGCCTACCGCTGGGGGCCGCCGCAGTCGTGGTTCAGCGAGCGCGAGGGGCACCACCCGGGCGGCATCTACTTCCGCCGCTTCACCATGCCGGAGCTGCTGGACCTGCTGCGCCCGCGCGTGGACATCTTCGGACACACTGAGGCGCTGCTCTACTACCATCTCGTCTGGGGCCGGAAACCCGTTACGAAGGCCGGGGCGGGGGGCCAGAGCCAGGAGGATAGCTGCTAATGTCCGCCGCCGCCTATACCCCCGGGCTGACCGTCAGCGCAGACGCCACCGTAACCAAGACCCGCCGCCTGCCGCTCAAGGGGGAGGTGCTGGTGCAGGAGGGCCAGACGGTCGCCCCGGATACCGTGGTGGCCCGCGCAGAGCTGCCCGGCATCATGCAGATGATGAAGGTGGCCGCGAACCTGGGCGTAGACCCGCAGGACGTCCCCGCCTCCCTGCTGGTGAAGGTGGGCGACCGGGTAAAGAAGGGTCAGACCATCGCGCGGACCAAAGGGTTCTTTGGCTTCTTCCAGTCGGAGACGCACGCGACCACCGACGGCACCGTGGAGATCATCTCCCCGGTTAGTGGCAACGTGGGCATCCGCGAGGCGCCGACGCCGGTCGACGTCACGGCCTACATCCCCGGCGTGGTGCGCGAGGTGATGCCCGGCGAGGGCGTGGTTGTGGAGGCGCGCGGGGCGTTTGTGCAGGGCATCTTCGGCGTGGGCGGCGAGCGACGGGCGCCGCTGAAGGTCGCGGTTGCTGGCCCCGACCGACCGCTGACGGCGGAGGATATCACGCCCGACATGGCGGGGCACGTGCTGCTGGGCGGCTCGAACATCAGCGGAGAGGCGCTCGCCCGCGCGGCGGAGGTGGGTGCGCTTGGAGTCGTGGTCGGCGGCATCGTGGACACGGACCTGGTGGCCTACCTGGGCTACGATATCGGCGTTGCCATCACCGGGCACGAGAAGATCCCGCTGACGCTGATCCTGACCGAAGGCTTCGGCACCATCGCCATGGCGAACCGCACCTTCGAGCTTCTAGCGGAGCGCGAGGGGCGCGAGGCGTCGTTCAGCGGCGCCACACAGATCCGTGCGGGTGTCATCCGCCCGGAGGTCATCATCGCAGGCGCCCCTGCTGACGCGCCACCGCCCCCTTCCGACACTTCCGCCGAAGCCGAGGAGACGCAGGCTTCGTCCTCGCTCGTGATCGGCGCCCCCATCCGCATCATCCGCGAGCCGTACTTCGGCCTGCTGGCCACTGTCGCGGGGCTCCCGCCGGCCCTGGCGCGCATCGACTCCGGCGCTGAGGTGCGGGTGCTGGAAGCTCGTCTTCAGGACGGGCGGACAGTGACTGTGCCCCGCGCCAACGTCGAACTGATTCAGGAGTGACATGACCCGCACGGCCTTTCTGGCCTCGCTCGCCCTCACCGCGGTCACAGCCGCCGCCCTGCCCGCGCGGGACGCCCTCGCGCAGGGCGCCGCCGCCGCGCCCCCCGTGGCGCTGGTCCCGCAGCCCGCGTCGGTGAAGGAGATGCCCGGCACGTTCCGTCTCACCGCGGCGACGCGCCTCATCGCCCGGGGCGAGGCGGCGCCGGTGGCCCGCCGCCTGCTGGGGTGGGACGAGATTCTGGAGGGCGGCCTCGCGCCCGGCGCCGCGGTGATGAACTGGCGCGGCGTCGAGGCCGCCGTGGCCGCCGCGAAGGCCGGGCACGACGTGGTCATGGCGCCGCGCCAGTTCACCTACCTGGACTACTACCAGACCGAGGAGGACGCGCAGGCGAAGCGCCCGCTCGCCATCGGCGGGTTGGTCCCCCTGGAGAAGGTCTACGGCTTCGAGCCCGTCCCCGCCGGGCTGAATCCGGCGGAGGCGAAGCACATCCTCGGCGTCCAGGGGCAGCTCTGGGGCGAGTACATCTCCAACCGGAAGAAGCTGGAGTACATGGCGTTCCCGCGGGCCTGCGCGCTGGCGGAGGTCGCCTGGTCCCCGAAGGATGCCCGCGACTGGGCCGACTTCTCGAAGCGGCTCCCCGCGCACCTGAAGCGTCTGGACCGGCTCGACGTCGGCTACCACCGCAAGTCGCCCCGGTAGTCCGGTTACGGCGCTAAGGCGCTTTCCCCCGCCGCGGGCGCGACCTGCGCGGCTCGGCCCGCTTCCGCCACGATCTCGAACGAGCGCAGACGCGCCGCGTGGTCGAAGATGTGTGCCGTGACCATCACCTCGTCCACCCCCGTGAGTGCGACGAACTCCTCCAGGCCGCGCCGCACCGTCTCCGGCGACCCGACTACCGCGCATGCCAGCGCATGGGCCGCACCCGCCCGCTCCTCGGGCGACCAGCCGTCGCCGAGATCGCGCACGGGCGGCGGAAGCTGCCCCGGCGTGCCCCGCCGCAGCCGGAGGAACTGCTGCAACACGGAGGTGAAGAGATACTGCGCCTCCTCGTCCGTGTCCGCCGCGACGGCGTTTATGGCGGCCATGGCATAGGGCCGCTCCAGCGCGTCGGACGGCCGGAAGCGCTCGCGGTAGACCCGCAGCGCCGCGAGCAGGTCATCCGGAGCGAAGTGCGAAGCGAAGGCGAACGGCAATCCGAGCGCCGCGGCAAGCTGCGCGCTATACAGGCTCGACCCGAGCAGCCAGATGGGCACATCCAGCCCCTCGCCGGGCACCGCCCGCACCCGCTGGCCGGGCTCGGCCTTGCGGAAGTACGCCTGTAGCTCCTGCACGTCGTCCGGGAAGTTCTCCGCCCCGGCAGCCGGATCACGGCGCAGGGCGCGCACCGTCCACCCGTCCGTGCCGGGCGCGCGACCAAGCCCCAGGTCGATGCGCCCCGGATACAGGGACGCCAGGGTGCCAAATTGCTCCGCGACGACGAGCGGCGCGTGGTTGGGCAGCATGATACCGCCGGACCCGACCCGGATGGTGGAGGTGCCGCCCGCAACGTGGCCGATCACCACGGCGGTCGCGGCGCTCGCGATGCCCGGCATGTTGTGGTGCTCTGCCAGCCAGTAGCGCTTGTAGCCCCAGCGCTCGGCGTGGCGGGCAAGATCCAGCGTATGACGCAGCGCCTCGGCGGCGTTGCTGCCCTCGGGGATGGGTGAAAGGTCCAGCACCGAGAGCGGCACTTCTTTCCCTGCGTGGGTCATGGTTCCCGTCGTCTCCTTCCGGTCCGCGCGCGCAGCGGCGGCCCATTCTCTATAGGCCGCATCGCCGCGTCGGGTTCCCCGGCGGACGCGAAACTCTCGCCGGACGCCCCGCGCTTACCGGTCGGGGACGAACAGGAGGAAGGCCCCGAACAGGACGGCGAACGTACAGAACCCCATCGCCGCGCCGGTGAACGTTCCGGCGATCAGGCTCGGGATGCCCCAGGCGAGGCCGGGCACCAGGAACAGCAGGCCGATGGTGCGGTTCGCGAGGCGTCCGGTCCGTTGCTTCTGCATCTGCTCTTGCATAGGTTTTATCCCCCTGCCCTGTCAGACCCGCCGCGAAGCGGCAGGTTGCTCTCTCTCGCCGAATTCAGGCGAGAAGTTTGGAGACGACGTTCCCGTGGACGTCGGTGAGGCGGAAGCGGCGGCCCTGGAACGTATAGGTCAGCCGCGTGTGGTCGATGCCCAGCAGGTGCAACATCGTGGCGTGCAGGTCGTGAACGTGTACCGGGTCCTCGGTCACGTTGTAGCCGAGTTCATCGGTCGCGCCCAGCGTAATGCCGGGCTTGACGCCGCCGCCCGCCATCCAGATGCTGAACGCCTTCGGGTGGTGGTCGCGGCCCAGGAACTTCGAGCCGTCCCGCTCCTCGTTCATCGGGGTGCGGCCGAACTCCCCGCCCCACACCACCAGCGTGTCTTCCAGCAGGCCGCGCTGCTTGAGGTCGGTCAGGAGCGCGGCGCTGGCCTGGTCCACCTCCTTGCAGAGGCGCGGCAGGCCCGTGTTCAGGTCGGTCGCCATCTGCTCGCCGTGGTGGTCCCAGCCCCGGTGATAGAGCTGGATGAAGCGGACATCCCGTTCGGCCAGACGCCGCGCCAGCAGGCAGTTGTTCGCGAACGTCGCCTTGCCAGGCTCCGCGCCGTAGAGCGCCAGGGTCTCCGGTGTCTCCTTCGACAGGTCCATCAGTTCCGGCACGGACGCCTGCATGCGGTACGCCAGTTCGTACTGCGCGATGCGGGTGGCGATCTCCGGGTCGCCATAGTCCGCGAGGTGCGCCTGGTTAAGGTCTTTGAGCGCATCCAGCGACGCCCGCCGCGCCGCACGGTCGATACCCGCCGGGTCGGACACGAACAGCACCGGGTCGCCCTTGGACCGAAACTCAACGCCCTGGTGGAGCGTGGGCAGGAAGCCGCTGCCCCAGCACGCCTTGCCACCGTCCGGGTTGTTCTGGCCCGAGAGCAGGACCACGAAGCCGGGCAGGTCGCGGTTCGCGCTGCCCAGGCCGTAGCTGAGCCAGGCGCCCATGCTGGGCCGTCCCGGCAGGGCGTGGCCGGTGTTGCAGAAGATCTGCGCGGGCGCGTGGTTGAACTGGTCGGTCTGCATCGACCGAATAATCGCGATGTCGTCCGCAACGCCTGCCAGGTGCGGCAGCAGTGCGGAGATCTCCTGCCCGCTCTTGCCGTGCCGTGCGAAGGCGTGCGGCGAGCCGAGCAGCTTCGGCGTCCCCTTGATGAAGGCGAACCGCTCGCCCTTGACGATCTCCTCGGGGATCGGCTGCCCGTTATGCTGCACCAGCTTCGGCTTGTGATCGAACAGGTCGATCTGCGACGGCGCGCCGGCCATGAAGAGGTAGATGACGCGCTTGGCTTTAGCGGGGATTACCTCTCCCCCCTGCCCCCCTCTCCGCTTCGGAGAGGGGGGAGCGGAAATCGCGGTATCGCTTCCCAGCAGGGTGGCGAGAGCGGCGATGCCGGCGCCGGTGCCAACCTGACGGAAGAAGTGGCGGCGCGTGATGGCTTTGAGCGTTTCGGGGTCCACGGTCGGTTTTACTCCCTGGTCAGCGTCTCGTCCAGGTTCAGCAGGACGTTCGCGACCATCGTCCAGGCGGCCCGCTCGGCGTCGGCGACCTCACCGCCGCCGCAGAGGGCCTTCGCCGCGGCCGGATCGGCCGCATACTTCGCGCGCATCGTCTCGTAAAAGGTAACGAGACGCGCGGCCTCGGCGTCTTTTGGCCGTCGGGCGAGGCACAGGCGGAAGCCGCGCACAACCCGCGCCCGGGCGTCTGGCCCGGCCTCGGCCATCATCCGCTTTGCCAGCGCGCGGGCCGCCTCCAGAAAGCCTTCGTCGTTCAGCGTGGTGAGCGCCTGAAGCGGGGTGTTCGTGCGGACGCGGCGCGCAGTGCAGAATTCGCGGCTCGTGGCGTCGAAGTTCAGGAACGCCGGATACGGTGCGGTGCGACGCCAGAAGGTGTACAGGCCGCGCCGCCAGCGGTCCTCCCCCTTGCTGAGAGTCCAGCGCTCGCCGCTGTAGGGGACGTTCCAGATGCCCTCGGGCTGGTCCGGGAAGACGCTCGGGCCGCCGATCTTGCGCGAAAGCAGACCACTGACGGCCAGGGCGTTGTCCCGGATCGCCTCGGCCTCCAGGCGGAAGCGCGCCCCGCGCGCCAGCAGCCGGTTCTCCGGGTCACGCTCGCGCAGCGCGGGAGTCACCCGCGACGACTGCCGGTAGGTCTCGCTGGTGACGATCAGCCGGTGCAGCTTCTTCTGACTCCACCCGAGCCGCACGAACTCGGTGGCCAGCCAGTCCAGCAGCTCCGGGTGCGTGGGGCGCTGTCCCTGTGTCCCGAAGTCGTCGCTCGTCTCCACCAGGCCGCGCCCGAAGAACGCCTCCCAGGCGCGGTTCACCTGCACACGGGCCGTCAGCGGGTTTTCGGGCGATACCAGCCACTTCGCCAGCCCCAGGCGGTTGCGCGGCAGGTCCGGCGCCATCGCTCCCATCACCTCCGGCGTCCCGCAGGCCACCGACTCCCCCGGGCTCAGGTAGGCGCCTTTGACGCGCAGAGGTGTTTCGGGCGTCTTGTTGTCCGCCTTCTCCGCCATCACCAGCGTGGTCGGGATGCCGAGAGCGGCGATCTTCTTTTTGATCTCTTCCTGCTTCGCCTTATCGTCGCCCGCGGCGGCCAGTTCCCGCTCCAGCGCGGCCTTACGCGCCGCCTGTTCGGGTGTCGGCACCGGCAAAACCGGCTCCTCGGTATGGTCGAAAAAGGCGAGGAGCTTATAGAAGTCCTTCTGGGACACGGGGTCGTACTTGTGGTTGTGGCACTGCGCGCAGGCCACAGTGGAGCCGAGCCAGACCGTGCCGGTGGTGCCCACCCGGTCCACCAGGGTCAGCCAGCGCTGCTCCCCCTGGTCCACCCCGCCCTCCTCATTGCGCATGGTGTTGCGGTGGAAGCCGGTCGCGACCCGTTGGCTCACTGTGGCGCCCGGCAGCAGGTCGCCCGCCAGTTGCTCGATTGTGAAGCGGTCGAAGGGCATGTCGCGGTTCAGGGCGTCGATGACCCAGTCCCGCCACGGCCACATCACACGTGAGCCGTCCTTCTCGTAGCCGTTCGTGTCGGCGTAGCGGGCCAGATCGAGCCACGGGCGCGCCCACCGCTCGCCGTAGTGCGGCGAGGCGAGGAGCCGGTCCACCTGCCGCTCGTAGGCGTCCGGCCGCCGGTCGGTCACGAAGGCGTCCACCTCTTCCGGGGTCGGCGGCAGCCCCGTCAGGTCCAGCGACACGCGCCGCAGCAGGGTAGCGCGGTCGGCGCGTGGGGCGGGCCGAAGCCCCTCCCGCGCCAGCCGCGCCCGCACAAACCGGTCGATGGGATTCGCCAGTCCATCCAGTCCCTTGCCCGATGGGGGCACGGGCCGCTTCGGGGGGACGTACGCCCAGTGCTTCGCGGCGGCGCCGCCCTCGGGCCAGGGCGCGCCCGCCTCGACCCAGCGGGCCAGCGCCTCTATCTCGGACTCCGTCAGCGGAGCGAAACCGATGGGCATACGGGGCAGGCCGCCGTGGCCCCGCACACGCTTCAGAAGAAGACTCCGGGCGCCGCCCCCCTTCCCGGTCACGACCGCGGGACCGCTGGCGCCGCCCTTCAGGAGCGCCGCGCAGCTGTCCAGACGGAGGCCGCCCGCCTGCTGCTCCGGCCCGTGACAGGACACGCAGGACGCGCGCAGGACCGTCTCCGCCTTCGCGGCGAGTTCGGAGGACGCGGGCGCCTTTTTCGGCGGTGGGGCCGCTGTCGCGAGCGCCAGCAGGGCGACGGGCGCGCAAAGGAGCAGGGCGGGGTTTCGCAGCATCGCGGAAGGTAAAGCAGGCATGGGAACGGCTCGTCGGCGAGGAATGACTGGCTTATCGTACCACTACTGCGCGATTATTTTCGATCCTGCGTGATCCCTTTCCGCCGTTCACAGCGCCCCTAGTTATGATGACGCCCGATAACGACCACCAACTCATACGCCGGGCGCGGGCGGGGGACCGCCGCGCCGCGGGCCTGCTGACGGAACGACACCGGCGTGTTGCCCTGGCGACCGCGTACCAGGCCCTCGGCAACGCCGATGATGCCCAGGACGTGGCGCAGGAGGCCCTAGTCTACGCCCTGCAGCGACTCGCCGACCTGCGCGAGCCGGAGCGGTTCTCCGCCTGGCTCCGCCACCTGACTCTCTCGCTCTGCGCCGACTACCGGCGCCGCCGCGGGACGCGCCGGCTCGGCGCGCCGATCACCGTGCTGACCGAGGCCGCCGAGGAGGCGGACCATGCCGAACGACTCGCGATCCGCGGGGCCCTGGCGCACCTCTCCGAGGCGCACCGGACCACGCTGCTCCTGCACTACGTGGGGGGCTGGTCCCGCGAGGAGATCGCGGACCTGCTGGGAATCCCCGTCAACACCGTGCGCAGCCGGCTCATGGCCGCGAAGCGCGCCCTGCGGGGCGGAAACGACCTGTCCGCCCTGTTCGTCACGAAAGCGAAACCAAAGATGCCCGTTGCGGAAGAGAAGCTGATCCTGTCCGACATCCACACGTCGCTGCTGAACGCCGCGTTTCCGGGCGCGCGCATCGTCTCCGTCCAGGAGCACCCGGAGCCCTGGATGCCGTTCTCGCCCCGCGTCCGCCTCGCCCTGGAGGACGGCGCCGAGAAGACGGTCGACTTCCGGGGCGACATCGGCCCCGAGCGGGCGGCGCTGCTGCCCGTTCTGGAGCGCCTCGGCGTTTCCGGCCCGCGCCTGATCTCCGCCCCCGTGTCGGACCGGCGCGGCGGGCATCTGGCACTGTGCGAGCCGCCGCGCGGGGAGAACCTGCTGGTGTGGGCGCTCGGAGGGACGCCCCATCGCATCCGGCTGGCGACGGAGCGGGCGTTCGAGGCCATCGAGCGGCTGCAGGGGGCGACGGACGGACTGCTCGCCGACCCGGCCGGGGCGCGGCTTCCGCGGCGCACCCTGGCCGACGAGGCCGCGGCGATCCCCGCCGCGGGCGGGCCGTGGCTGGACGACCCGTGGTTCGCCGGCGCACTGGCCAGGGTGCGCCGGGAGATCGCCGACGTGCCGGAGCGGCTTTCCTACACCGACTACTTGCACTTCTTCCCGAACTTCGTGCGGGTGGAGGCGGGCCCGGACCCGGTGAACGAGCCGATGGGGTGGCCAGGTGACGCCCGCCTCGGGCTCAACCCGCTGGCTGAGTGCGTCAGTCCCTTCGGCCACTTCGGCGATCCGCTGCTGGGCCTGGCGATGGTCTGGATCTACGACTGCTACCCGTTCGTCCACACGGGGTTCGTGGAGCAGTACCTGTGGCAGCAGGGAGTCAGCCGGCGCGAGTTCGCCCCGCGTCTGGCACTCCAGGCGCTGAAGACGATGCAGCGGGAACTGCCGGTGGCCCGGCCTGCCGAGGGCGCGGACTACTGGGACGCCCTGCGCGGCTACGCGGACCAGGCCCTCGGCTGGCTTTAGGAGTCTTCGGGGACCATGCCGGGGGGTCGCACGCCCGCTCCCTTGCGGTTGGGCCCGTCGCCGAGGTCGGCGCGGGCCTTCTCCGCCAGGGCCGTCAGGCGCGCGACCACGTCGGGGTGCTTCGCCGCAACGTCCCCCTTCTCGCCCGCGTCATCCGAGAGATCGTACAGTTCCGGCGCCGTCACGCGCGCCTGCTTGTAGCGCACAGGGATGCCGCCCGTGGCCCGCTTCGGTTTTTCGCCGAGCGTTCGGTAGCCGTGCGGAAAGACCAGCTTCCAGTTCCCGGAGCGGACCGCCTGGAGTTCGTTGGCGCTGTAGTAGAAGTACAGCGCCTCATGCGGGGACTTCGCGCCCTCCTTGCCCGATAGGAGCGGCCAGATGTCCTTGCCGTCGATGGGGAGTTTCGGCAGCGGCGCGCCCGCAAGGTTCGCCACCGTGGGCAGGATGTCGATGGTCATAGCGGGCTCGCGGCAGACGGTCCCCGCCGGGATGCGCCCGGGCCACCGCGCCAGGAACGGGACGCGCACGCCGCCGTCCCATGAGGTGCCCTTGCCCTCGCGCAGCGGCCCGGCGGAGCCCGCGTGGTCGCCGTAGGAGAGCCAGGGGCCGTTGTCCGAAGCGAAGACCACCAGGGTCTTCTCGTCCAAGCCGTTGCGCTTCAGGGCATCGAGCACCGCGCCGGTCGAGGCGTCAATCTCCTGGATCACGTCGCCGTACAGGCCCGCCTCCGAGGTTCCCTTCCACTTCTTCCCGACCGCCAGCGGTACATGCGGCAGGGAGTGCGCCAGGTACAGGAAGAACGGCCGGTCGCGGTTCGTTTCGATGAAGCGCACGGCGCGTTCGGTGTAGCGCTCGGTCAGCGTCTCCAGGTCGGCGGGCTGCACGTCCGGATTGATGATCCGGTCGTCCTCGTAGAATGGCAGCGGGACATTGAAGACGTCCGGGCTCTCCGGGTGGTGCTTCCACATATCGTGGGAGTACGGCAGGCCGTAGAACGAGTCAAAGCCGTGACGCGTGGGCAGGAACGGCGGCAAGTGCCCGAGGTGCCACTTGCCAATGGCGCCGGTGACGTACCCCTTCGCTTTCAGCACCTCCGCGAGCGTCGTTTCGTTGTCACTCAGACCGATGCGCGCCTTGGGACCGAGCGCCACGCCCCCGATGCCAATGCGGTTGGGGTAGCACCCCGTGAGCAGGGCGGCGCGCGACGCAGAGCAGACCGGCTGCGCGACGTAGAAGTCGGTGAAACGGGCGCCCTCCTGCGCCATCCGGTCGAGGTGCGGGGTGCGGAACCCCTTCGCACCGTACACCCCGATGTCGCCGTAGCCCTGGTCGTCGGTGAAGATGATGACGACATTCGGCCGGGCGTCGTCCTGGCGGGTAACGGCAGGGGCCTGGGCAGGAGCGGACGAAGGGGACGCGGCAAACGAGACCGCCGTCGCGGCAGCGGCGCCCGCGGCTGCCGCCGCGCCGATGCGGACGGGAAGCGGTAAGCGGATCATAATGGGATAACCTTACGCCCGGGCGCGCGGGAATCCTGCTCCGGAACGCTTCAGGATGTCTCTCCAGAACGGCGGGGCGTAGACCAGGTGCGGCAGCTCACAGAGAGAAACCGGGGCAGGGTGCGCGCACGATGCGGCGCGGCGCCCTGCCCCGGTTCCTCCGTTGACTCTCCTGGAGTCCTAGGGGGCGGTCTCCGGCTTGCGCCCCTCGCCGAGCGGGAAGCCGATGCCAAAGAAGAAGCGGTTCGTGCGGCTGCGCCCCGGGTTGATATACCCCACCCCGACGTTCGTCCCGCTCTTGGAGGTGTACTTCACGCCGAAGCCGGTCGCGGGCTTCTGGTCGAACGAAAGCTTGGTGGCGCCTTCGGCCACCACGCTCAGCCGCGTGTAAACCGGCACCTCCACCCCCAGGAACAGGCCAGCGGAGGTATCGTTGTCTTCCCCCGAGCGGTCGTCACGGCGGACAAGCTGAAGGCCGGCGTGGCCGACCACGGTGCCATAGCGCGCGGTCTGCGAGAGCGGGCGGCTCGCCACAAGCTGGAAGGCCCCCTGGCGGACATCGCCGCCCAGGAAGCTCAGGTTCACCGCCACCTGGGTGCCGTCGCGCGCGCCGTTAGAGAGCTGCCCGCGGAAGAACGCCCCGTAGGAGTCTCCCGTCTCATAGGGAGAGCTGCCGGTCGGGCGGAACCGACGCGCCAGGTAGGTGACGCCAACGTTGAAGCTCTCGTTGACCCCGTAGCTCACGCCCATCGGGATCCAGTTGTTCAGCGCCCCCCCGTTGCCCGGGTCCACCTGGAAGAACGAGGCGTTCAGGTTCAGCGTCCCCTTCGGCTGCAAGTAGGCAGTGGGATGGACGAACAGGCCGTTCGCGCCGTAAAGGGTCTGCGCGGATGCGCGCCCGGCGGCCCCGGCGAACAGCAGCAGCGCGCAGACGCCCGCAGCAGCGACGCCCGGCGTACGGCGATGACGGCGATCACGGAACAATGGCATGCCTCCCGCGCGCTCCTTATCGGCATTCTCACCTGCCGCGGCGCGCCGGGTTCAGGGGTTCGACACGCGCGCGAAAATCTCCTCCAGGGACACGGACGCGGCGTAGGAGCGTATCTGCTCCGCCCGCCCCTCCGCCAGCCCGGCGGCCAGACGCTCTGCCGCCTCCCGGCGTTCGGGCGGCGCCGACCCGCCGCGCAGGACGGCGGCGGCCTCCAGGCTGAATAGCGCCTCCTCGGGCTGTCCCGTCGCCTCCAGGCTGGAGGCGCGCAGTTCGAGCAGGTGCGGCACCTCCCGCGTCAGGTCGGCGTCACGGCAGAGCAGGAGCGCCTCGCGCACATGCCGCAGGGCCGCCGCGTGGTCCCCCAGTGGGCCGGCCGCCTCGGCCAGATTGATGCGAGAGAAGACCATCCCCATCCGGTGGGCGATGCTTGTAAAAAGCCGCAGGCTCTGCTCCGCCCACTCCCGGGCGTCGCTCCACGCCCCCTCCTTCAGGGCCAGGTTCGCCAGGTTGCAGAGTGCCCCGGCGGTGCGGCGCGTATCGCCCTGGCGCTCGAACAGATCGTGCGCCTCTTCCAGGCACACCCGCGCCGCCGCATACTCCCCCTCATCAATGTGAAGCAGGCCCAGGTTGCTCAGCACGTCCCCCGCGCGCGACTCCTCGCCCGCGTCACGTGCCAGGCGCAGGCACTTGCCGTAGCTCTCGCGGGCCTCGGGCAGCCGCCCCTGCGCCTGCTCCACCAGGGCACGGTAGTTCATCGCCGCCGCCTCGCCCGCCCGATCCTCCTGCTCCTGGTACAGCGCCAGAGCCCGGGTCAGCACCGCCTCGGCCGCCGCATGGTCCTGCTCCAGATAGGCGAACCAGCCCGCCGCCCGGTGCAGGTGCGCCCTCAGGGACATGTCCCCAATCCTCTCCTCGTTCACCAGGCACTTTTCCAGGTAGCCACGGGCCTCCCGGTGCGCCCCCACCCGCGCCCAGAACGGGATGAGCGCCAGCGCCATCCGGGCCGCGTCCCGCGCCGCCTCAAGGTCCGCCGCGGCCCCGCGCGCCAGGAGTTCGTCCAGCGCCAGGCGCAGATTGTCCCGCTCCGCTGTCACCCGCGCCTGCCAGCGGGTGTTCTCCGGCCCCGACGCCGCCTCCTCCCCCTCCAGGGCGAGGTCGCGGAAGTACCGGGCGTGCCGCGCCCTCCAGTCCGCCTCTTCCCCGGCTTCCCGTAGCTTCTCGCGGGCGTAGGCGCGCACCGTCTCCAGGAGGCGGTAGTTCAGGGTCGTGGAGGGCTCCTCGTCGGCGTTCGGTTCGTCCAGCGCCACGAGCGACTTGTCCACAAGCTGCGAAAGGTAGTCGAGAATCTCCCAGGTCTCGATGGCCTCTTCCGGAACGGTCCCATCCTCGCCATCCGGGCAGATCGCCTCGGCGGCCTCCAGGCTCCACCCGCCGCCGAAGACCGACAGCCGGCGCAAAACCGCCCGCTCGCCGTCGTCCAGCAGTTGGAAGGACCAGTCCATCATCGCCCGGAGGGTCTGGTGCTGTGGCAGCGCGGTTCGATCCCCGCCCGCCAGCAAACGGAACTGGTCCTCCAGGCGCTGGGCGACCTGCTCCACGGGCAGCGCCCGCACGCGCGCTGCCGCCAGTTCCAGCGCCAGCGGGATGCCGTCCAATCGGCGACAGATCT
The DNA here is from genome assembly GCA_937902745.1 of uncultured Armatimonadota bacterium. Classification (GTDB taxonomy): domain Bacteria; phylum Armatimonadota; class Armatimonadia; order Armatimonadales; family Armatimonadaceae; genus CALEKU01. The sequence continues at coordinate 32,810 of CALEKU010000218.1, forward strand.
CGGCGACGGCGCGCGCGTTCGCATCCGTCACCGCGAAGCGCGGATTCCGGAACTGCGCCCTCTGCACAAAGAAGCGCACCGCAGGACTCTGGAGCACCCGTTCCGCGGTGTCGGAGCGCCGCGGGTCGGGCAGCGCCAGCGACGGAACCCGCCACACCTGCTCCGCGCCCAGGTTGAAGGGCTCACGGCTGGTAGCGAGGATGCGCAGATGCGGGCACGTCTTCAGCAGATGCTCCACCAGCGTTGCGCACGCCCCCAGGAGGTGCTCGCAGTTGTCCAGCACCAGCAGCAGACGCTTCTCGCGCAGATCCTCGGCGAGGTGCCCGGAAGCCGTGAGGTGCAGAGCGTCGGCCACGGTGTCGTCCACCAGCTCCGGTTCGCTCAGGGAGCCCAGTTCCACCAGCCACGCGCCGTCCAGGTACTGCGCCGGGTCCACCGAGTGCGCGGCCTCCAGGGCGAGGCGGGACTTACCGCAGCCGCCGATACCGACCAGCGTTAGAAGCCGCGTGGTCGCCAGAAGGCGCCCCACCTCCCCAACCTCGCTTTCCCGCCCGATGATAGGGGTGAGGGCGGATGGCAGATTCCCGCCCAGCACGGCGGGGGGAGCCACAGAGGTGTGCACGGGCGCCGGGGCAAATGGGTCCGGCTTCGGTGCGGCGGCAGTGGAGGCAAGGCCCGCGCCCGGCGCCTGCGGCGCCATGCGCTCACGCGCGGCGGCGATGAGAGCGGGCAGGTGGTTCTCCAGGGGGGAAGTCAGAGCGTCCATCCAGTGCGCAACGCTGATGAAGTACTCCATCGAGGGCGTCAGCGGCACGTTCTCCAGGCGGAACGGGATAATGGGTACGCGCAGGCTGACCGCCCGCTCGATCTCGCGCAGCACCTGGGGTGACTGGTTGGAGTGGTCCGTGAAGACGAGCAGCAGGAGGCGGCTCGCGCGAATCGCCTCCACGATGGCCTGACTCCACTCGACTCCCGGGTGGATGTTGCGCGGGGCGATCCAGCAGGGCATGCCGGCCGCCTCCAGAGCGGCGACCACGGCATCGGCGGCCTGCTTGTCGTGCGAAGAGTAGCTGATGAATACGTCGTGCGCCATGACACCCAGAACAGACTGCCGCATTCCGCCGCATCTGACAGGCCGGCCCTACGACGGCGATCGTCGCGCGGCCGCCGCCGCTCAGTACGACTGACCGAGCGAGACGTAGGTCTGCAGGTTCGAGCCGTACGCCACATCGAACCGGATCGGCCCGATAGGCGTCAGGAACCGCAGGCCGGCCCCCACAGAGCCCTTGAGGTCGCCCAAGGACGCCCGCGCGCCCGGCACCCAGGCGTTGCCGAACTCCGTGAACAACACGCCCTGCACCCCCTGGCCGAAGGGTACCCGCCCCTCCACCGCCCCCAGCAACATCCGGTTCCCGCGAATTGAGAACAGGTCATAGCCGCGCAGCAGTTCGTACCCGCCCAGCCAGAACTGCTCTGAAAGGGGAGTGTCGCTGTTGGTGGTCCCGCCCAAAAGGCGGGCGGCGATCACTGGCGAGCGCGCATTGCCGCCCTGCAGCGGGACGTACTGGCGCAGGTCCAGACGCACCTGATTGAACGTCCGATCGCCCCCCAGGACGCGGGCGGCGCGCTCGAACCCGAGGGTGCGGTAGTGCCCGCGGCGCGGGTTGTACGAGTCATCGCGCCCGTCCGCCACGAGCGTCAGCCCGAGGGCGGCAACCGTACCGAAGGAGTTCCGGATTGCGGCGACCGGCGGGTTCAGGCTCTCGGGCACCGGGTCATAGCCCACCTCGTCCCGGCGCGCCGATACGAACAGGCTCAGGCCACGCGCCACGCTGCGCCCCACGCTCACCCGTCCCCCCCTGCGCAACTCATAGGAGCGGATCGTGTCCTGGTTCACCACGAAGAACGGCAGGAAGATAGTGTTCTTGTCGTAGAGGTTGATGGTGAAGGCGGTGGAGCGCGGACCGAGGGCGGGCATGGCGTACGCGATCTCATAGGCCATGCGCGCGTCCTCGTCGATGACGATGCCGTCGTTGGTGAAGCGTGACTGGTTGAACCGCTGCCACTGCGCGGACACCTGCTGCGCGGAGCCGTTCAGGTTGTCCTCGGAGATGTCCACGAAGCCCACGAGGCCGGAGCCGTCGGTGTACCCCACGGTCGCCGCGATGTTGCCGGTGCGCCGCTCCTTCACACGCACCACCAGGTCCACAAAGCCCACCTCGTCCGCGGGCGGTTCGGAGGGCGGCGCCGCACCGGCGGCAGGAGCGTCCGCGGAGCCCGGCTTCTCCTTCGGGGCCGTCTCCCCCTCTTCCCCCTCCTCATCCTCGCCCGCAGCGCCCACGGTGGTCGCGCTGATGACCACGTCCTCGAAGATGCCCAGGCGCCCGAGCCGGTTGCGCGCGTCACCTACCCGGTCCTCGCGGTACACGTCGCCGGGTTGGATGGCGACGGCGCGGCGGATAACGCCCGTCTGGGTCCGCCCGTTGCCGCGCACAAGCACGCTCCGCACCGTCCCCTCCGCCACCGTGAGGCGCAGCACGCCCTCGGGGGTGACTTCGGTCCGAATGACCTGCGCCAGCGGCATCCCATTGGCGCGATACAGGCCGCGCACGGCCTCCGCCGCGGCGCGGACCGTCGCCGGGTCCGCGCGCCGGCCCGCCACGGCCTTTTCCGCGACCTCGGCCACCTGGCGCGCCGGCAGTTCGCGCCCGCCGGTCACTTCGACCTGCCGGATCACAGGGGCGTCCGCCCCGGGTGCTACCTGCGCCTGGGCAGGGTCCTGCTCCGGCTGCGGCGCCTGCGCCTGCGCC
>CALEKU010000219.1 GCA_937902745.1 uncultured Armatimonadota bacterium
GGCTCATGTTGGCCAGGAACTCGCCCTTGACACGAGCCGCCGCCTCCGCAGACGCTTGCGCCGCTTCCGCCTGACGCCGGGACGCCCGCAGCGCCTCCTCGACCTCCTTGTAGGCAGTGACGTCCTCCAGGGTGCCCTCGTAGTACAACAGTGTGCCATCGTCACTGCGCACCGCGCGGGCGTTCTCCCGGATGTGCCGGCGCGTGCCATCCTTGCGCCAGATGGTCGATTCGAAGTCGCGCACCCGGCCATCGCGCTCCATCAGCGCCAGGAACCGATCCCGCTCGTAGCCGCGCGCCATGCCCGTCCCCACGATATCCGCCTGGGCCAGCTCCTCGGCGTCGGTGTAGCCCATCATCCGTACCAGCGCCGGGTTGGCGAGCAGGAACCGGCCGTCCGGCGCCGTCCGGTAGATGCCCACCGGCGCGTGCTCGAAGATGTGGCGGAAGCGCTCCTCGCTTTCGCGCAGCCCCTCCTCAGCGCGTTTGAGGCTGGTGATGTCGGTGGTCACGCCGACCGCGCGCCAGCGGCCGGGCGCCAGGGTCTCGACGCGCACATCCTCGCGCAGCCAGTGCCACAGGCCATCGGCGCCGCGCACCCGGTACTCCTGGGAGTAGTCCTCGCCCCGGCGGATGAAGGGGACGCTGTAGAGGTCCACCTTTTCCCGGTCCTCGGGGTGGCGGTGCAGGTACATGACGTCGGTGTAGCGCTGGCCCGGGGGGACGTCCAGCTGCAGCAGGCGCTGGGCCGCCTCCTCGTCGCAGTGCTGGTAGACCCACCACAGCTTGTCCACGCCCGGCGGGAACTCGCCCGGCTTCGGCTCGCGCACCTCAGCGCACCAGAGGAGGCAGCGGGCGCTGCCCATCAGGTGGCGAAGCTCCTTTTCCGCCTCCTTCTGTTCGGTGATATCCATGCTGACGCCCACGGCGCGCCAGCAGCGCGGGCCGAGGGGCTGGAGCGTGACCTCCTCACGCAGCCAGCGCCACTGGCCGTCCGCGCGCTGGACGCGGAACTCCTGGCAGTAGTCCTCGCTGCGCTGGAGATGCGGCAGACTGGTGGTATCGGTGGCGGCGCGGTCCTCCGGGTGGCGCCGCAGGTACATGGCGTCGGAGTAGGTATGGCCGGGCGCGATGGGCAGCGGCAGGAACCGCTGGGCGGCGGTCTCGTCCAGGTACAGGAACTGCCAGCGGGGTCGGTCCGCGCCCTCGGGGAAGGTGACCTCGGCGCTCCAGAGGAGGCAGCGGGCGCTGCTCATCAGGTGGTGCAGGCGCTCCTCGGATTCCTTGCGCGCGGAGATATCGGTGGCAGCCACCAGCACCTGAAGCCCCGACCCGTCCGCCGCCGCGATGGCGCGTTTGGCGGTCTGGGTCCACATAACCCGGCTGTACGGGAGCGGGAAGTGCTCCTCTGCGATAAAGGTCTTGCCGGGGGAGGCGAGGGTCTGCGCGCTGCCCTGACGCATGTTGGCGAGCGTCTTCGGATCGGTGATGACCTCGGCGATGTTGCGGCCGATCAGCGCCTCTGCCGTGCTACCCGCCGCCTCGGCGGCCGAGCGGTTGACAAAGGCGAGGGTGCCGTCCGGCTCCTCGACGACGATAAGGGTCGGGGCGGTGTCCAGAATGTCGCGGAAGAAGGTCCGCTCCCGGTCCAGCGTCTCCTGGGTCTGCTGCAGCGCGGCCTTCTGCTCCTCCAGGGCGCGCCGCTGCCGGTGCGAGTCGCGCACCAGGGTCGCCAGGTCGTGGAACTCCGGCGCCGCCGCCGCCGCGACATCCAAACCGTCCTCGGAGCCGGAGCGCATCGACTCCACAATATAGCTCAGGGGGGCGCCCACCCAGCGACGCCAGAGCGCCGCCGAGGCGCCCAGCAGGATAGCGCCGAACGCCAGCGCCATCACCGCCTCGGTCCTCTCGGCTCGGGCCTGCTCCTCCAGTCCGCGGTAGTGGCTGGTGACCACCAGCATGGCCGCGGGCCGGCCCCGCTCCAGTCCGGGCAGTGTCTCGCGTGACACCAGCAGGTTCTGATCTTTCTGCGACTCCTCCTCCGCGTCGGCATCGGTGTCGGTGCTGGCATTGACGGTGGGGGGGGCGGGCTCCACGCGCACGTCCGCGTCCAGCAGGCGCCCGAGTTCGACCAGGTAGTCCCGGTCCCACAGCTTGCCGACATACAGAGTGCCGAACGTTTTGCCGCTGCGGTCCAGGTCCGCGCTGTGGACGATACGGGCCGCGCGCAGCTCCAGCAGCGGCCCGCCCGTGACGCCGCCGCCCTGCGTGGGGACAAAGACCTGCCGCAGGGGGGGCGGGGCGGCCCCCGCGAACAGCGCCGACGGGGCGGCGCCCGCGCGCGGCGGGAAGGCGCGCAGACCGGCCGCGGCGGGCTTGCTCACAAAGTAGGCCAGGCGCTCCTGTCGGTCGTAGATCCACAGTGCGTCGGCGCCGAACGTGTCCAGCGCTGGGTCGATGTTCGCGCGCTGCCAGGCGCGGTTGAACGTGGGGCTGCCGGGGGGAGACGACGCGAAGCGGGCGATCTCGTCCCAGCGGGCGTAGTCGGCGGCGAGGGTCGCGCGCTTTGCACCGTGCAGCGCTACTACCTCGCGCGCCAGCGCCGCGTGCTGGCGCCGCAGCCCTTCGACCAGCGCCGCGGAGCGTGTCCGCACATAGAACTGGTGGCCGGCAAGCCCGGTTGCGAACAGGGCGGACAGCAAGGCGAAGACGAGCAGGAATCGAGTGCGTATGTTCATGAACGGGACCGAACCAGCAGTGCCCTGGCGAGGTGTCGCTGGAGCAGGCGTCGGGACCGACAGGAACAACGGCTGCGTACCACGCCCGCGGCTTCACGCCAACATTTGTATATATTCGGTAAATGGCAAAATCCGTGCCCAAACGCCGGGACACATGGAAAGACCCGGCGCGACGGATTCTCTCCGTCGCGCCGGGTCTTTCCATGCTGGGAGGGAGAGGAAGGGAACGCCTGCTAGCCGTTTCCTTCCTCTCCCTCCGCGTCCTGAGCGGGCGTCGGCGCCGCGGTCCGGGCGAGGAGGATGTAGCCCACGGTGCCGGCAACGAGCGAGGCGCCCAGGATGCCCACCTTCGCCGCCGCCTGCCGGTCGGCGTCCGGGAACGCAAGGCCAGTGATAAACAGCGCCATGGTGAATCCGATGCCGCCGAGCCAGCCCGCCCCGTGGAGCTGGCGCCACGTCACCCCGTCCGGCATCGTGGCCAGGCCGCTTCGCACGGCCAGCCACGCCGCCAGTGTTACGCCGATCGGCTTGCCCAGCACCAGACCGATCACAATGCCGAGCGGAATCGGGTTTGCCAGCAGGGCGCCCGGGCTCGTGCCGGCGAGGGAGACGCCCGCGTTGGCGAGGGCGAAGATGGGCATGACGAAGAACGTCACCCACGGGTGCAGCATATGCTCCATCCGCTGCAGCGGCGTCTGCACCCGCTCCGTCGCCATCTCCAGCGTGTGCAGCGCCGCCTGCCGCTCGGCGTTGGTGGCCACATCGTTGTCGTGCGGCTCGCCTGCGCGCTCGAAGCGGTCCACGAGGCCGCGCGCCCCCTCCGTAAACGTCGCCGGGTCGATGCGCGCGCTGGCGGGGATGGTCATGGCCAGCAGCACGCCCGCGACCGTGGCGTGTACCCCCGACTCCAGAAACGCGACCCACATCGCCACGCCGATCAGAGCGTACACGAGTGGGCGGCGCACCCCGGCCCAGTTGGCGAACGCCGCCACGCCGAGCAGTCCGAAGCCGACGAGCAGCGCGCCCATGTGGAGCGAGGCCGTGTAGAACAGCGCGATTACCAGCACCGCCCCGATGTCGTCGGCGATGGCGAACGCGGCCAGAAACACCTTCAGGGAGGTCGGGGCGCGGCGCCCCAGAAGCGCCAGGACGCCGAGCGCAAAGGCGATGTCGGTTGCCATCGGGATGCCCCATCCGCCGGCGCCCGGCCCGCCGCGGTTGAGCGCCAGATAGAGCAACGCCGGGGCGATCATGCCTCCCAGCGCCGCCGCGACCGGCAGGGCGGCCTTGCGCGGGGACGACAGCTCGCCGGCCAGCACCTCGCGCTTGATCTCCAGGCCGACCACGAAGAAGAACACAGCCATGAGGCCGTCGTTGATCCAGTGCAGCAGCGATTCGCGCACCTGGAAGCCGTCGGCGCCCACGGTGACGTAGGTGCCGAGCAGACGTTCGTAGGTCTCCGCCCATGGCGAGTTCGCCCACGCCAGTGCGGCGGCGGTGAAGACGAGCAGCAGGATGCCGCTGGACGCCTGGACGCGCGCGAACTCCTGGAAGGGACGGATAAGCCGCGAGATCGGACGCGGCGGCAGCGCCGCCGCGTCCACCGCGGTGGTAGGTTGTGATGCCATATTGACTCCGACGTTGATTCCGACCTGGTTATTGTTGTTCTAAAGGCCCGTTCAATGGCCCGTTCAATGGCCCGCGCCGCCCACGCGCATCTGGAGCACGACCGCGACGTACACGACGTACAGCGCCAGCAGCAGCGCCCCACGGCGTCGCCCCAGGACCCCGCCCGCAGGCGGGTAGGTGAACGCCGTCACGACCGCACCCGTCAGCAGGCCCACCGCCACCGACGGTAGCGGCAGGTGCATCGGGCACAGGATGGCGGCGAGGCCAACCACGAAAAGTCCGTTAAAGATGTTGCTCCCCAGCACCGTGCCCAGCGCCACCTCCTGATGGCCGCGGGCTTTCGCCAGTACGGTGGTCGCCAGCTCTGGTACGGAGGTACCCACGGCGACCACCGTCGCCCCGATCGCGAAGGCGTCCATTCCAAACGCTGAAGCGATGCCGACGGCGCCTGACACGATGGTGCGCCCCGCCACCACCAGTAGCGCCAGCCCGATCAGCGAGAACAGCACGGCGGGCACAGGCTTCACGGCCAGCACCTCCTCGGTCGCCTCGCCCTCCAGGGCAGCCTGACGCGCCCGGCGCGCCTCGATCACGGTCGCCACGAGCCAGGCGGTAAACAGGCCCAGCAGCACAAAGCCGTCCGGGCGCGACAGGCTGCCGTCGAGCGACAGAAGCCCGATGGCGAACGGCACGAGCAGCGCCACGGGGAAGTCGCGCCGCAGCCCCTCGCGCGGCGCAGCGGTGGGGGAGATCAGGAGCGCGATGCCGAGGATCAGGGCGATGTTGACGACGTTGCTGCCCACGGCGTCCCCAACCGAGACCTGAGGGTTGCCGGCCAGCGACGACGAGATTGCCACGGAAAGCTCCGGGCTTGAGGTGGCGAAGGCGGCCACGGTCGCCCCAACGATGCCCGGCGGGATGCGCGCCCACTGCGCCAGCCCGACCGCCCCGCGGATGAACAGCTCGCCGCCCCCGCCGGCGCAGGCCAGGCCGATCAGGAGCATCAGCAGATGGGTTGTCATCGCCGCGGCCCCTCTTTCGCGGCGCGGGCGTAGCCAGGCAGCAGCAGCAGCAGCAGCGGCGGCAGCAACAACAGCGGCGGCAGCAGCATGGGCCGGCACCTCCTTCTTCTTCTAGGTGTTTCGCGGGAATACAGACCGGGTTGCGGCGGGCGAGCAGGGGGGGGCGCCTGGGCAGGCGCTTCCGCGCGCGTCAGGCGCGGGGCCGAAAAGGGGGCGGAGGGTCGCGGGGCGATTCGGGGACGCCGCCCATGCGGGGACGCGGGCGCGCCGGGGCGGCGGCGGGCGTTCCAGGGGTCAGGGCGGCGGCGAGGGCGGCGGGCATGGCACTCTATGATACCCCGGCGCGCAGGAAAAATACCCGTCCCGGCGGCTCATTGGGGCGCCGCGGCGGTAGCAGCGGCAGCGGTGAGCTTCAGGCCGATGATGCCGGCGACGATGAGCAGGAGGCAGATCACGCGCGCCGTGTCGCGCGGCTCGTTGAAGAGCGCCATGCCCACCAGCGCCGTGCCCACGGCGCCGATGCCCGTCCACACCGCGTAGCCCGTGCCCACGGGGATGGTCCGGAGCGCCTGCGAGAGCAGAAACACGCTCACCGCCATCGCACCGAGCGTTCCCACGCTCGGCCACAGTTTGGTGAACCCGGCGGTGTACTTGAGCCCCACGGCCCACACGACCTCGAACAGTCCGGCGACGAAAAGAAGGACCCAGGCCATAGTGCGCTGCTTTCTCCTTACGTTCCGGGTCGTCCCAGAGTCGTTGGCGCCGTGCGTGCGTGCGTGCGCAGGTGCGGTCGTCCGCACCCACGCTTATTCTACCGCGCCGCATCGCGCCGGGCGGCAGCAGCGGCAGCGGCGGTGACCCACCCGCGCAGGGCCTCGCGCAGGTCCGGGTCGTCCGCAGCCTCGGCGCTGCCGCCGCGCTCCAGGTCGTCCAGGTAGCGGGCGGGGTCGCGGATGGCGCACCGACTTGGGGCGGCGCCCGCGTGCCGATCGTAGAGCAGCACCAGGGCAAAGCGGCCCACATCGAACGGTGCGGCCCCGTACCGCCCCGGTCGCGCGTTGATCGCGCCGGCCAGCGCCGCTGCCTCCGCTGGCGTCATTTCCCTTTGCATACCGAGTAGGACGACAGGCGGCGGCGTTTCGTGCCCGAATTGGCGCATCGCCCGACGCCCGATGCCGATATACCGGACACGGCGTGAGGGTGGGGCGCCCATGCCCACGCCCAAACGGCACGTTAGCGCCGTTTGACCCGCCGGGGTAGACTGGGGTACGCCCCGCCCCGGTCCCCCCGCGGGCGCCGCCACGCCCACCGCTATGTCCGACCAGCATCACCGACCCGCGGCCCCGCCCGCGCCCCCCGCCACGACTGCTGCCGCTGTTGCTGTCACTGCTGCCGCGCCGTCGCGCGCGATGACCTTCGGGCGCTACGACCACGCCGCCTTTCTTACCTACATCGCGTATGCCGCGGGGTCCGTCGTCGCCCCGGTGTCGCTGGTGTCGCTCGCGCGCGACCTGGGCTTCCGCCTGGAAGCGGGCGGGATGACCGCCGGGGGCTCGCTCCAGATCGGGCGCACCGTCGCCCTGGTGGTCGCGCTGCTCCTGTGCGGGTTCTGGGCGGCGCGCTGGGGCAAGCGCGGCACACTGGGCGTGTCGGTGCTCCTGATGGGCATCGGCATGGCCGGCGTTGCGCTCGCCCCGACCTACGGCGTCGTGTTCCTCGCCCTGATCGTCGCCGGGGTGGGGGAGGGCGTGATCGAAGGGCTGGCGACCCCGTTTATCCAGGACCTGCACCCGGACGACCCCGGCCGCTATGTCAACTTCACGCACGCCTTCTGGTCGGTGGGGGTTCTCATCACCGTGCTGGCCGCCGGGGCGCTGCTTGCCGTGGGCGTCTCCTGGCGCGTCATCGTCGGCGCGGCATCGCTGGGCGCGCTGGTGCCGGCCCTCGTGCTGCTGCTGCCGCCGGGGCGGGGCACTCGCCCCTACCCCGAGAGCCCGGAGCGTCCGGACCCGGCCGCGGTCTGGGCGCGCGCGCGGGCCATCCTGCGCCTGCCGCCCTTCTGGCTCTTCTTCGGGGCCATGTTCGTGGCGGGCGGGGGCGAGTTCTGCCTCACGTTCTGGTCGGCCAGCTTCATCCAGCTCACGTTTGGAGCGTCGCCGTGGATCGGGGCGGTAGGGACCGCGTGCTTTGCGGCGGGGATGGCGCTGGGTCGGCTCGCCGGGGGCTACTGGGTGCCGCAGCACCGCCTGCGGCCGTTCCTGCTGTACTCGGCGGCGGTGGGCGTGCTGGTGTCGATTTTCCTGCCGCTCACGACGTACCTGACGCCGTTCCTGGCGCTGCTGTTCTTCGCCGGAATCGCCACGGCGCCGTTCTGGCCGACGGTCCAGAGCTATGCGGCGGACCGTTTGCCGCAGGTAGACACCACGCTGCTGATGATCCTGCTCTCGGCGGCGGGCATCCCCGGCTGCGGCTTCGCCACCTGGCTCACCGGCTACATCGGGGACCGCGGCGGCCTGGGCGTGGCGTTCTACCTCGTGCCCGTCTGCTACCTCCTGCTCGGCCTCCTGATCGCCTTCGAAAGCCGCCGCCGCGTCCCCCCCGCCGCCGACCGGTAATGGTGCCGGATTGTACCGCGCAGCGCCCGTCTCCGTCCGTGCTTGCCCGCTTGCTGTGCTACGATAAATGCGAGATTAGCAGGCAGACTGCGAACCGTTCGCCTGCCGGCAGTTCCCTCCTCATCCGTCCCGGCGGCCCGCCCCCATTCGCCCCACCCCCGCCAAAACCCAATCGGACATACGCAAGGATTCTGAAAGATGGCATCTCGTTTTGTCGCCGCCGGTGCGGCGCTGCTTCTGACCGTCGGCCTGGCCAGCCTGGCCCCCCAGGCGCGGGCGGAGTCGATCACCACCCTGTTTGCCGGTAACAACAATAACTTCGCCGGCGGCGCCCAGTTCTTCGACATCAACGTGCTGAACACCGCCGGCATCACCATCACGAGCCTGGCGGTCAACGTCTACTCCAGCCAGGAGTCGAGCATCTCGCTCAACATCTACGCCCGCACCGGTACCTATCTCGGCAACGCGGCCTCTTCCGTGGGCTGGACCCTGGTCTCCAGCGGCACGGGGGTGAACCTGGGCCGGGACGTCCCCTCTGTGGTGGACGTAACCGACTTTACGCTGGCCGAGGGGATCACCGGCATCGCCATCCAGAACGTGGATTGGTCCGCCGCCTACACCAACGGCAACGGCACCAACCAGTCCTACAGCAACTCTGACCTGTCCCTGACGCTGGGCGGCGCTGAGAACAGCCTGTTCGATAACACCTTCTACTACCCCCGCGTCGCCAACGTGACGATCAACTACACCATCGGCGCGGTCACGGCCGTACCGGAGCCCGGCACCTTCGCGCTCGCCGCCCTGGCGGGTGGCCCGCTGCTCGGCCTGGCCCTCTCCCGGCGCCGGCGCAACGCCGCCTGAGTTCTGTCAAGGCGTTAAAGACGTCGGTCGGCTCCGGGGAGCCGACCGATGTCCGTATCTATCCTTCGCGCCAGGTTCCGCCGGGAGGCCATTGCCCCGGCTCCCCCATCGCACGCCGCGTTCAGAACCGGAAGCAGAAAGGTCACTATCGCCTCTACGACCCGGGAGAGCGTCAGAGTGTCGCGCAGGAAGCCCCGGCGGAAGTAGGCGAACCAGCGATACAAGCCGTGGTGTCCATCATCAAACGATTCGGACACGCCTGCCCGGTTCGGGTTGCGCCCGGCTAGGGCGCCGGCTCCGGGGGCGGGAGGAGGCGCATGACCCCGGCGTGCGCCAGAATGACGTCCGGGTCTTGCTGGAGCGCGAGGCGGTAGCGCTCGCCGAACGCGGTTGCCGCGGCGGCAGCGGCGCTGCCTTCGGCCCCCTCCGCGGTGGCGTCGGAACTGCCGCGCAGCAGATCGCGCACCTGCGCCAGCAGCGCGGCGGCCTCGCCCTCGGTGGGGGCGGGGTCGGCGCGGGAGGCCAGCCGCTCCTCCAGGCGCGCCGCCAGCGCCGACACCGGCCGCAGCCAGGCGAACCAGGAGTGGTGGAGAACCAGCTGGAGCAGTTCGCCGCTGGACCCGATGCGCCCATAGACCTGCTCATAGGCCCGCCGCTCGCTGTCCAGCAGCCCACCGTGCAGACCGAGCAGGCCGCGGCGCACCTCCTCCAGCCGCCCGCGTGTGGCATCCGATAGGGCATCGCCCGCGCTGCCGCCGCTCGCCGCCCCCGCGCCTCCGGTTCCGTCATCGCCTGGCCCCTCCCTCATACTGTGGTTACATTGGTACTGCCACTATACCCGCCCGCGCCCTCCCGCCTGCGTGGGCGCTCGCTGAGCCCCCGAACGGCGGCAGCGCGCCCAGAGAGTCCCCGGCTCGCTTCCGGCCGGGGACTCGCCGGTTATCGCCCCCGCAATTACGTAGTCCTTCCGCCCGCGATTAGGGAGCGTACATAACTCCGGGGTATGCCGGTTGCTCTCCCTGCACCCGGCGCGGACCCGCAGCCCCGGGTTTCCCCCGGAGGCGAGCGCGCCGTACCGAAAGAGACCCCTCCACTATGCGCCCGCTGCTCCGCTCTCGCTGCGGCCGCCCTTTCGGCCCTGCGCTGGCCTCGGCGGGCCTGCTGCCCCTGATTGGCGGCACCGCCCTACCGGCCTAACCACGGCCCCCGCGCGGAAAAGGACAAAGCCCCCGGCCTGGTACTGGCTGGGGGCTTTGTCCTTTTCCTTCTTCCTTCCACTGCGGCCGCTGCCGCTCAGAACCAGCGGACTGCGGAGCCGGCCTCGTTGAAGAGGGCGGGGCCGTAACGGCGCTCGTAGAGGCGCCGCAGAAGCGGGGGCGCGAACGCGGTGGCGATCAGGCTAATGCACAGAAACAGGACCGTCGAGCGCCAGGGAGCGGCCGGGGAGTCCACATCCGGGCGCGTCGCCGCGTACACCAGCGCCGCCGCCTGGAGGATCAGCAGAACATAGGAGGTCAGGCGGCAGATGCGCGCCCAGGCGAACTCACCGCTGCGGGCCGTACCCCACTCGGGAACGGCCACCCAGTTCGGGCCCTGGCGAACCGGCTCCACGGGGAAGGACATTCCCGGCGTCCACTCCGGCACGCGCGGGGGCATCCGCACCGGCGCGACCTGAGCAACCTGCGAGACCTGCACAACCGGCGCAGCCGGCGCGACCGGCGCCGCGGCCTGGACGGTGGGCGGGACAGTATCCGGATGGACGCTGCGGATTTCGCGCTCCTCGGTAGCGGCGGCGGCCGTAGTGGCGGTGGCGGTGGCCGCGGCGCCTGCGGGAACGGGGGAGGTGCGCCGCGGGGTCCTGCGCTGGCGGGTGGGCCGGCGACCGTCGGCGGGCGCGCCTCCGGTGCGCCGGGTGCTGCGGTTAGGGGTGGCGGTGCTCACGTGTGTTGCTTCCTGATAAGCGTGCGTCGATTCTGCCTTCTGCATCTCGACCCGATGTTCTCTTGCGGGGCGCCTGTGCGGGGGCGACCTCCCGTGTTTTTCTCGACCGACATACAAAAACGTCGGCATGAAGGGGCTCTCATATCTATAGGGGTTACACCGTAGTTATGGCGACGGGAAATTACTATTCCGCAGGGTTGAGAGGCACAGGGTAGAGCGAAGCCTGCCCGATAACCGGCTACGTAATGACCAGGGGTATATTTGGGTAAACTATACTTCGCACGAGAAACCCATGTGGTTTCGCACTCGTTTCGCACGGTTGCGAAACTCCCGCCTCCACGTTCTCACCGAATCGGGGCGGCGGGTTTTTTTTGGCCGTGCGCTCCTTCCGTATCTCCGCCGCCCGCCGCATCTGCCGGCCACGCTGCGCGCCTTCCCCTCCGTCCGTGCCCTGAGCGTCCCGGTGGGGGAAGGTTTAACCGCCAAGACGCCAAGGGGGAGAGGAGAGGAAGAAGGGAAGAAAGAGGGCGTGGGTTGTCGCGGGCGCGAACCGGTAGTGCTGACGTTTGACCTCTGAGGTTCGCGGCGGGCGTTCTCTGAAACTTGCCTTCCTCGGTCGGCGACTCCGGTGTTACAATGTCACCGGTCGGCCTTCTCGTAGAGAGAAAACCGACCGTAGCACCCGGCC